>CAMOEW010000001.1 GCA_946612625.1 uncultured Prevotella sp.
CTGAACACCCTGTATAATTTGCGACGGCATTATCCGAATCACGGAAATGCCGTCGTAAATTTTAAGTATTGCGGTCGGATTGACCGGCAAGTCTGTCAATGATAATTTGCTGGAAACAGGTATCCGGACTCAGGATACCGCGTCGCTCCTGACGACAGCATTTCCGCGATTCAGAAATTCGCGTCGATCCTGACGACGGCATTTCCGCGATTCAGGAATTCGCGTCGCTCCTGACGACGGCATTTCCGCGATTCAGAAATTCGCATCGCTCCTGACGACGGTATTTCTGCGATTCAAAAATTCGCAAAACCTGTAACTCGTCAAATGCTTACAATTTACTTTTCATTATTCTGTAAGTTTTGCTCGGTCCGAATTTAAAATAATATGTAAAAAGCGGAAGACAAGGATACACCAATTTATATGATTTTTGGTAATGAGACAAAAAAAGAAAAAATAAAAACAAGAAAATATTGTAATTATACACTTTATTAGTAATTTTGCAAGTGAAAATCAAGAGCTTGAAAAAATGAAGCGCCTGCTGATAAGTTTATCCATCATTGTTTGTTCGTTATCTATTAGCGGTACGATTAAGAACCCCATGCTCTGGTCGGATGTTCCCGACCCAGACGTCATACGCGTGGGCGACTATTATTACCTCGTATCAACAACTATGCACCTTATGCCTGGAGCCCCCATCATGCGTTCAACCGACTTCACCGACTGGGAAACCATAGGCTATCTTTTCGACAAACTCACCGACTCTCCAAAATACGACATGAACGAAGGAACGGTGTATGGTCGCGGACAGTGGGCAACCTCGCTGAAGTACCACAACGGACGTTTCTACGCGCTCTTTGCTCCCAACGACAATCCTGGCGGCGAAACATATATCATGACAGCAGCGAAAGCAGAAGGACCGTGGACCATAGTGTCGCGCCTGCGCCATTTTCACGACGCATCACTCTTCTTCGACGACGATGACCGCGTATATGTATTCTTCGGCACAGGAGAAATGGTAGAACTGAGCAAAGATCTCCAATCAGTCGTCGAAGGTTCTCACCGTAAAATCTTCCAACGCGAAAAAGACGAAACGGGTCTCCTTGAGGGCAGCCGCATGGTGAAAAAAGACGGCACATATTACCTGCTCATGATCTCATGGCCTGCCGGAGGCAAGCGCCGACAGGTGTGCTACCGCACCAACGACTTACTGGGACAGTGGGAGAAGAAAGTCGTACTGCTCTCTGATTTCGGTGGTTTCCCATATGTGGGACAGGGAACAATCGTTGATGGCAAAGACGGTCAGTGGTATGGCGTCATCTTCCAAGATCGCGGGGGTGTAGGACGTGTGCTCACTCTGATGCCCTGCCGATGGGTTGACGGATGGCCGATGCTCGGCGACGACAGTGGCAAAGTGCCAGAGACAATGCCATTTGGCGGCAGCGAAACAAAGCACAACCAAATAACCCACAGCGACGATTTCTCGTCAGAAAAGCTCGGTCTCCACTGGCAGTGGAACCACAACCCCATTGACAATGCGTGGTCGCTAACAGACCGTCAAGGATTTCTCCGTATGAAAACCAGCCGCACTGCCAATTCCATCTACGACGCACCTAACACCGTCACACAGCGCATGGAGGGTCCTAAATGTTCTGGCATAGTGTGTCTCGACATCAGCAAGATGAACGATGGCGACCGTGCCGGCTTCTCGGCATTCAATGGTGACAGCGGTCTGCTAACCATCGCCCGCGACGGCAAGACTACCATGCTGACAATGACCTCGGAACATGTCAGCCTCGACAACCGCTCAAAAGCAATCACCGATGTTAAGCGCGAACAGCAGGGCGATGCCGTAAAGATAAAGAGAAAGAAAGTTTGGCTGCGCATAGACGGAGACTTCACCCTACACCGTGATATCGCCACATTCTACTACAGTTTCGACGGCAGTCGTTGGACAAAGATTGGCAACGACTATAAGATGATATTCGACTACCGTCGCTTCTTTATGGGCACAAAGTTTGCAATCTTCAACTATGCAACGAAGACGGCCGGTGGTTTTGTCGATGTAGATTCGTTCGAATATAAAGTGATTGACAATTAGGAGGCAACGCTTCCAGACACCAAAACAATTAAGAGTTAAACATGAAGTAAAAGTATGAAGAAACTGCTGATAAGTTTATCCTTTATCATCTATCTATTATCCGTTAGCAGCGTAGCAGCTCAGACTGCCGTTCTGAAAATCGACACCGTACGCCACCAGAAGATTACTGGATTCGGGGCTTTCGTATGCAGCCCCTCATTCCAGTATAATCACATGACCAATGCCGAGATAGACAAGGTGTGGGGAGCCGGTAGCACCATCGGCTGCAATATCATGCGACTGTATATTCCCATCGGACGTAATGCATGGCCAGCTTCACTTGCCACAGCAAAATATGCAAAGCAGAAAGGACTGATAGTCTTTGCATCGCCATGGGGTCAGCCTGCCGAATGGAAGACAAACAATTCCAGCGATGCACAGACTCAAGACGGCGTCAACGGCTATCTCAAGAGTGAACACTGGAAAGACTATGCCGTATATCTCAATGATTACGTGGAATACCTGCGCGACAATGGAGTGACGCTTGATGCCATCTCCATCCAGAACGAACCCGACTGGCCTGCCAAATATGCCGGTTGCCTATGGGCACCCGACAGCATTGCGAAGTTCGTGAAGCTCTACGGTCGCCAGATCAGCTGCAAGATTATCGCTCCTGAGCCTCTTGCCATCAACGACTCATACGCCAATGCACTGAATAAAGATGATGTCCTGCCGTGTTTCGACATCTACGGAGGCCATCAGTATGGCGGCATCCAGACAGCCTACAAGAACCTGGCTAAGAAGGGTAAGGATTTATGGATGACGGAGTATCTCATCAACTGGAATGAGATTGAGAACACCACACGTAATTTCGACTGGGACAAAGACATCTTCAACTTCGCCCGCAGTATCAATACTTGCATGCTTGGCGATTTCAATGCGTGGATTCACTACGCTGCCAAGAGGTACTATGGATTTATCGGCGACGGCACCAACGGCACATCTACAGGAGGTATCACAAAGCGCGGCTACGTGATGCGACAGTTTTCAAATTTCGTAACAGGCATGACACGTGTGGAATCGAAATGGTATGACGAGGAAGCAGTACAACTCGAAGGCTCAACATATATCAACGATACGAACGACACCATTGCGGTAATTATCATCAATTCAGGAAGCACGGCTCGAAAAGTGACACTCGACCTTCCGTTTGCAACGAAGAGAGGGGTACTGGTGCCAACTGTCAAGAGCACAAGCACGCCGCGCATCACAAATCTCACGCCCGAAGAGACTGTTGCACCAGAGGTAACCATACCAGCATCAAGCGTTTCTACGGTCAGGTTCTACAAATCGCGCGACCGTTACGACGACGAACAGTCGCCACTGGTAAATACTTTTGTACGACTCGATGAACAGCCAACCACCAACAGCGGCTTCGGCACAAGGTACAAGCTTTCAGGCAAGACCGTGAAATTCGACCATAACAACTCGCTACTAAGTTCATACATGGCAACGGGCAAAGGCTACATACAATTGCCAGCAAACACCCAAAAGCTGGTGATGCAGGTCAGGAACGTCACTTCAACGATGAATTACTCGTCGTCTAAGACTACTCTCTATTATGTCAACGATGCAGGAGTGGCAAAGAGCCATGACTATGGTACGGTGGATTTCTCACGTCGCGAAAACTTCAATGTCGTCTTCGACCTCTCAAAGGAGACACTCGCCGACGGTTGCAAAGGATTGCTGAGCATCACCAACGACAACTGGAGTAGCACACTCACCATCACCTTCGACGATGTATATCTTCGCCATGAAGGAGATATTGCCGGCATTAGCGAAACTCCATGCATGAATAATGGTGAAAGGATAAACGATTCTACTATCTACGACCTCAATGGACGCAACATGGGCAAAGACCGCTCTACGCTACCAAAGGGTCTCTACATTATCAACGGGAAAAAATACGTTAAGAGTTAAAAACTTAGAGTTTAGAATATATGAAGAAGCTACTGGTAAGTTTATCCATTATCATTTGTCAATTATCCGTTAGCAGTATAGCTGCACAGAATCCTTTCGTGCAGACATGGTTCACCAGTGACCCGGCACCGATGGTCCACAACGGAACAATGTATGTTTACACCGGACACGACGAAGATAATGCCGATTTCTTCTGGATGCAGGAATGGCGCATCTACTCATCGAAAGACATGGTGAACTGGCAGGACCATGGCTCTCCACTCGCACTCGAAAGTTTCCGCTGGGCCGACGACCGGGCATGGGCAAGCCAGTGTATCGAGCGCGATGGTAAGTTCTACTGGTATATATGTGCCCACTCGCGGCTCTCTAAAGGAATGGCCATCGGCGTTGCCATAAGCGATTCGCCCACAGGTCCTTTCCGTGATGCCCTGGGCAAACCGCTCTTCGAGAACGGCTCGTGGGATCATATCGACCCGACTGTATTCATCGACGACGACGGTCAGGCATGGCTAATGTGGGGCAATCCGCGCGTATATTACCTCAAGCTCAACCGCGACATGATTTCCTACTCGGGCGAGCTGGGACAGATTGACATGACCGAGGAGGCCTTCGGGTCGCCGTCGATGGACAAACGCGAAAAAGGAAAGAAATACAAAGACAGCTATGTCGAAGGACCGTGGCTCACCAAACGCAACGGAACTTACCAACTGCTGTACGCTGCCGGAGGTGTGCCTGAACATATCTCGTACAGCACCGCTACATCACCTGTCGGCCCGTGGAAGTATGCAGGCGAGATTATGCCGCTGAGCGATACAAAATCATTCACCAACCACTGCGGTGTTGCCGACTTCAACGGTCACAGCTATTTCTTCTACCACACAGGAAAGCTGCCAAAAGGTGGCGGATTCGGACGTAGTGTCGCCGTAGAAGAGTTCAAATATAATGCTGATGGCTCGTTCCCGACCATCCTGCCCACCGACGAGGGTGTAAAGCCAATCGCCACCTTCGACCCATATCGCAAGGTGGAGGCAGAGACGATGGCATTCTCAAAAGGCATCAAGACCGAGCAGAACAACCAGGTTGGTGTATATGTCAGCGACATCAATAATGGCGACTATATCAAGCTACAGAATGTGGCATTCGGAAAGCGTATTCCAAGAACGTTCACTGCACGTGTGGCAAGCGGATTGCGCGGCGGTGCCATCGAACTGCATGTTGACAGTGTCAGGGGACCGCTGCTTGTGAAGCTTGACATTTCCGGCACCGGAGGATGGGAACAGTGGCAGACCATTACCGCCGACATCACTGCTCCAATGAGTACGGTACTGTCAACTCTCGGAAACCGCGACCTTTATCTCGTATTCACTGGCCGCAAAGGACCAAAGCTCTTCAACTTCGACTGGTGGGAACTGCGCTCACTTGAACAGGTGAACATGCCCGCAATGCAAACGAAGTTCACTGCCGATCCGGCACCACTCGTCGTAGGCGACACACTATTCCTGTTCACCTCACACGACGCCTCGCCCGAAGAAATTCCCGATGTGAACGAGAAGAGCTCTGCTGGATTCTTCATGTACGACTGGCTTCTGTGGTCAACTACCGACATGGTGAACTGGACGGAACACGGAGCCGTAGCTTCGCTGCGCGATTTCGAATGGCGCAGTCGCGACAACGGAGCATGGGCAATCCAAACGGTTGAGCGCAACGGCAAATATTATCTCTATGCCCCACTTCACGGTCATGGTATCGGAGTGCTTACGGCAGACTCACCCTACGGTCCGTTTAAAGATACCGTTGGGGCACCTATAGTGTGGGACAAGAAAAACTGGTACGACATCGACCCATCGGTATTTACCGACGACGACGGTCAGGCATACATGTACTGGGGCAATCCCATCACAATGTATGCACCACTGAACGACGACATGATTTCGCTGAAAGACAGCGTTCACCACATACCTTACCACATAGAGCACTATCAGGAAGGTCCGTGGTTCTACAAACGCAACGGTAAATACTATCTGGGCTATGCAAGCACGTGCTGTCCTGAGGCTATAGGCTATGCCATGAGCGACTCACCCACAGGACCGTGGGAGAGCAAAGGCTACATCATGCGCCCCACACCCCGCGACAGAGGCAACCATCCAGGCATAGTTGATTTCAAGGGACACAGCTACTGTTTCGGACAGAACTACGACTTGATGCATCTTGAGAGCTATATCCATCACGAGCGTCGTTCAGTGACAGTCTCAGAAATCACCTATCGGGCTGACGGAACAATCGACGAACTGCCATACTGGCTCGACCAATCTCCAGTGAAACAGCTTGAATGGCTCAATCCCTACCGTCGTGTTGAGGCAGAGACCATGGCATGGGGCTGGGGCCTTAAAACATCCAAGATAGGCATCGAGAACACTGGTGTCATCACAGACATGCCCTACTCTACCGGCAAGAAGAACATGTATGTATTCGACATCAACGACGGCGAGTATATACGAGTGCGCGGAGTTGACTTCGGAAATAAAGGTGCGAAGCAGTTCACCATAGCTGCCGCTGCCACTGGAAGCGTCAACATCACACTGCGACTCGATGCTGTCGATGGATCCGCCATCGGCACACTCACCGTCAAGCCTACCGGTTCCTCTGAAAGATACAAGGAATATACTACAAAAGTCAATGGGGCTACCGCTGTACACGACCTTTACATCTGCTTCGACAATGCCAAAGGTGATGTGCGTCTTGACTATTGGAAATTTAAATAAAGCTCTTTAAAAAAAATGAAACCACTAAGAACCTTTCTGACGACAATGCTACTCGTCACAATATTTAACACTATGAGCGCCGAAGTAGATAAGAACTTTTACATCTTTCTGTGTTTCGGACAGTCGAACATGGAGGGTGCAGCACGTCCTGAAGCTCAAGACCTCGTCAGTCCCGGTCCGCGTTTCCTGCTCATGCCTGCCGTTGACGACCCTCAACGCGGTCGAAAAATGGGAGAATGGTGCGAAGCCATTCCTCCACTATGCCGCCCCAACAACGGTCTGACACCCGCCGACTATTTTGGCCGCACAATGATTCAGACTCTTCCCGACAACATCCGTGTGGGAGTAATTCATGTTGCCATCGGAGGCATACATATCCAGGGATTCCTGCCCGACAGCATTGCCGATTACGTCAAGCGTGCTCCCAAATGGATGGTGGGTATGCTCAAAGCCTACGACAACAATCCTTATGAGCGACTGGTAACACTGGCCAAGAAAGCGCAAAAAGACGGAGTCATCAAGGGTGTGCTTATGCATCAGGGCGAGTCGAACACCGGCGATCTGCGTTGGGCTTCGATGGTACAGCAGGTTTACGACCGTCTTTTGGGCGACCTTCAGCTGAAGCCCGAAGAGGTTCCATTGTTGGCAGGCGAGGTAGTCCAGGCCGACGGAAAAGGACAATGCATCAGAATGAATAAGCAGATTGACGAGCTTCCCAAGACTTTACATACGGCACAGGTAATCTCGTCGGCAGGCTGTACCAACGGTCCAGACCGTCTGCACTTCGATGCTGCCGGATACCGTGAACTGGGACGCCGCTACGGTGAAAAGATGCTTCAACTGTTAGGCTACGAGACATTCAAGCCCATAGAGATTCCTGCGGACGCCAAACCTGCCTCTTCAAACATCAGGGGACGCAAGTTCCCGATGATCGACAGCGAACATCGCGCTTATTTCCGCATAAAGGCTCCAGAGGCTCGAAAGGTGCAGGTAGATATCAGCGGAAAGACCTACGACATGCAGCGCGACGTGAATGGTGAATGGACAGGAGTAACCGATTCACAAAGTGAGGGATTCCATTACTATTCGCTCAAGGTTGACGGCGTAACCGTCAACGACCCCAACAGTGAGTCATTCTACGGATGCAGTGCCATGACCAGCGGACTTGAGATTCCCTATGATGAGGTGAAGTCACCACGATTTCAGATGAAGGATGTTCCCCACGGCAGTGTCGTGCGCCATCGTTATTATTCAAAAGTTGACAACGTGTGGAAAACCATGTATGTATATACGCCACCGACATATAATAAGGATAAGAAGAAATATCCTGTTCTCTACCTTCAGCATGGTGGAGGCGAGGACGAGCGAGGATGGAACCAACAGGGTCTATGCGACGTGATTCTCGACAATCTTATAGCCGAAGGTAAGGCTATGCCTATGATTATTGTAATGATGGACGGTAACACAAAAGACTTCACGCGTTGTCTTACAGAAGACGGCATTCCGTTTGTTGAGAATAACTACCGTGTGAAAGCAGGCATCGAGAATCGCGCCCTGGCCGGTTTATCAATGGGTGGCATTCATACCCTCAACGCCATCGTGGCACGCCCAGACCTCGTAGGCTATGCCGGCGTATTCAGCAGCGGATGGTTCAAAGGAGGAGCACCGTGGATGAAGGAGGCCAACGGCGACCTATACTATGACACTATTGAGAAGCAGCTTTCTACGTATAAGAAAAATCTGCGTCTGCTCTGGCTGTCTATGGGCGGCAAGGAAGACATCGCCTACCAAAATTGCCAGGCAATGATGAAGCGCTTCGACGAGATTGGCCTGCAATACACTTACTACGAATATCCCGGCGGTCATACATGGCCCGTATGGCGCGAAAGCATATATCAGTTTGCGCAGCTCATATTCAAATAAAAATAATATCTAATCACAATTACTATCAAACAAACTAACACTACAATGGTAAAGAAAACAATCCTTGGATTAGCCCTGTTGCTAACCTCGACGGGCATCACAGCCCAGAAAACAATGAAAGCACCTTACGGAGGCAAGGCAATCAGCGACAAACTTATCGGTATCTTCTTTGAAGATATCAGCAGCTCGGCCGACGGTGGTCTATATGCAGAACTGCTGCAGAACGGTTCGTTTGAGTATAACGCTAATGAGAGAAATGGCTGGGGACCCTCCACGGCATGGAAAATCATTCGTCCAGGACATTCCTTGGGAAAGCTGGACGTTTTAATGACCGGCGGCCTGAACAAAAACAACCCTACCTACATGCGTCTTCACACAGAACGTGTCAAAGAGTTTAAAGACTACAAGGGTTGGAAAGGCTTTGGCTTGCAGAACGACGGCTTCGACGGCATCTCAGTAAAGGCCGGCGCCAACTACGACTTCTCTGTATTCATGCGCAACATCGGCAGTGCAAAACAACTACGTATTTGCCTCGTCGAACCGCAAGGACACGGGAAAGATCCCAAACTGCTTGCCGATACTATAATCGACGTTAACGATACACAGTGGAAAAAATATTCTGCCGTACTCACACCCAACGCTGACAGTAAAAAAGCTGCACTGCAGATTCTTTCGCTTACACTCGGCGACATTGACGTTGACATGCTCTCGCTGATGCCTCAAGACACATACAAAGGACATGGCCTTCGAAAAGACCTTGCCGAGGCCCTGGAAAATCTTCACCCGAAGTTCATGCGCTTCCCCGGCGGTTGTGTTGTCCACGGCGGTGGCGACGGCTTCTGGAACACCTACCGATGGAAGACTACCATAGGTCCGCGCGAAGAACGCATCGGACTGAAGAACACGTGGGGGTATCATCAGTCAATGGGATTAGGTTACTACGAGTATTTCCAGTTCTGTGAAGACCTCGGTATGCAACCTGTACCAATACTTCCATGCGGTGTCAACTGTCAGGGAGCCAACGGCGGCTGGAACATGTGGCCTACACAAGCTCAGGATGCCTGCCCGATGTCGGAGATGGACGAATGGGTGCAGGATGCCATCGACCTCATAGAATGGGCTAACGGCGACCCCGAAAAGTCGAAGTGGGCAAAGATGCGTGCCGATGCCGGCCACCCAAAACCCTTCAATCTAAAATATTTAGGTTTAGGAAATGAGGAGAAAATTTCTCCCGAGTTTATCGAACGGTTCAAATACATGTACGAACGTGTAACAAAGGCTCATCCTGAAATTATTATCGTCGGCACTGCCGGTCCAGGGTCTCATCCCGGCAACCCTGACTATGAGGCTGGTTGGAAGCTTGCCGAAGAATTAGGTATGCCTATCATCGACGAACACTACTACGAGCCGAACAAGTATTTCCTTGAGAGCCGCCAGTACGACAAATATCCTCGCGACCGACAGACAAAGGTATATCTTGGCGAATATGCAGCAAAAGACAAAAAACTGATTGATGCACTGGCAGAGGGTCTCTATCTACTGCATGTAGAGCGCAACGGCGATGTAGTATGTATGACTTCATACGCCCCACTCTTCGCCAAGAAAAACGCCACAAACTGGAATCCGGATCTCATCTACTTCGACAACGAGCGTCCGTACCTGACATGCAGCTACTATGTTCAACAGATGTTCGGACAGTCAGCAGGCCAATACTATTATGGTGATTGCGTAAAAATCAAAGACGGCACCTCGCTTCAGGAACAGTCGGTCGTTCTTAATGTTAAAACTCGTCAGCTCTTCGTAAAGCTCTGCAATGCAAGTGCCGACTCCAAGACGGCCGACATCAACTTGAGCCGCTTTGGAGTGAAGAAGACTGCTGTCAAGACCACTATCAGCGGCAACGCCGATGATGAGAACAACTTCGACAAGCAGCCCATCACTCCACGTACTGAGACCATCAAGGCCTCGAAGCGGATGAATGTGGAAATGCCTGCCTACTCCATGCAGATGATTCAGTTCAATTTGTAGGATAAAATTTTTGCCAACCGACATAATTTCGTAAATTTGCAGGCAATATGAAAAAGAACTTATTATTAATCGCAATATTTCTGTTGCCTGCATCTTTTATGTTGGCACAACAGCATCGATTGCACTATAGCAAACCGGCAACACATTGGCTTGAGGCTCTACCTATAGGTAACTCTCATCTGGGAGCTATGGTATATGGCGGCACCGACATAGAACAGATACAGATCAACGAAGAAACATTTTGGAGCGGTTCGCCCCATAACAACAACAGCCGTGAGTCGAAAGCTCATCTTGACGAAGTGCGCCGCCTTGTCTTCGAAGGTAAGGAATACGAGGCCAGCAAGGTCATTGACAAATATTTCATCCCAGGACCTCACGGTATGCGCTTTCTGCCGATGGGCAGCCTGAAACTGAAGTTGGGTCACAAGAATGTTCAGGAATACCACCGCGAGCTGAACTTGAGCAACGCGTTGACTACAACGTCCTATAAATATAATGGTGTAAAGTACGAGCGTACCGTTTTTGCCTCGCAAACCGACAATATCATCATCGTGCAGCTGGAGTCCTCGAAAAAGGGTGAACTCGAATTTGATATTGATTTCACCACCCAGCTGCAGAAGCAAGTGTTTACCATTTCCAAACAAGAAGGTATCAGCGGTACCGTCAACGAACTGGCAGCTGTTATCGAAGGTGTGGAGCAGGAGGGCATCAAGGCCGGACTGAAGGCCGAGTGCCGCGTCATGGTAGAGACTGACGGTGAAGTGAAGCATGGTGTAGATAAGCTGACAGTTGACGATGCCAGCATCGCTACACTCTATATCACCGCCGCCACCAACTTCGTAAACTACAAAGACATCAGCGGCCAACTTGTGAAGAAGAACAACCAGACGCTGGCCAGTGTAAAGGACAAGTCCTACAAACAGCTGCTGGCCGACCACATCAAGAAGTATCAAGAACAGTACAACCGCGTCAGCCTGACACTGCCGAAGTCGGCAAACTCCAATCTGGAAACCGACAAACGCGTGGTTGCCTTTGAGAAGGATGCCAGTGACCTCGATATGGTCTCGCTGATGATGCAATATGGACGTTATCTGCTCATCTCGTCATCACAGCCCGGAGGACAGCCGAGCAACCTGCAGGGAGTATGGAACGACAAAATGAATGCTCCGTGGGACTCGAAATATACCATCAACATCAATACCGAGATGAACTACTGGCCTGCTCTCATCGGTAATCTTGCCGAGACACAGCAGCCGCTGTTCTCAATGATTCGCGACCTTAGCGAAACCGGTGCCGAAACCGCACGCACAATGTACGGCTGCGACGGATGGGTGGCCCACCACAATACCGACCTTTGGCGCATTGCCGGTCCTGTTGACGGAACACCATGGGGAATGTTCCCCACTGGCGGAGCATGGCTTACAACGCATATTTGGCAGCACTATCTATTCACTGGCGATAAGAAATTCCTTGAGGAATACTTCCCTGTGCTTAAAGGTGCTGCCGACTTCTTGCTCGACTTTATGCAGGTGCATCCAAAATACGGATGGCTGATGACGGTGCCAACAGTATCGCCCGAACACGGTCCCAAAGGCAAAGGAACCAACGTCACCGCAGGCTCGACGATGGATAATCAGATTGTATTCGACGTATTATCACAAACCATCGGAGCAATAGATGCACTCCAAAAGAACGATGAAGAATATCGCCAACGGCTTGTAAAAGCCCTCAACCTTCTGCCACCTATGCAGATTGGACAGTATGGACAGCTGCAGGAATGGCTCATCGATGCCGACAATCCGAAGGATCAGCACCGTCATGTGTCACATTTATATGGTCTGTATCCGTCAAATCAGATTTCACCCTATTCACATCCCGAACTCTTCAAGGCAGCCGCTAACACTCTAACACAACGGGGCGACATGGCTACGGGATGGAGCCTCGGATGGAAGATAAATTTCTGGGCGCGAATGCTTGACGGCAACCATGCTTTCCAGATTATAAAGAACATGCTGCATCTGCTGCCTGAAGACAGACTGGCAGAACAATATCCCGACGGACGAACCTATCCGAACCTCTTCGATGCCCACCCTCCATTCCAGATTGACGGCAACTTCGGCTGTGCTGCAGGCATTTGCGAAATGCTGCTGCAAAGCCACGACGGAGCCGTTCATCTTCTGCCCGCACTCCCCGACAGCTGGAGCGAGGGCGAGGTGAAAGGACTGCGAACACGCGGCGGATTCATCGTCGATATGAAATGGCACTCAGGAAAACTCTCTTCTGCCACTATCACTTCGACAATCGGAGGCACACTGCGTCTGCGCTCCTACACTCCACTCACGGCAAAAGACATGACAACGGCACAAGGTACATGCCCAAACAAACTGCTAATGCCAGCAGCTATCAAACGACCAGAGAATAATTCCAAATTGTCTGTTCTCGACTCACAACTAAAAAAAGTCTATGAATACGACATCATTACTAAGCCCGGACAGAAAATCACTATAAAATGAAAAGTATAATTATTGGTATGTGCCTGACGATGAGCTTGTCGGCAATGGCAAAGGAACTCACTGTCAAAACAGATGTGTTCCCAGTGAACAGTGTAAGGCTGGGCGACAGCCAGTTTTTGAAAAATCAGCAGAACGACATCCACTACCTCCTTGGTCTTGATGCCGATCGTTTGCTTGCTCCTTATCTCAAAGGAGCCGGGCTACAGCCAAAAGCAGAAAACTACACCAACTGGGAAAACACAGGCCTCGATGGACATATCGGCGGCCACTATCTCTCTGCCCTGGCATATATGTATGCTGCCACGGGCAACAAGGAGATAGAGACACGTATGGACTATTTCCTCGGCGAACTGCAACGCTGTCAGGAGGCAGTGGGCAACGGATACCTGTCGGGTGTTCCCGGTGGACTGAAAATATGGAATGAGATTGCCGAAGGAAACATTCGCGCCAACTCGTTCGGACTAAACGATCGATGGGTGCCCCTTTATAATATTCACAAGATATATGCCGGACTGCGCGATGCATGGCTGATGGCAGGTCGCGAGAATGCAAAGACAATGCTCATTCGGCTGACCGATTGGATGATCAGCGAGGTAAGCAAACTCTCCGACGACCAGATTCAAGAGATGTTACGCTCAGAGCATGGAGGGCTCAATGAAACATTTGCAGACGTATATGGACTTACCGGCAACAAGAAATATCTTCGTCTCGCCCATCAGTTCAGCGACCGCCGAATGCTCGATCCACTACTCAAGGGCGAAGACAATCTCACGGGCAAACATGCCAATACACAGATTCCAAAAATCATCGGATATAAACGAATAGCTGACCTCGAAGGACTTGAGGATTGGAATCGGGCAGCAGCCTTCTTTTGGGATGTTGTAATCGGACAGCGCAGCGTCTCCATCGGAGGCAACTCTATGCGTGAGCACTTCAATCCCACCAACGACTTCTCGCAGTTGCTACTCAGCGAGCAGGGACCAGAGAGCTGCAACACATATAATATGCTGCGACTGACGAAGATGCTCTATCAAACGAGCGATGACATCCGCTACATGGACTACTATGAGCGTGCACTCTACAATCACATTCTGTCAATAATGAACCCCGTACAGGGAGGATTCGTTTATTTCACTCCTATGCGTTCGGGTCATTACCGTGTTTATTCTCAACCTCAGACTTCGATGTGGTGTTGTGTGGGAACAGGATTGGAAAATCCGGCTCGCTACGGTGAGATGATATATGCGCATCAAGGTGGCGACCTCATCGTAAACTTATTCATTCCTTCCACACTTACATGGGACAATATGACGATAGAACAGTCGAACCATTTCCCTCAAGAACCATCAACAGACATCATCATCCACAGCAAAAAAGTCCGTAAGATGGCGGTAAAGATACGCAAGCCGTGGTGGACTGACGGAATAAAAGTCAGCATCAACGGCACCATCGTAGATACGAAGACCGAAGGCGGCTACATCGTGGTCAGTCGCAAGTGGCAGGACGGTGATAAGATCCATGTTGACCTTCCCATGCACCTTACTGCCATGAGCACACCAGACGGCAAGCCACAGTATTCGTTCCTCTATGGTCCAATCGTGCTTGCCGCAAAAATCGGAACCGACCGCCAGGACGGAATGTATGCCGACGACAGCCGTGGCGGACATATTGCCAACGGACCACAGATACCGCAGAACCAAATGCCGGCAATCATCAGCAATGCAGATGATGTGATAAGCCATCTCACTCCTGTCAGCAACCGTCCGATAACCTTCCGTCTTACTGGCGTCACACTTCCACAATACGAGGGCATGATACTTCAGCCTTTCTACCAATTATATGAATGCCGCTACCAGATATACTTCCCCGTATATTCTCAGCAGGATTGGACGGCACGAAGCGAGCAGTTAGCAAAAGAGGAGAGAGAGCGTCAAGCCCTTGAAGCATCAACCACCGATAAAGTGTTTTGCGGTGAACAGCAGTCGGAGAGCGACCACTTCTTCATGGGACAAGGCAGCTGGAACGGCAGCGATGGCGGAACACATTGGCGTCGCACCCGTTCATCATTCACCTATAAAATGAATGCCACGGAGGCAACAAAACTGCGTATTAGTGCTTTCCGCGACCGTGAGCCAGTACTTCTAAGCATCAACGGTCACAACCTCGGTATGTTCAATGTAGGCAACGACGGCATCATAACCACTGAAATCCCAGCAACGACAGGAACAGCCACTATCACGCTGACAGCTGCAGAGAAAAACCAGTCGCCACGCATCACGGAGATAAGGCTCTGCAAATAACAGGCAACACAGCATTATTAACTTAGGATATGGCCGCAATCAATAAATTAACCATCTTGTTGGTGCTTATTGTTATTACCATCAACATAGATGCAAAAGACAAGAAGGCGACATCGCCCAACGGACAGATAGAACTTCTACGTGATGGCACATCATTTAAGGTGATGGCTGGAAAGCAGCAGGTTCTCGACATTATTCGCACGGGTGTCGCCACAACTGATGGCGGTGGGCAAAACCTAAAGTTTGTGATGCAGGTCGGTCCAAAGAAGATCAGCGAAAAGTATAATATGCAAACTGGGAAACGCCGCCATTGCGAATACAGTATGAACGAGTATGTCTATACTTTTTTAGATGCAAAAAAGAGACACACTGATATTGTGTTCCGCCTCTCCAATGATGGTGTGTCATTCAGATATGTACTTCGTGATCTCCCCTCTACAAGGCTTGCCTCGGAAGAAACGACTTATCGTATTGCCGATGGTACACGACGATGGATGCAACCATGGACGGAGCCTTACGAGGCCTTCTTTCCGTTAAACACTGATGGCAGCGACCAACTCGACGATATCAAAGTAATCCGTGGAGCAGCAGGCAAGAAACATTGGGGCTACCCTGCACTTATCGAAAGCAGCAAAGATTGTTTCGTTCTTATCTCTGAAGCTAACATTGAACGATTCCACAGTGCCTCATCACTCTACAACGACAAAATCAAAGATGAATATCGTGTATGTCCCGACCGCAACGACCTTGACATAAGCGGAGAATGGCACTCGCCATGGCGCTGTGTCATCGTAGGAGACCTAAAGACCATTATCGCTTCTACACTCATCACCGATATGAGTGACAGTACTAACGATTCCAGCTTTTATTATCCCGGCGTAGTTTCATGGATATACTGGGCTTATAACCACGGTTCTAAGGATTATACCATAGTCAAGAAATATATCGACATGGCATCAGAGATGAAACTGCCATACGTCCTAATAGATGCCGAATGGGACGAGATGACTAACGGCAAAACTGTTGATGATGCTATACGCTATGCTCATGAACACGGAGTGAAACCGATTTTATGGTACAATTCATCAACGGCATGGACAAACGGTGCCCCCGGTCCCCAGTACAGACTGAACGATCCCGAGAAACGTGAACGTGAGTTCCAAATGCTCGAAGATAAGGGCGTAGCTGGCGTAAAGATCGACTTCTTTGCAGGCGACAAACAGCCTACTATGCAATATTGCATCGACCTACTCGAATGCGCGGCACGGCACCATCTGATAGTTAATTTCCACGGTGCCACCATTCCACGCGGATGGCAGCGCACCTATCCCAACCTAATGTCGATAGAAGCAGTCTATGGAGCTGAGTGGTATAATAATGTCGCCGACTTCACCGCTCGGGCAGCTCGTCACAATACGACACTTCCATTTACCCGCAATGTTATTGGTTCGATGGACTATACCCCTTGTACCTTCAGCGACTCACAGCATCCGCATATTACCACCCATGCCCATGAACTGGCACTGACCGTAGTCTTCGAGAGCGGTTTGCAACATCTTGCCGACCGTCCGGAAAGTTACGGTGCCCAGCCTTCCGCCGTTCGTGATTTTCTCAGCAGTCTGCCCACCACATGGGATGACACCCGTCTTATTTCGGGTTATCCTGGTGAATACGTTGCTCTTGCTCGCAAATGCGGAAACTGCTGGTATGTAGGCATTCTCAATGGCAAGGATGAACCCCAAACTATAAATCTCGATCTCTCATCACTTGGCAATTTCAAGAACGTTCCCACAACAATTTTTGCAGATGGTATCAAGGAGAACGAAAAATGGAGCATCAATCATACCACAGGCTTTGACACTGATAGTATAACACTTCAGCCACGTGGCGGAATGGTCATCGTTATCGGCGATAAGAACGAGAAGATTGTACCAGGTATGGAGTTTCTCATGGAACTGAAAGTGACACTCGATGCTCCACGCAACATTCAGCCCATCGAAGGTGGTCAGCGGCAATTCATACCAATCACTGGAGGTACTTTCGAAGGTCCGCGCCTACGCGGCACCATCATTCCCGGCGGCGGCGACCAGCAATACTACGATAACGCCACACATACCAATAATCTGGAAGCCAAATATGACATTCGCACCGATGACGGTGTCGTAATCCACGTATGCAATGTCGGCTTCGCCCACTCCCAGCCCAACGATAGTCCTTACTTTGTAACATCTCCGCGCTTCGAAGCCCCGAAAGACAGCCAGTATGAATTCCTCAACCGTTCAATCTTTGTGTGCAAGCCCGGAAAACCAATGAAAAAAGGCATCTCACTACTGATATGGCAGGTGAAATAATCTACAAAAAACATAGCGCACCTGTGATACGAATTTGAAACTATGTGATACGGATAGATAAAAAGTTACGGTATAAAAGGTGTACCTTTGCAGCGGAAACTAAAATAAAATCGAGATATGAAAGAAATTTTCCGCTCAAAGAAGCTCAGTAACGTCATCATGAAATCCGTGATGACGCTTGTGATGATTTTCACATTCGTCAGTCCGACCGAGGCTCAGCAACGCCGTCCCATTGACAACCGCCACCCGCTATGGTTCATTCACGTCGATGTCTGGAACAATGCCGACCCTCAGAAAATCATCGACCTAATCCCCGAAGATATACGTCCATACGTTTGCTTCAATCTGTCGCTCTCTTGTTCCTACGACAAAGATTTGAAGATTTATCAGAAGCCTCAGCTTGCTATCCCGACATATAAGTCGTGGGCTTCGGTGTGCTGCGCCAACAATGTTTGGTTCACCTGCCAGCCCGCCAGTGGAGGTCATACCCATATAATGGACGATGAGCTTGACACTTTCGAGTATTTCTTTATACGCTATAAGAACTTTCTCGGTTGGAACTATGCCGAACAATTCTGGGGTTTCGACGAACCCAATGACCACAGTTCCAGCACCCAAGCATCTCGTCTGGAACTGTTTTCCAAGCTCGTACCCATGCACCACAAGTATGGCGGCTTTCTCACCATCAGCTTCTGTGGCAATATTTGGAGCCACGGTCTGAACCCAATCGGCATGATGAAGCGCAACAACGCTTTGCTGAAGGCTTGCCATGACTATCCGGAGGCCTGTCTGTGGCTATATAAATATACCACGTCTTCCTGTTTCTACAACAACGAGAGCGTTACGCTCGCTCCTTTCATCTCTGGTCTTGCCACCAACTATGGTGTACGCTACGACAACTGTGGATGGAACGGTGCAATGGATGCTCTCTTCGGCGAGGGAAAGAACCCAGTTAAATATCCTAATGCCGTGGGGTTCGGAACAGTTATGGAACAGACTGCCATCAACGGCGGTGCCGTATGGGATGGTCCGGAACTAATTTGGACAGAAGACTTCCATGAGATCAACCGCAGCACCGTCAATGGTTTCCAACGTCGTAACTGGGCACAGTTCAATGGTTTCACCAACGGCTGGCAGGATATATTCCGCAAGGTTATTGACGGAACCATATATATCCCAACTCGCGAAGAAGTGGTAGGACGCAACAAGGTGGTTATTCTCAACGACATCAACAATAACAACTACGAACAGTCGTATGCCTCTATCGGCGACCTCTACGACGGCCTATACAAACAGGACGATCCAATGAATCGCAACAACGGTCAATGGATGGACAACTTCTGCTATTTCAAGAAGACCGGTCGCTACCAACCAATACCTGTCGTCATCTCCCTCTACGATGACATTGCCAAGAGCATTCCCGTTCAAGTAAAGCGTTCTGCGTACAGCAGCCGATGGAACACGCAGGCAAAGAAAGTGCAAGAATTCAACAGTCTCTACCCAGAGGTGAGCAAGGGCGATATGTTCGTGGCACGACATAAGAACGAACTCGTGACATACTTCCCTTTCAGCTGTCTCGCTGGCAATACACAGGTATCAGCCGACATTCCCCTTCAGTATAACAGCTGTGACACACTCACGCTGAAATACAATAAATATGGTACTGGTATAATCCATGAGTATGCCGACAAGATAGAAGTATATTTGAACAACTACCGTTCCGACACCACAAGTATCGTATATGACTATATCATCGTCAAAGGAGTTACAAGCCAGCCAAGTATGACGTACAAACTGCGTGCAGATACAAAGACCACTCGTCTGCCGCGCGGAACGTGGGATTCTGCAAACAAGGAATATACCGTCACGGTAAACCACATGGGACCTATTGAAATAACCATCAATTGCTCCGGTACAGGAACAGACAAAAAAAGCGACTACATTGAGGTTGCTGAGCTTGAAAAGCCGTTAGCTCCCGAGCCTTACATTGACGATATCATCACCGAAGCAGAGGATATGGACTTCCGCAACGTGAACTTTGTTGTAACCGATGCCTACAACCAGCGCCGTGATGTTCGCGGACAGACAGCCATGGGATTTGTAGAGATGGGCACCAACACTCAGGCTGCTCTGCGCGACTCAATCAACGTGAAAGCGTCTGGCAAATATACCATTGCCGTTCGATACACGACAACCGAAGAAAGAGAGGGTGAACTGACTGCAGTTGTCAACAAAACAACGTATAAAATACCTATCACCAAGACGGGCTACAACAAATGGAGAAAGGCTAAATTTGAAGTCGAACTTCTAGCCGGTGTCACCGGACTGATGCTTCGTAACAGTGGCGCCACAGAGCTGACCATCGACAACGTTACCTACGCTCCTTGCGCAGAGATTCGCACCGCTCCCGTAATCTCACATCCTATTACTATCAAGCAGACAGAAGGCGGCACAGCATCAGCATCGCTCGCAGAAGCAGAGTGCGACTCCATCGTGACACTTACGGCAGAGGCCGACGAGGGTTATCGTTTCGACGGTTGGCAGATTATCCTTGGCAATATCGTCATCGAAGACAACAGCTTCGTAATGCCAGAAGGCAGCGTTATCTTGAAGCCGGTGTTTACCAACTTGAACTCTGTATATGAAATGACATTCGAGGGTGTACTCGGCGGAAACTTCCCCGCTGGATGGAGAGCCGTTCAGGGTGGCAGCGAGATACATCAATATCCAAACAACTATAGCAGTGGTGCCCGCACCATGACTGGCTTCACCGGCTTTGAGGGTGCAGCCCTCTACTGGCGTGAATCGATGGCAGAATACGGTCGTCAGGCTGACTATCGTTTGAATCTCGAACCAGGAAAGTATAAACTGACATACAACATGGCAGCATGGAAGGGGACACCGACTTACACTGCCCAGATTCTATCATCTACAAATACCGTCATCGCCAAGTCAAATGAATATGTTGCAATGCCAAATGCCGATGGTAACACTGCTGCCAACATCTCTTCAGCCGAGCTTCGTGAGCTGGAGTTCACCATAAGCACAGCCGGAAACTATGTCATCCGTTTCCAGAGCACAGGTGGTTTCTCGGAGTACCTCCTTGCCACCTGCCGCATTACCAAGACGAAAGTTGTTACTGGCATAAACGACATCAGTGCTTCGTCAGACGATAATGGATTCCCGACAAATGAGATTTATACCATCGGCGGTATAAAGAGTTCTACTCTCCATCGTGGTCTTAACATCATCAAGATGAAGGACGGATCAATCCGAAAAGTCATGATTAAGTGATTAGGGCTATGAAGAGACTTTTAATAATATTTGCAGCTGTTGTGGCGATAACCTGTAACGCCCAGCAGTGGACGGGCACCTGGGCTACTGCTACCGAGGCTCCCGGTAAGGGCGACATGCCAAAGACCTCTCTTGCCAACCGCACGCTTCGGCAGATTATCCATGTGTCGCTCGGAGGCAAGACCCTACGGCTGAAACTTTCAAACGAGTTCAGCCATCAGGCCGTTGACATCAAGGCTGTTTATATCGCCGACGCCTCCGGTGCATGGCACATTGATACAAAGAGTGCTAAATACCTGAAGTTCGCAGGAAAGAAGAACATCACCATCGAGGCAGGCAAGACGGTCATCTCCGATGCTCTCAACTACGAACTAAAGCCCTTGCAGCGATTGGCAGTCACCATCAGCTATGGCGACAACGTGCCTAATACTGCAACCTGTCACCGTGGCTCTCGCACCACATCTTATATAATAGAAGGAGAAGGAAAGCCAAAGGCCGACTTCACAGCAGCCGAAACCCTCGAACATTGGTATAACATCAGCAGTCTTGATGTCCTCACTGATGAAAGGCCCCGATGCGTGGTGGCACTCGGCAACTCAATCACCGACGGACGCGGAACGACTACCGATGCCCAAAATCGCTGGACTGATTTTCTCGCTGAGAACGCAGAGGGGAAGATGGGCGTACTGAACCTTGGTATCGGCGGCACGTGCATGACCATGGCTCCCTGGCAGAACTGTGGGCGTGTTCGCTTCGACCGTGACGTGCTGGGACAGACAGGTGTAACCGACCTCATCGTGTTTTACGGTGTCAATGACATAGGTGGTGCGAAGGGGCAGTATGAGGTTGTTGCCGACTCTCTCATCCACACCTACCAGACTTTCATACGCAAGGCTCACAACAATGGCATGAGGATTTACCTCGCAACCATCACCGCTTTCGGAAAAAGTTTCTATGCCTCGCATTTCCATGAAGCTACGCGTCAGGTGGTAAACGATTGGATACGTTCATGCAAGGATGCCGACGGCATCATCGACTTCGATGCCGCCACGCGCAACCCTGCACATCCCGACTGTTGTCTTCCTCAGTATCAAAGCGATTGGCTTCATCTGAACCCTGCCGGATATGAGCTTTTAGGAAAGATTGCTTGGGATAAAATAAAGTGAAACCATGAGAATTTTAACCATCATCACCATGGTTGTGTGCAACATGTTAGGAATGCACGCCCAACCACAGTTCGGAACGAAGCACGGCATCTTCAACCGCAGCTATATCCGTGTCACTCTGACGGCATCATCGCCTTCGGCAAAGATTTACTACACCACTGACGGAACCGAACCTACGACGGCGAGCAAAGAATATACTGCAGCAGTGTCCCTAAACAAGACCACATGCCTAAGGGCTATAGAGGTGAACGGCTCCACGGTATCGGCACCGGCTACGCAGACATATATATTTGAAAGTTCGCTGCTATCACAAGAGGGAGCTCCCGAGGGATACCCTACCACATGGGGAAACTACACACAAATTTACGGCACTGCCATTGCCGACTACGACATGGACCCCTCTATGACCACCAATGCTACGCTCCGTCCGAAGATTCTCGAAGGTCTGCACAGCCTGCCGATACTCTCGATAGTGACTGACAAGGACAACCTGTTCTCCCACGAACGCGACTCAGTCAAGGGAGGCATATACATCTTTACCGGAACACCCGTAGGCGACAACATCGGCAACGGCTGGGAACGTCCAGCATCAATAGAGCTTTTTGGTGGACCTCAGAACCACGACCTCTCCATCAACTGTGCCCTTCGTCTGCACGGTGGACACGGCCGTCTGGCAGAAAAGAACCCAAAGCACTCGTTCCGTGTGAAGTTTAAAAAAGACTACGGTCCGTCGAAACTCGAATATCCCGTCTTCGGTGAGAACGAGCCTCAGGAGTTCAACTCTCTTGTGTTCCGTTGTCACTTCGGCAACTCATGGCAGCACTGGTCAACGAGCAACCATACTAAGGCTCAGTATGCCCGCGACGTATGGATGCGACGTATGCAGAAGAAGATGAGCGGCATCTGCTCTGATGCCCTCTACGTCCATCTGTTCCTCAACGGAATGTATTGGGGCCTGTATAACATTGCCGAACGTCTCGACGACAACTACGGCAAACAGCACTTCGGAGGCAAGAAAAGCGACTACGACATTATCAAGATTGAAGAGGAAGGCGGTAATCATGTCGAGGCATCCGAGGGAACGCTCGACAAATGGAACCGTATGAAGCGCGTGGTACGCATGGCTGGCGACGACAAGTACTATTACCAGTTGGAAGGCAAAGACGAAAACGGCGTTCCCAACGACACCATAGAGAAACTGCTCGACATCGATAATTTCATCGACTATATGATTCTGAACCAGTTCGGTGGCAACAACGACTGGGATCACCACAATTGGTTCGCAGTGGCAGCCAACGGTTCTAAGCCCATGCCTTTTAAGTTCGTATGCTGGGACACAGAACTTATCTTTGAGAGTTTGTGGGACAACAAGCTCGACCTTGTCAATCACGGTATGCCAACAGAGTTTTTCCACTGTCTGGTGCAGAACCCGAAATTCATCAGCCGCTACACGCGTCGTGCCCATGAGCTGCTCACCGGCGACGGTCTGCTAACTCCCACTAATGTGATAGCCGTTTGGGACAGTATCTACAATGTTATCCACATGCCGCTGTATATGGAAGCAGCCCGCTGGGGCGACTACCGCTATGCTGTTCATCCATATACATCGAAAGGCAAGCGATATACCGTAGATGAACATTACATGACAGAGCGAAACCGGCTGCTCAATGACTATTTCCCCAACCGCACACGAGTATTCCTCGACCAGATAAAAAAAGCAGGATGGTATGACGAGACAGGCATACGCGACGTATGCGTTTCGCAAGATAACGTTAGCGAAAGAATAAACGATAATTCCCTCTACGACCTTCAAGGTCGAAGGGTTGCCAAGCCCGGTAAAGGTATATACATAATGAATGGAAAGAAGATATTGATTAAATAAAAGCAACCATCACAATGAAAAAACTATTTTCGACAGTGCTATGCGCACTGGCTTTCATCAGTGCCGGCGCACAAGGAGCACAATCACTAAAGGATGCCTATAAGGACTACTTCCTTATAGGTGTCGCTGTCAACCAGAGAAACGTAAGCGATGAACAGCAGGCATCCCTCGTAAAGAAGGAGTTCAACAGCATCACCGCCGAAAATGACATGAAACCCGGCGAGGTGCATCCTCAAGAAGGAGTATGGAACTGGGAGCGTGCCGACCGTATTGCCGACTTCTGCCGTAAGAACGGCATCAAACTGCGCGGGCACTGTCTGATGTGGCACAGTCAGATGGCCGATTGGATGTTCTACGACAAGAAGAAGAAGTTTGTGAAGAAAGAAGTGCTCTTCAAGCGCATGAAAGAGCACATCCAGACCATCATGCAACGTTATAAGGACATTATCTACTGCTGGGATGTGTTCAACGAGGCCATCAATGACGGCGGTCGCAACGTGAAACAACCTCTTCGTGAGTCAAACTTCTACAAGATATGCGGCAACGACGAATACATACGCAAGGCATTTGAATATGCACGCGAAGCCGACCCCAACGCACTATTGTTCTACAACGACTACAACGAGTGCGACCCGGCAAAGCGCGACCGTATATATAATATGGTGAAGGAAATGAAGGCAGCCGGAGTGCCTATCGACGGCATAGGCATGCAGGGTCATTACAACATCTACGGCCCATCTGTTGAAGACATAGAGGCTGCCGTTCAGAAATATTCTGAGATTGTTGACCACATCCACGTTACCGAGCTCGACATCCGCATCAACGAGGAGATGGGCGGTCAGCTGCGCTTCAGCCGCAACGAGGGCGTGAAGATTACCAACGACATGAAGCTGCTTCAGGAGGCAAAGTATGCTGAATTGTTCCGTGTGCTGAGAAATCATAAGGACAAGATCGACTGTGTGACGTTCTGGAACCTCAGCGACCGCGACTCTTGGCTTGGCCCGAACAACTATCCTCTACCATTTGACAGCGACTACAAGCCGAAAAACGCCTATCGCGTCATCCGCGACTTTAATCCCTCTTACGATAATGCACAAATCATAGAGGACTTCCGTCCGTGCAGCACCTGCCAGCCAGGATACGACTATCCTCAGGTGAACTCTCAAGGCTATGTGCGCTTCCGCATCGATGCTCCCAAGGCTCGCTACGTCATCGCTTCTGCCGGTTGGGGGGGAGGTATGCAGGGCACTCCGCTTCGCAAGCAACAGGACGGCTCGTGGATGGGCACTACACTGAAGCCTGAGGACGAAGGATTCCACTACTACACAATTTCTATCGACGGTGCCACGGTGATTGACCCCGGCACGAACAGTTACTACGGCGGCAGCCGCTGGATGGGAGGCATTGAAGTGCCTGCAAAGGACGAGGCCATCTACGCCGAACGCACCGACATCGAGCACGGCAACATCCAGAAGATTCTGTTCCCGTCGAAGGTAGGCGGCGACCAGCTGCGCACGGCTTATGTATATACTCCTGCCGGATACGGAAAAACAGTGAAACTGAAGAATGGAAAAACAGAAGTTCAGCGCTATCCCGTTCTCTATCTTCAGCACGGATGGGGCGAGAACGAGACATCATGGCCCGTACAGGGCAAGGCAGGCCTCATCATGGACAACCTTATCGCCGACGGCAAAGCAAAGCCGTTCATCGTGGTAATGACCTACGGCATGACGAATGGCGTGCGCGTTGGCGGACTGCGCAATTTCGACATCAAGGATTTCGAGACAGTACTCGTAGATGAGCTCATTCCCTACGTTGACAGCCATTTCCTGACCAAAGCCGACAAGAAGAACCGTGCCATGGCTGGTCTGTCGATGGGAAGCATGGAGACACATTCCATCACCCTGCGCCGTCCGGAGGTGTTCGGAAGTTATGGCCTGATGAGCGGTGCCATGTATAATCCTCAGGAGATACAGAATGCCGGTGGCAAGACGAAACCCTACTATATCTTTATCAGTACAGGTGAGAAAGAGCGCCCCGACGGTGTTCGCAAGGCAGTAGAAGACCTTAAGGCTGCCGGCTACAATGCCGAGGCATACGTTTCCGAGGGCACCGCCCATGAGTTCCTCACATGGCGTCGCAGCCTGTGGAAGATGGCTCAGTCGCTATTCAAGTAGTTACATAAATAGTAGTTAGTAGTTTGTTTCAAAGAGTTATGAGGAAAGTCATTTTCACATTCGTCACCCTTATAGGCATTGTAAGCACACAGGCACGCGAAGCCACTGTAGAGAGTCCCGACAAGCGTATTCAAGTGATAGTATCGGATAATATCAACGGACAGCCACAATACGAAGTGAGGCTCGACGGGCAGACAGTGGTTAGTCCGTCACTATTAGGACTGAAGCTGAATTGCGCCGACCTCTCCTCCGGATTCACACTAACTGATGTTACGGGTGAGGAAGTTACGCGTGACTATGACCTGAAGAATATCAAGCAGAGCCATGTCAGCTATCATGCAAATGCCCTGACGGTACAATTGTCGCAGCACGACCGCCCGGCAATGAACATCCGCTTTCAGGTGAGCAACCGCGACGTGGCATTCCGCTACGAGCTGCTGCCGATGAAGAACACCATCGCAGCCGTAATCAATGCGGAAACCACAGAGTTCCGTCTGCCCGAAGCCACCACATCGTTTCTCTGCCCCCAGTCGAAGGCGATGACAGGCTTTGCACGCACAGCTCCAAGCTACGAGACGCGCTACGCCTTCGACGAGCCTATAGGCAAGAACGGATGGGGATTCGGATATACGTTCCCCTGCCTGTTCAAGAGTCCAGCCGCATGGGTACTCATATCCGAGACCGGCACCGATGGCGGTTACGTGGGCTGCCACCTCCAGTATTCCGACGGCGCCTACTCCATAGCCTTCCCTAAGGAAGACGAATGCAACGGATGGGGCTCAACTGGAGTACAGACATCACTGCCATGCGCAACCCCCTGGCGCACCATCACCATAGGCACGCTCAAGGACATCACCGAGACAACCGTAGCATGGGACTTGGTAAGCCCGAAATACAAGGCGTCGCAGGAATACACTTACGGCAAGGGCACATGGTCGTGGATCATCGGCATGGACAGCTCATGCAACTACGACGAGCAGAAGCGCTACATCGACTTCTCGGCTGCCATGGGCTATCAGTCGGTGCTCATCGATGCGTTCTGGGACAAGCAGATAGGCTACGACCGCATTGCCGAACTGGCACGCTACGGTCGTTCAAAGGGCGTGGGACTTTTTCTCTGGTATAACAGCAACGGCTCCTGGAATGACGCTCCGCAGACTCCTATCGGCAAGATGAACCACCAGGCCGAGCGACGCCGCGAGATGAAATGGATGCACGATACCGGCATCCGAGGCATCAAGGTTGATTTCTTCGGAGGCGACAAACAGCAGATGATGCAACTCTACGAAGACATCCTTACCGATGCCAACGAGTTCGGACTGCTCGTCATCTTCCACGGATGTACACTGCCGCGTGGATGGGAGATGATGTATCCGAACTATGCTGCGTCCGAAGCAGTGCTCGCATCGGAGAATCTGCACTTCGGCCAGGAGTTCAACGACAACGAGGCAAAGGCGTGCGGAGCCACATACCCTTTCACGCGCAATACCGTGGGTTCGATGGACTTTGGAGGCTCGGCCTTGAACAAGTTCTACAATGCCAACAACAATAAAGGCACTCGCCGCATTACGTCAGACGTGTATGCCCTTGCTACGGCGGTGCTTTTCCAGAGTGCCGTGCAGCACTTTGCCCTCGCTCCGAACAACCTCACCGACGCCCCATCATGGGCCATCGACTTCATGAAGGCGGTGCCTACGACGTGGGACGAACTGCAATTCATCGACGGCTACCCGGGTCGCTACGTAATCTTCGCCCGTCGTAGCGGCGACAAATGGTATATAGCAGGAGTAAACGCCGGCAAAGAACCTCTGAGCACGACTCTCTCACTTCCGATGCTGGAAAAGGGCAGCAGCGTAAGTCTATATCTGAATAACCGGCTGACCACAGCGAAAATCTCAAAGAAGCAGACCTTGCATGTTGACATTCCGAGCAATGGCGGAGTGGTGATTAAGAATTAATAATTAAGAATCCAGATATGAAGAAACTGCTTATAAGTTTATCCATCATCTTTTGCCAATTATCCATTTGCAGTGCTGCTGCACAGTTCGTAACATTTTCTCCTGAAGGCGATGCCATATCGCTGAAGGGAGCTCTGATTGTTGTTGACAGCAACGACTACGAATGCGTGAAGATTGCCGCCGCCAACCTCAGGAAAGACATGGAGGCCGTGATGGGTGCTAACAACGGCGAGGGAACGCCCATCCTCGTGGGAACGCTCGGCAAGAACCGTGAGATAGATGCTCTCATGAAAAAACATGGATTGAAGGGCAAGCGCGAGATGTTCATCATCACCACCGACGCCGACCGCATCGTCATTGCCGGCAGCGACCGCCGTGGAACGGTGTATGGCATCTATGAGCTTAGCAGGCAGTTGGGAGTGTCGCCATGGTACTGGTGGGCCGACGCTCCGATAGAGAAACATGCTGAAGCATATCTGAAACGTGGGACATACACCGACGGCGAACCAGCAGTGGCATTCAGAGGCATCTTCCTCAACGACGAGGCTCCCTGTCTGACCACATGGGTGAAGAACACCTTTGGAACAAACTACGGCGGGCATGAGTTCTACGCCAAAGTGTTCGAACTAATACTGCGACTGAAGGGAAACATGATGTGGCCGGCAATGTGGCAGTGGGCGTTCTATGCCGACGACCCTGAAAACAGCAAGACAGCCGACCGCATGGGTATCATCATGGGCACGAGCCACCACGAACCGATGGCACGCAACCACCAGGAGTATGCCCGCCGCCGCAAAGACTGGGGCCCGTGGAACTACGAAAAGAACCAGACCAACCTGGACCGGTTCTTCCGCGAGGGCATAGAGCGCATGAACGGCACTGAGGACATGGTGACGATAGGTATGCGAGGCGACGGCGACGAGGCCATGAGCGCGGATGCCGACACCAGGCTTCTGCAGCGCATCGTGGAGAACCAGCGGAAAATAATTGCCGACGTGACAAAGAAACCGGCACGTCAGACCACCCAAGTGTGGGCTCTGTATAAAGAGGTGCTCGACTACTACGACAAGGGGATGCGTGCACCCGACGACGTCATCATGCTGCTTTGCGACGACAACTGGGGCAATGTACGACGCGTGCCAAACGCACAGGAGCGGAAGCATCCTGGCGGTTGGGGACTCTACTACCACGTGGACTACGTAGGAGCACCGCGCAATTCAAAGTGGTTGAACGTGACACAGACACAACAGATGTATGAACAGCTGTCACTCGCCTACGACTTCGGCATTCAGCGAATGTGGATTCTGAACGTGGGCGACCTCAAGCCGATGGAATATCCCATCCAGCTGTTCATGGACATGGCATGGAACCCAAAGGAATATACCCAGCAGAACATCATCGACCACACTTGTAGTTTCTTCGCCGAAAACCTCGGCAATGAAACATCGTTAACTTACAATCGTCAATCGTCTATTGCCCGAGAAGCATCCGAAATCTACAACACAAACTGTAAATATATGGCACGCGTGACGCCGGAGATGCTCGATGCTCACACATACAATGTCGAGACAGGCGAATGGAAGAGCGTAACCGACGACTACCAGCGCTTAGAACTACGGGCATTGCGACTCTTAGACCGCATACCGCTGGAGGCACACGACTTCTACCGACAGACTGTCCTATTCCCCATTCAGGCAATGGCGAACCTCTATGACATGTACTACGCACAGGCAATGAACAGCTACCTGGCGAAGCGCAACCTGCCTGAGGCAAACACCTGGGCGGAGCGCGTCGGCGAATGCTTCAGGCGCGACTCGCTGCTATGCCGCAGCTACAACAAAGACATTGCCGGAGGAAAATGGGACGGCTACATGATTCAGAAGCACATTGGCTACCGTTCATGGAACGACAACTTCCCGAAGGACATGCTGCCCGAAACGAAACGTGTGGACTACGTGACAACAACGGGTGGCTACACCTTCGAAGCTGCCAACGGATACATAGCAATGGAGGCAGAGCACTTCTTTGAATCGAAAGCCACCGACGGAACACAATGGACAATATATCCCGACTTTGGCCGCACACTCAGCGGCGTGGCACTGACACCGTACACCAATGCCACTGGCGACGCTACGCTCACCTACCGCTTCACGCTGCCTGACAACACCCCGAAGACAGTGAAGGTGCATGTCATTGTGAAATCAACCCTCGACTTTGAAAACCGTGGAGGACATGAGTATGAGGTGAGCATCGACGGCGGCTTACCACTGACGGTGAACTTCAACCGAAACCTCGTTGACCGACAGCCATATATGTACAGCGAGTTCTACCCTACCATCGCTCGCCGCGTGGTTGAAAACACAGTAGAACTACCCATCGGCAGCGGAAGCAACCACAGTCTGACCATACATCCGAAGCATCCGGGAATAGTATTCGAGAAGATTGTCGTTGACTACGGCGGTTACAAGCGCCAGTATCTCTTCGGAAGCGAAACGCCGAGAGTAAGAAAATAGATTCTGATTTTTTCAAAGAAATCGTAATTCTGAGATTGCGGAAATGCTGTCGTTCGGAGCGATAGGAATTCTGAAATCGTGGAAATGCTGTCGTTCGGAGCAATGGGAATTCTGAAACCGCGGAAATGCTGTCGTTCGGAGCGATAGGAATTCTGAAATCGTGGAAATGCTGTCGTTCGGAGCAACGGGAATTCTGAATTGAAGCAATTCAGCACCACATCTTTTGTGTCCATTTTGACAGAAAAAAGATAAAAACATTGCCAATTTCAAGAAAAAAACGTAACTTTGCATCCGGAATAACTCTTTAGTTATACAGAAGTAAATTTGAAGAGAAAGGAGAAAGGACAATGCAAGAAACAAGGCAAAACAAGATTGCACGCCTGCTTCAGAAAGAGCTGAGCGTGATATTCCAAGAACAGACAAGAATGATGCACGGCGTGCTGGTAAGCGTAACACGAGTAAAAGTGTCGCCCGACCTCAGCATCTGCACCGCCTATCTGAGCGTCTTCCCAAGCGAGAAAGGCGAGGAGATACTGAACAACATCAATGCGAACGACAAGACGATACGCTACGAACTGGGAACGCGCGTGCGCCATCAGCTGCGCATCATTCCCGCGCTACGGTTCTTCATCGACGACAGTCTTGACTACATCGACCGCATAGACGAACTGCTGAAGAAGTGAATTTCCCGTTCTATATCGCCCGCAGGTATCTGTTCTCGAAGAAGAGCACCCATGCCATCAACCTCATCAGCGGCATCAGTGTTGCCGGTGTGGCAGTAGCTACCATGGCTCTTGTGGTAACACTAAGTGTGTTCAACGGATTCCACGACCTCATAGCATCACTGTTCACCAACTTCGACCCACAGCTGAAGATTGAGCCGCTGAAAGGAAAGGCAGCACCAGCCGACGACCCTCTGCTCATACAAATAAAGAGTCTGCCGCAGATTGAGGTGGCAACGGAGTGCGTGGAAGACCAGGCAATAGCAATGTACAACGGCCGACAGGCAATGGTGATGATAAAAGGAGTTGACGACAACTTCGACAGCCTGACGTATATCCGTGACATTCTCGTGGGCGAAGGGACATACGAGCTTCATGCAGCCGACCTCGACTTCGGCATTCCCGGAATACGGCTGGCCGAGGTGCTCGCCACAGGATATAACTATGAGCATCCTCTGAAAATCTTTGCACCACGGCGCGAGGGGCAACTCGACATGACCGATCCCACCGACGGCTTCGTTGAAGACGAACTGTATTCACCGGGTGTGCTGTTCAATGTGATGCAGGCAAAATACGACCGCAACTACATCGTAACGAGCATTGGCTTCGCCCGCCGTCTGTTCGACCGTCAGGGAATGCTGTCGTCGTTGGAACTGCGACTGAAAAACGGAAGCGATTTCGAAGCGGTCAAAAGCCGCATAAAGGAGATAGCCGGCGACAAATACAGCGTAAAAGACCGGTATGAACAGCAGGACGACACCTTCCGCATCATGAAGGTGGAGAAACTCATTGCCTATCTTTTCCTTACGTTTATACTGATAGTGGCTTGCTTCAACATCATCGGCTCACTGTCAATGTTGATGATCGACAAGAAAAACGATGTGGTAACACTGCGCAACCTTGGAGCCAACGACCGGCAGATAGTGCACATATTCCTTTTCGAAGGGCGTATGATATCCTTTATGGGAGCATGGATAGGAGTATTACTCGGACTGCTGCTATGCTGGCTACAGCAGCAGTTCGGAATAGTGAGCCTTGGCAAGTCGGCTGGTACATTCATCATAGATGCATACCCTGTGAGCGTGCATCCCACAGACATCGTGCTCATCTTCATCACCGTAATCGCAGCAGGTTTCCTCTCGGTATGGTATCCAGTGCGATACTTCGCAAAGCGGCTATTGTAAGGTTTCTGCCTCAGTTTTGCCCTTCTTCTCTTTTCTCGACTTAATCTCGTCCAAATAGCCTGCGGTTATAATACCCGACGGAAGTGCTATGATGGCTATGCCGACCATAGACGAGATGATGCTGATGACACGACCCACATTGGAAATTGGATACAAATCACCGTAGCCCACAGTAGTCAATGTACACGCTGCCCAGTAAAAAGCGTCGAAGAAGTTGCTGAACAGGTATTCGCCCGTCTCTGGGTTGATGTCTTCTTCGGCATTAAACATAATCAAGGCTGTGATGAAGATGTAGAACAGTGCTAAAGAAAGCACCGTGTATAGAATATTCCTCTGTCGCCTTACGACAGCAAGTATAATCCCGAGTGGCTCAAAATATCTGATGAACTTGAACACCCTGAGCACTTTCAGCAAACGAGACACACGAACCACTTTGAACGTTTGGCTTAGCAGGTTTAGCGTCGGGAGTATTGAGAGAAGGTCGATAATTGCCATTATCGTAAAGGGATAAACGACGAATGCCTTCCATCCCTTCCTGTTACTGCTCATGTCGGCCGTCAGCCATCTCAAAATATAATCGACAATAAAACAGATGCCTGAGACAAGGTCAAACCACCAAAACAAAGGATGATGTCCCTTGAACATCAGTGGAGTAATGCCCACAACTATGGCAGCAAGCATTACATAGTCGTATAGATGTGAGGCACAACCCTCATTGCGAGCCTCAACTAACTGATAAATGTCTTTTCGGGTCATACTCCGCCTTTATTAAGATTTCAGAATGTATATTTCAAACCTATCTGACCACGCCAACGGGAGAGGTAGTCGTCATACGCGTACATCTTGTAGTCAGGCGTATGCAGGAACTGATAGGTTGTTGTGCCATTGCTGTAAGAAGCATTCAGAGGAGCATAGAAGTTGCCGTATCCGTTGGAGCTTGTGTAATGCCCCCACTTCTTGTTCAGCAGATTACTGATGTTGAGCATGTCGATGGAAAGTTCCACGGCATGAGTCATCTTACCCACACGGAACTGGTAACGCTGTGCCAGGTGAAGGTCGAAATGGTGTTCGAACTTCCCATTGTCGGCGAAACGGTCGTAATACTCTCCACGGTGCTTGCTCAGATAGTCGTCGGCAGCAAGCCATGCTTTCAGATTGGCCTTCTGAACGTCAGAAGAATAATCTGTGGTAGCCTTGAACGTCATCTGGTCGATCTGTGCATCGGTAGGTATATACATTAGGTCATTATAAACACCGTCGCCATTGACATCACCATTATAATATAATGTATAAGGCTGTCCGCTCGTTCCCTTGTAGATAAGTCCGACAGTGGTCTTCCACTGCTTGCGGCTGCCATATTCCTTACGATAGAATACCGTGGCATTGATGGCGTGAGGGAGGTTGAATGCAGAATAATGCAACATGGCATCATTGGGGTTGCCTGCCGTGACATTGTATTGATACGATGTTGCAGCGACGGTTGCCAGTCCGCTGTTTACACTCTTCGATTTTGTGAAAGTGTAGCTTGCCATGACGTCAAGTCCGAAGTCGAAGTGCTTCTCAGCCTTCAGCGACAGGCTATAACTATATCCCTTGCCGGTATTGCTGAGCTTATATATAGCCGAATACGGGGTGCCACCGGTGACGCGACCCATCATAAGACGCGTCTCCCACGGCAGCTCGGCAGATACTTCGCCTAAGGTATGACCCGTTGGCTCAACGGCAAGGTTCTCGTAGCTGATGTCATTAATGGTCTTGGTAAAGACACCGTCGAATGTCCAGTCGATACCCCAAAGGGTAGCATCGAGACCGAGTGCCACCTTTGCCGACTGCGTGAACCGGAAATCATCGTCGAAGACATTGAGAGTCTGCGAACCTGATGCTGCCAATGACGCGACGTTAGGTTGCTGACCGTTGGGATCGAGTATCAGATTGAGTGTGGAAGGATTCCGTTGGTCGTAAGACTGTAGCTGAATACCCGTATTCGAGAAATTATTGAGTAACCATACAAACGGAATGCGTCCGGTGAAAACCCCCACGCCTCCACGAAGTATATAGCGGCGGTCGCCGGTGATGTTCCAGCGGAAACCGACGCGCGGACTCCACAGCGGTGTGCGCTTCATCTTATGATTTGTCACTATGCCCCAGCCACGAGTAGCGGCAAAGAGATTAAAACCAGCATTTTCGGACGGAGTGTCAAAAAACATTGGAATGTCCATACGCAGACCGTAGGTCAGTTCAAAGTCGTTGGCAACGCTCCAGCGATCCTGAGCATAGAAACCCAATTGTCCTGCACCAAACTCTGCCTTCCATTTTGGATCTCCTGTCACCTCGACATTGGCCTGACCATAGCGGTAACGGCTGATATTGCCGTTGCGGAGGTCGTCAAGAGAGTTGAAATAGTAACTGCCATAGATATCCTGAATGAAGAGATTGCCAAAACTATAGAACTCGTTGTTCGTTCCGAAAGTCATGCTATGGTTGCCCTTATACCAGGTGAAGTTGTCGGTGATACGCCACACATTCTGACTGATACTGTTTGCCATAGACGAGCGGTCGTTACCAAGATAAACACTGCCGTTGCCTATGCCATTGACAACAATCATCGGCTCGGGATTGCCCGGAACACGCTCGTCGCGCACAGCAGTATATGTTACGCGAAACTCGTTGCGCAACGAACTTGAGAAATTACTCTGAAGTTCAAAAGCAACGTTATTGGTGAGCGACTTGAAGTCAAACATATAATTGCTGCCGGCGAGACCGGAGGCATTGCTGACATAGGTCAGCTGCTTGGAATCGACTATCTGCCAGCGGACACTGGCTTTATGACGGTCGTTGATGTTCCAGTCGAGCTTCAGTCCTCCTTTGGTGGATTTGGTATATACATCAGGATTGTTGAAGTCGTCGGTAAAATTTACTCCCTGACGCTGCGCCAACTGACGCACATATTCGAGAGCCTCAAGAGCCTTTGACGCATCAACAGTACTGGCATCGCTGCCTATGCCGTACATATTGGAATACTCCTTACTGGTATGCTCAAAATTGGCAAAGAAGAAAAGCCTGTTCTTTACAATCGGACCGCCTAAAGTCAGACCCAGCAAATATTCGCGCTGGTCATCGTATTTCTCGCTCGTGCCGCCACCGGCAAGCTCATATCTGCGGCCTATCAGATTCTTATTGTTGCCGAACCCGTAAACCGAGCCATGAAACTCGTTGGAGCCACTCTTGGAAATGGCATTGATGCTTCCGCCTGTGAATCCACTCAGGCGGACATCAAACGGGGCTACATTTATCTGTATCTGTTCGATTGTCTCAAGCGACACCGGCTGAGAGCCTGACTGTCCGCCATTGAATCCGCTGTGCGAGAGTCCGAACACATCATTGTTTGATGCACCGTCGATAAGGAACTGATTGTAGCGGTTGTTGGTTCCGGCAAACGACATGGCACCATCGGGCGACACGTGCAACAGTGGGTTCTGTTTCACTACATCAGTTATGCTGTGGCTGATTGAAGGCATGTCATTGATAAAATCGAGCGGATAGCTCTCTGCCGCACCGGTCTTCGATGCGTTTAAACCGCGCTTGCCGGTGACCACCACATCCCTGAGCATCTCGCTATCCTCATCCATCGAACCCGACAAATCGTTCAGGTCGCCAAGCTTTAGCATCACGCCCGTAATCACCCGAGTCTTGAAACCTATGTAGCTGATTTCTACTTTGTAAGGACCACCGGGACGCATTCCCTCGATGGAGAACCGTCCGTGCGCATTGGTCACTCCAACGTATGTTGTTCCTGAAGCCTCGTGAACAGCTTTGACAGTAGCTCCTATGGCTTCTTCCCCACCGGCCACAATCTTACCGGTGATACCAGATGTCGTCTCTTGTGCAGAAACACACATAGGTAAAAAAATAATGAGGAAAAATGCTATGAAGTATTTCATCCACTCTCTTGTCCTGCAATTTAGAAAAATCTGTTTCATATTCTGTGCTTTATTTCGTTTATTTTTTTTGCTTCCTTGCCGTTATTCTTCCGCTCTTGGCAAATGTAAGTTCGTCAGTACGCAGCGAATGGCTGTTATGGTCGAAAACTCTCTGAGGGTCGAAAGGTTTTCCATTGATGCGAGTCTCAAAATGCAGATGCTCGGTAGTGGCACGTCCTGTACGCCCTGTCAGTGCTATCTTCTGTCCGGCCTTCACCACATCACCTGCCTTTACCATGTTCTTTGAGTTATGACTATAGTATGTTTCCAATCCATTATTGTGCTGAATCCTTATCAGATTGCCATAGCCATAATAGTTGGCAGAATACGTCACTACACCGTCGAAGGCAGCATAAATGGCATCGTTGGCTCTTGTCTTGATATCAACGCCGGTATGTCTTTTGCCGCCACGTGAACCGTAAGCGCTGATGACGTGGGCATCGGGCAAAGGATAGCACCACTCTCCATGGCCAATTGTGGCAAGATTAAGCACGAAGGTACTGCCGTTAGCAAAAGGCTTTACCATGTTTTCTTGGTTCTTGTTCAAGTCTTCCTTCACCACACTGAACTCAACATTCCATGAAGTGCCTTTCTTGCACATAATAACCTGACGGAACAGGCGGTGAGTCTTCAGTGAGATCAGCATTTCGGGATTTACGCGTCCTCCGTTCATCATAATGGCAAAGGTACAGTAATGGTTGTTGCCATTGCCTCCGACAATGGCTATTGTCTGACCTGCATCCACTCGTTCGCCCACTTTTACAAGGTTCTGGGCATTGTCGCCATATACAGTTTCAAAACCATTATCGTGACGTATCACAATAATGTTTCCGAACTGTGGGTGTCGGCGTGACAAACGTACCGTTCCTGAAAACATTGCCTTGACGGCATCACCCTTTGAAGTGCTTATCTCTACGTTGTAGTCTTTCAGAAGTCGTGCCTTACCCACGGGTAACGGAAAACAATAGTCTGACGGATGAAGCATGACAAAATCGACAGTGAACATATTAGAACGGTCGAACAGGCCCGGCGTCTCAATACTTATCTGCTGCTGTTCGAGTGCAGAAAACTCTTCTGCCGCCTCTATATAAAGAGACATTAAGAAGCATAAAGCTATCAGAATCTTCTTTTCACCTCTAAATGCCATAACCATTTCTATATATAGTCAGCTATTCATCGTATTCAAAATCTTCAAGGTCTTCCACTTCATCGTCGTCGATGAACTGAATATCCTCGTCCTCACCTTCATCTTGCATCTCCTGACGGAACAGGCTAACATCCTTGTCGCGATGAACAATGGTTTCTTCTGCCGTTATCGCGGCAAGCTTGTTACTTTCGCTGTTCAGCTCATGCCATAAAGTGTCTTTGAGTTCATCAAGACCAGTCTGAGCCACAGACGATATAAAAACTACGGGAAGGTCGGTAGGCAACGTCGCACGCAGCATCTCTATCAACTCCTCGTCAAGAAGGTCGCACTTAGTAACTGCCAGCACGCGGTGTTTCGACATCATCTCTGGATTAAACTGCTTTAGCTCACTTAGAAGAATCTCATATTCGCGCTTTATGTCGTCGGTATCGCCAGGCACCATAAAGAGAAGGAGTGAGTTGCGTTCTATATGGCGCAAGAACCGCAGTCCGAGACCCTTGCCCTCACTTGCACCCTCGATAATTCCGGGAATGTCGGCCATGACAAACGACTGACGGTCGCGGTAAGCCACGATACCTAACGACGGCTCAAGCGTAGTAAAAGGATAGTTGGCAATCTTTGGCCGTGCACTCGACAGGGTGGACAACAGCGTTGACTTACCTGCGTTAGGAAATCCCACCAAACCAACATCAGCAAGCAGTTTCAGCTCCAGGATTACTGTCATCTCCTGCATCGGCTCACCAGGCTGGGCAAAGCGTGGAGCCTGATTGGTGGATGAGCGGAATTGGAAGTTTCCCAGACCTCCTCGCCCACCTTTCAGCAGAATCACTTCCTGTCCGTCGTAAGTAATATCGCAGACATACTTGCCTGTTTCGGCATCATAGACAACGGTTCCGCAAGGCACATCAACATATTCATCCTTGCCGTCGGTACCATGCCGTTTGTCGCGACCGCCATTACCTCCATGCTCAGCAAAGATATGGCGCTCATACTTCAGATGCAGCAGCGTCCAGTAATTATGGTTACCGCGCAGGATGATGCTACCACCCTTTCCACCGTCACCTCCATCAGGACCGCCATTGGGGTTGTACTTAACGTGACGCAGATGCATGGAACCCCTGCCGCCCTTTCCGGAACGACAATAGATTTTCACATAGTCAACAAAATTACTCTCAGGCACGGTTTCTTTTTTTTTCCTCTTAAACCTTTATACTTCTCAACCTTTTATCCCATCTATGACCTTGCTGATATCAGCAAAGATTGTGTCAAGATTGCCAAGACCATTGATATGATGATGGATACCCTCGTTTTTATACCATTCTATCAGAGGCTGAGTCTGACTATGATAAACTACAAGGCGCTTCTTAATCGTATCTTCATTATCATCGGCGCGTCCGCTCTCTTTTCCACGATTGATTAGCCTCTTCATCAATTCATCCTCGGGAACATCAAGCTCAATCATTGCAGCCACATTATGACCACGCTCGCTGAGCATCTTCTTTAGAGCTTCTGCCTGAGGGATTGTACGAGGAAAGCCGTCGAAAATAACACCGGCATGTACCTTGCCAAAACCGTCATAGACTTTGGCGAGAATATTCACCATCAGCTCGTCGGGAATGAGTTGCCCATTGTCGATGAAACTCTGGGCTGTCTTTCCGAGGTGCGAACCTTTTTTTATCTCACTACGAAGCACGTCGCCGGTGGAGATATGCCCCAAACCGTACTTCTCAATTATCAGGTCGCTCTGAGTACCCTTTCCTGAACCCGGAGCTCCAAAAATCACGATATTCTTCATTCTTGTGTATCTTAATGTCTTGGTTATATGCGATTTCAATCATCAACGAGTGTATAAATATCCTTAAGATTGCGACCTTGTTGGTCGTAGTCCAGACCATAGCCAACTATGAAGTCGTTGGGGATGATGAACGCCTTGTACTCAATTTCGAGCGGCTCCACAAGTTTGTCGGGCTTAACAAACAGCGTACATATATGCACTGATTTCGGATTGCGGGTGCCCAACTGCTCTATCATTTTCTTCATCGTGCGACCCGACTCTACAATATCCTCGACGATAACCACTGTACGGCCAGACAGGTTCTCATTGATTCCCAGAACTTCGTGAACCTTTCCTGATGAGATGGTGCCCTGATAGGAGGCCAGCTTTACAAACGTCACCTCGCAGGGAATAGTTATCTCCCTCAACAAATCGGCAGCGAAGACAAATGCCCCGTTGAGGACACAGATGAACAATGGGTTCCTTCCCTCCATGTCCTTACTGATTGCAGCAGCAAGTTCTTTCACACGCGACTTAATATCTGCCTCGGGAATTGAAGTTTCAAACGTTTTATCAAATAATGTTACTCTACTCATTGTATTCATAGACTATTTCGTTGCAAAAGTACAAAAAAAATTTCATTTATTCTGCAATAAATATCCAAAAAGCACTTCTTTTATTAAATTTTTGTATCTAAATATATTTAATTCAAAAGAATTGTGTATCTTTGCCATTGATTACTCAATAACGACAGTCAACGCACTGTATGCCGTAAATTAGATTTATTATGAAATTATTCACCGGATCACAGATACGTGAACTTGACAGATATACAATTGAGCATGAGCCGATATGTTCCCTCGACTTGATGGAACGTGCGGCAAAAGCCATTACAAAAGCCATTACGGAACGATGGACATCAGCCACTGCAATTGTGGTATTCGCCGGGCCAGGCAATAATGGCGGCGACGCACTCGCCGTAGCACGGATGCTCATTGAACTGGGGTATAACGTTGAAACATTCCTGTTCAATATCAACCGGCAACTGTCGCCCGACTGTGCAACAAATAAAAATAGGCTCACTGAAATACGCAAGGCAAAATTTACGGAAGTAACTCAGGAATTCGACCCGCCAAAGTTGGAAGCCGACATGCTTGTCATCGACGGTCTATTCGGCTCCGGACTTAACAAACCGCTCTCAGGCGGCTTTGCATCGCTCGTGAAATACATAAACTCATCGGCGGCAAAGGTGGCAAGCATCGATGTTCCGTCAGGTCTTATGACAGAAGACAACACATACAATATCCGGGCAAACATCATCCGTGCCGATTTAACGCTGACTTTACAGATGACAAAGCTTGCATTCCTTTTCCCCGAGAACCAAGTGAATATCGGCGAACTGATTGTTCTCGACATAAATCTGAGCAAAGAAGGCATTGAGAAAATCGACTCACAATTCACACTTCTTGACATAAATGACGTGAGGAAGAGATTACTACCACGTTCGCCGTTCGTACACAAGGGCAATATGGGTCATGCATTGCTTGTTGCCGGAAGCTATGGCATGGGCGGAGCTTCAATTCTTGCCACAAAAGCCTGCCTGCGCTCTGGAGTGGGAAAAGTAACGGCGCACACACCACGCCGCAATGTGATAATGATGCAGGTCGCTGTTCCCGAAGCCATAGTACAAATAGACAAGGAAGAGACTATTTTCTCAGAAGCAGTAGATACAGAGGACTTTCAGGCAGTAGGCATAGGTCCGGGATTAGGACAGAGTGAGAACTGTGCCATAGCTATGATTGCACAGATACGCCGCACGCAATGTCCTATCGTCATTGATGCTGATGCCCTGAACATGCTTGCAAATCACCGGTCGTGGATTCAGCAACTACCAAAAGGAATAATCATGACACCTCATCCAAAAGAGTTTGACCGTATGCAGGGACACTCTGCTGACAGCTACGAGCGGCTGTCGAAAGCCCACGAACTGGCCCAACACCTGCAGTCGTACGTTATTCTTAAAGGAAGATATACTGCCCTGTGTGCTCCCGACGGACATACCACCTTCAACACCAGCGGCAATGCCGGCATGGCAACCGCAGGCAGCGGCGATGTGCTGACAGGTATTATTACAGGCCTGCTGGCAAGGGGATATGAGCGGAATGATGCCTGTATCATAGGCATTTATATCCACGGTCTTGCGGGGAATATTGCAGCTAAGAAGATGGGTGAAGAGAGCCTTATGGCATCTGACATCATCGACTGTCTGCCAGAGGCGTATAAAGAATTAGGAGTTAATAAAATATGAAAAGGCTGTTGATAAACTTATCCATTATCATTTATTCATTGTCCTTTAGCAGCTTAGCCGCACAAACAGATATCAGCAAATACCGACCTGGCGTTACACCTGAAGGCGCGATATACTATCTTCCGAAAACGGCAGTAAGAGTGACGCTACTTGTTGAAAAGACCACCTTCACTCCAGGTGACTTTGCCTTATATTCCAATCGCTATCTGCGTATCGCGGCAGAGACTGAGGCGCAGACTACTTTCCGCGTAGTCAATATAAAAATGCACACTATAGGAGTGGCCGACACATCGAAATGCTTCGCTGTGAAGTTCAATGCAAAAACTGCAGCATCAAACATACAGCTGACAGACAACGGAGTCCTGCTTGCAATAAACGCCTCCGGAAAGACACAGGAAGAACCTATTCCTTTCGTTCCGGCACGCAAACCGAAGAAGACAAACCCTCGCGACTACATGAATCCGGAAATACTGGCAGCAGGAAGCAAGGCAAAAATGGCGGAACTGACAGCACAAGACATTTACGAAATCCGCGAGAGTCGTAATCTGCTCAGTCGCGGACAGGCCGACAACATGCCAAAAGACGGCGAACAATTGCGACTGATGTTTGCGAGCATGGACGCACAGGAGCAGGCACTCACATCAATGTTCACCGGAACCACAGAAAAAGACACCATTGAGACAACAGTAACCGTAAGTCCTGACAAAGAACTGAAAAAAACTGTGCTCTTCCGGTTATCGCAAAAACTCGGTATCGTTGATGCAGACGATCTTTCAGGTGTTCCTTATTACATATCTATAGAGAACCTACATACTGTCCCGACTCCTGTCGTTGACCCGAAAGCCAAGCCAAAAATCCACGAGGAAGGCATCTATGTCAATGTTCCAGGCAAAGCACATGCTTCTGTAACAAGGGGTGCTGAAACATTGGTCGAGATGGACTTCCCTGCAGGCCAGTTCGGTAATGTGGAGTTGCTTAGCGGCGACCTATTCAACAAACGCTTCACCACACAACTCACATTAAGCCCAGTGACCGGAGGCATAGAAAAACTGAAAGCAGAACAACCCAAATAGACTTTTATGGAGCAACTGTTGCATTACGTTTGGAAGCATAAGATGTTTCCACTGAAGGAACTGCAAACTACCGAAGGTAAACACGTGGAAGTGATTGACCCAGGATTGCATAATCACAATGCTGGACCTGATTTCTTTAATGCCAAGGTGAAGCTTGACAATGAACTATGGGTGGGAAACGTTGAAATCCATGACAAATCAAGCGACTGGTATATTCACAGACACGACCACGATCGTAACTATGACAACGTGATTCTACATGTTACAGGAAATGCCGATGCAGAAGTTATGAGGAGCAACGGTCAGACCGTGCCACAGATTGTGCTTGACGTGCCGGAAAAAGTAAGAAGTCATTATCGAGAGCTGATAACCACCGATTTCTATCCTCCATGCTACAAAATTATCCCTAATCTGTCGGCACTGACAATACATTCATGGATGTCGGCACTTCAGACAGAACGACTGGAACATAAAACCACAGCTATAGAAAAGCGTGCCGAACGCTTAGACGGTTCATGGGAAGGAGCATTCTTCATGACACTTGCCCGAAACTTCGGTTTCGGCATTAATGGCGAAGCCTTTGAGGAATGGGCGGCACACATTCCTCTGAATGCCATTGCTCACCATCGAGACAGCCTGTTCCAAATTGAAGCAATATTCTTCGGACAGGCAGGACTACTACAGTTAGAGGCCGTTCCCGAGCGCTACCAACGCGATGCACTCAACGACGGATATTTTGTTAAACTGCGTAATGAGTATCTCTATCTGGCACATAAGTTCTCGCTTCAGCCAATAGACTTCAAACAGTGGAGATTTCTGAGACTGCGACCACAGAATTTCCCACACATACGTATTGCGCAAATGGCTATGCTTTACTACGAACAGCGATGCTCGCTTAGCAAAATTATCGAATGTGGCAAAGCAACAGGCGAAAAGGGCATTATTCCACAAATGTCGGAGATGCTTCACACGCACGTCACACCTTACTGGGAAACACACTTCGCCTTCGGGTCTGAGAGCATGAAGAACGAGAAAAATCTCTCGCCATTCTCGCTGAATCTGCTGTACATAAATACTGTAGTACCCATACTCTTTGCTTACGGCCGTCATACTGGCAACGAGCCATTGTGCGACCGTGCGTTCGACATCCTCGAAGGTCTGAAGCCCGAAAGCAATAAGATTATCCGCATGTGGCAGGACTGTGGACTAAAGGTAAAAAGTGCAAGCGACAGCCAGGCTCTTATCCAACTCAAAAAAGAATACTGCGACCGCCGCGACTGCCTGCGTTGCCGCATTGGTTATGAATATCTGAAAAGTTAGGAGCCGACGCTTCTGGCATCGCAATAGTAGAGAATAAAGAATTAAGAAATGAAGTACGTTTTTGAAACAGAAATGGAAGTACGCGACTATGAGTGCGACATCGAAGGGATAGTGAATAATGCGAACTACCTGCATTATGCCGAACACACACGCCATCTATTCCTGCAGAAGTGCGGACTGAGTTTTGCCGAGATGCACCGCCGTGGAATTGATGCTGTGGTGGCACGAATGAAACTAGAATACAAGATTCCACTTCAGTGCGACGATAAGTTCATATCGAGGCTATGGATTGAGAAAGACGGTTTTAAATATATCTTCCATCAGGACTTCTTCAAGTTTTTCCCTGAAGAACAGAGAGAGAAGATGATTTTCCGTGCCAACGTCATGCTCGTATGCATAGTCAACGGCCGACTTGCCGAAAGTACTGAATACGACGAAGCATTTAAACCATACATCAATGAGTGACGAGATTCTATACGCCATGGCGCTGACACGCCTCAGCGGATTCAACTTCCAAACAGCACTGGAGCTTTACCGCTCTTTAGGAAGCTGCACCTCGATATATGAGCACAGGCACGACATCGGCGACATCATACCCGATGCCACTCCGCGACTGATTGCTGCTCTTGACAACTGGAGCGATGCACTCACCCGCTCAAATGCCGAGATGGAATTTATCAGCCGCCATGGAATCCATGCCCTCACGCTCAACGACCCAAACTATCCCCAACGCATGAAAGAGTGCGATGACGCACCAATAATCATGTATTACAAAGGCACTGCCGACCTTAATCAGCAGCACGTTATCAATATCGTAGGTACACGCCGCTGCACCACCTACGGTCAGGACATCATCCGACGCTTTATTGCCGACCTGAGACAGATGTGTCCTAAGGTGCTCGTCATCAGTGGACTTGCATACGGCATCGACATCTGTGCTCACAGGGAATCGCTCGCCGCCGGATATGATACATTAGGAGTGCTTGCCCACGGACTTGACCAGCTCTATCCTCCACGTCATAGAGATACAGCAGCAGAAATGGTAAAGCATGGCGGACTGATAACAGAGTTCATGAGCCAAACCAACGCCGACAAAGTGAATTTCGTGCGTCGCAACCGGATTGTGGCCGGCATGAGCGATGCCACAGTGCTCGTAGAAAGTGCTGCCAAGGGCGGTGGACTGATAACATGCGACATAGCACGCAGCTACAACCGCGACGTATTTGCCTTCCCCGGCTCTGTAACGTCATTCACCAGCGAGGGTTGCAACAATCTTATCCGCGACAATGGTGCAGCACTAATTTCGAATGCTTCCGACTTTGTAAAGGCGATGGGATGGCAGAACGATACCGAACTGAAGAAAGCACAGCATGAAGGGATAGAACGCCAATTATTCCCTGACATGGGCGCCGACGAACAGACGGTAGTAAATATCCTTATCAAGCACAACGACATACAACTGAACATTCTTTCCGTGCAGTCGAACATACCCATCGGCAAGTTAACAGCCATTCTCTTCCAATTGGAGATGAAAGGTATAGTAAAACCACTTGCCGGAGGAACATACCATTTAATTATATGAAGATTGGAAACATAGAATTCGGAGACAGGCCGATATTCCTGGCACCGATGGAAGATGTTACTGATATCGGCTTTCGTATGCTCTGCAAACATTTCGGTGCATCTATGGTATATACAGAATTTGTCAGTGCAGAGGCTCTCGTTAGAAGCATCCAATCGACAATGGCCAAACTGACAATCAGCGACGAGGAGCGTCCCGTGGGCATCCAGATTTACGGCAGAGATGTCGATGCCATGGTTGAAGCAGCCAAAATCGTCGAAGAGGCAGGTCCCGACGTCATCGATCTTAACTTCGGCTGCCCAGTAAAAAAGGTTGCAGGCAAGGGTGCAGGTGCCGGTATGCTCCAAAACATACCGAAGATGCTCGAAATAACACGCAAGGTGGCTAATGCCGTCAGGGTGCCAGTAACGGCGAAGACTCGTCTGGGATGGAACCAGGAACAGCTGATTATAGCAGAACTTGCAGAGCAATTGCAGGATTGTGGTATTCAGGCACTCACCATCCACGGGCGTACACGTGCACAGATGTACACCGGCGATGCCGACTGGACTCTGATTGGCGATGTGAAACACAACCCACGCATACACATTCCCATAATCGGGAACGGAGACATCAAGAGTCTCGACGATGCCGACTATGCATTCGACAAGTATGACGTCGATGCCGTTATGATCGGCAGGGCTACTTTCGGGTGTCCGTGGATCTTTTCACGCCGAGAATTGTCGTCCGATGAAAAGATTGACATTCTTGAGGAACAGTTGCGCATCAATGTGGAACGCATCGACGAACGTCGGGGAATACTGCATACACGACGCCATCTCGCAGCCACACCGATATTCAAGGGCATTCCTGCTTTCCGACAGACGCGCATACGTATGTTGCGTGCAGAGAAGATGGATGAGTTGATGACAATACTCGAAGAATGCAGGGAAATAGTGAAAGGAACTGAGAATTGAAAAGGACTATTCTGTCGGCATTGTTGGCTGTCACGCTAAACTGCTGGGGCCAATCACAGTGGAAGGTAACCCATTATGACGAGGATGATGGACTACCTCATAATCATGTGACTCAACTGACACAAGACGACCATGGATTTATGTGGTTTGCAACATGGAATGGTCTGTGCCGTTTCGACGGATATGAATTTCATACTTTCAAACCGAAGGCGGGCGACGGTTGTCACATGTCCACCGACCGCATCCGCGACATTGCCTACGACGGAAAAGGGAACATCGTATGCCGTGTTGACGACAACTATTTTCTTTTCAACCTAAAAACCTACCGCTTCGAAGATGCCGACACAACCACCAAATGGCATGAGGTGATAAAGAAGAAACGTAGAGTAACATCTATCAAGAATGACAGCATCACTGCCTATACTATTCCCACGATGTCGCGCCCTCAGAGTTTCTGCCTCACCGACAAACAACAAAACAAGTGGATTCTCGGCGACAACGGCATATACAAGTTGTCACGACTCACATCATTTTCTTCACGTCTAGACATCAGCCACGCCGAGGTGAAGTGCATGTTCCGCGAAAAAAACGGACGATACTGGATAGCAACAAAAAGTGACAAAGCATTACGTGCATATAGTCGCGAAAACATACTGCTGGGCTTCCTCGGTGGCGACGGGCGACTGCATTCCTCATATACTCCATTTACCTCAGCCGTATATTGCATGACACAGACTGCCGACGGGACACTGTGGCTCGGAACCAAACCCGATGGAATATTCCGCTTGCGCGAAACCAACAACAACACCTTCATGGTGAATCATTTCGTCGACAACCTCCCCAACGGCAATATCTATAACATACGCGAAGACCACAATGGTCGGATGTGGGTTACTACCCTCGGCAATGGTATCTGCTACAGCGATGATGCAAAGACCGACTCTCCTCATTTCACCATTCCAAAGAATTATCCTCGCAATTGTGGTCAGCGCGCACGGTTCATACATATCACCCGAAATGGCATTCTGCTTGTAGCCACCACCGACGGTCTCATAGAATCGCGCATCGAAAAGAATACAGATACCATGACTTTCCATCTGTATCAACGGCAGCCGACGTCAACCGACTGCCTCAGCAGCAGTGCCACAATGGATATCGTCGAGGACTATCGAGGCCGTATCTACGTCAGCACTGAGAGTGGAGGTATCAACTGGACTGATGGCACAATGCTATGTGGCAAAGGCAAAGCCCACTTCAATCATCTTAGTGCCGATGCCAACGGTCTGCCCTCCGATGTAGTGCTTTCGATGAGCACTATTGGCGACAGTTTGCTTGTAGTGAGCAACAACCAGATTGTTATCATTGACAGCCTACATAACGTCTCGGTTTACGACAGCCATTTCTTTCATACCCCATACCGTTTCAGCGATGCTCATCCATTGTCGCTTGACGGAAAGCACTGGATATTCGGTCTTCAAGACGGAGCATTCATCATCGACAAAACAAAAATTTACAAGAGTACATATCTGCCACCCATAGTGCTAACAAGCATCGCCATACAGAACGGTGAACGCAATCTCGCAATAGACAATCTCGACACTCTGACGCTTTTGCCAGACGGCCGAAGTCTCACACTACGTTTTGCTGCTCTCGATTACACCAGCCCTGAACGCATCAAATATGCTTTCCGACTGCACGACAATACCCTTGCCAATGATTATATCTGGAATTATATTGGGCATGACCGTTCTGTGACTCTGCTTGACCTGAAGCCCGGCACTTATCTTCTTGAAATACGCTCTACCAATGCAGACGGAGTATGGCAGACGAATATCCGTCACCTCGTAATCATCGTTGAACCCACATTCCTTGAGTCAACCTTCGGACGCATAGTGATTCTCTTATTCATATTGTCAGTTATTGGTATCATCATATATACATTATTATATATACGTCGCATCAAGCATCAGCAGCACGAAACGCTCGAAGCCTATCTTGCGCTGCTGAACAAAGAGGATACAACAGAAGAAGACATAGCCCAACAAGCCAAGGTTAACCTCAACGAAGAAGACGAGGCTTTCATGCGACACCTGATAGAATATACCGAACATCACCTCAGCGATTCCGACATCAATGTGGGCGACTTGGCAAGCACCCTTGCCACGAGCCGCAGCGGCCTTCAGCGTAAGATGAAACATCTGCTTGGTGTAACGCCACAGGATTTCCTCCGTGAAGCCCGTATCAAACATGCATGCTTACTATTACGTAACACTTCGAAGAGCATTGCCGAGGTGGCATATTCCTGCGGCTTCACCGATCCGAAATATTTCAGTCGTTGCTTCAAAAACAGCATCGGACAATCGCCGTCGGAATATAAAAAACTAAACTGACGTATTTTTCAACCCAATTTGACGCAATATTCACCACATTTCATCGTAAAACATAGTAATTTTGCAGCAAAATTCTAAAAAAATTGATTGCAAAATGAAGAAATTTTTTGGTATTATCTCACTCGCGATGATGGTCTGCATGGTAGCCGTCGGAGCAAAAAAAGTTCACACTCTTGGTGACTCAACAATGGCACCCTACGATGAATCGGCAACGGTAACTCGCGGCTGGGGCATGTATTTCGGCAATTTCCTCACCAACGGTTGGGAAAGCATCAACTACGCTAAGGGGGGGCGTGACTCCCATGCCGGCTACACAGAACTTTGGCAGACTGCAAAAAAAACGTGACTGCTGGCGACTATGTCATCGTCACCTTCGCTCACAACGATGAGAAGAACTCCGGCATGGACGGTTATGCCTTGAAGGCATACTACGAGAGCATCGGCGATGCCACGTCAGCAGCTGCCGTGGATCTTCGCGGAACTGTTCCCTCTACTACATATAAAGAATGGCTGGGCAAGATTGTTGACGAGGCAAAAGCCCTCGGTGCAATACCTATTATATGTTCTCCTGTGTGCCGCAGTTATTTTACAGGCTCAACCATCCGCCGCAATGGTCGTCACGACCTCGGTGACAATTATAAGGTGCTGACAGCCAGCGGACCACAGAACGGCACCAAGCTGTCAGAGAATGACCACACCATGGACTATGCATGGCATTCACAGAAACTGGCAGAGGAGAAAGGAGTTGCATTCATCGACCTTACCAATGCTACAAAGATACTTTATGAGAGCTATGGCAACCAGTCGAAATGCGAGGCTGCACTTTTTGACGGACAGGGAAGCACCCATTTCAACACTACTGGTGCATTACTTGTGGCCCGCGAATGCGCCCGTCTGATGAAAGCTCAGGGCATCCTTTCAGAAAACATAACACTACCAACCGATCTAAGTGTTTCACCTGCCACTGGTAACTTCGGCGAAGCTTACAAGGACCAGACACTAACCAAGGAGTTCACACTTAACGGCTTCGGCCTCTCACCCGACGAAGGCACCGTAACCATAACAGCATCAGAAGGAATACAGCTGTCGTTTGACAAAAGCGAATGGCAGCAGACACTCAGTGCCGGCTATATCGCTTCAACACTCATTAAAACATTCTATGCACAGGTGGTGCTGCAGAACGACGGTAAGTTCGAAGGCAAAATCACGGTAAAGCAGGGCGATAAAACTCTCGACGTTCCAGTGAGCGCCACAGCCATAGTTCTCGAAGGGGGCACCGAGATAAAGGCATACTGGCGGTTGGAGAAAGACGACGGCTACAACCTCGAAGGTCCTGCAACAGTAATTCCCGAGTCATGGGCGAACATGTATGTGTAGCGCTATGCCAATCCCAATGCAGCTACAGTATGGCCTGATGGTACGGGATATGATGCAACACGCAAGATGCAACGCAATCTGATTACAGGCGACACATGGCCTGCCGACGAGATTGACGACAATCCCGAGCGCTATATACAATTTGGCATCAAGCCCAACGTCGGCAATGTGCTTAAGATCAACAATATCAGTCTATTCTTGTGTGGTGCCGGAGGTAACGGCATGTGCGCCCACGTTTATTATTCAACCAATAATTTTGCCACACGCACTACAATTTTCGAAGGCAAAAAAATGACCGCCAACAATCCACAATTCATCCAGTCGCAACCAGTTCTCTCGATTTCCGAAGGCCAAGAACTATTGCTGCGCATATATCCTTGGTATAACGGAACCGCAAGCGGCAAGACCCTATGTATTAGCGACATCACCATCAGTGGAATAGCTGTTGATGCGACAACGTCAGCTATTAACTCTGTAGGCAATACCTCAGCTACGACAACAACGGTTTTTAACCTCGGCGGACAATCAGTAATCTCTCCCCAAAAAGGTATGAACATTGTTCGCCTTCAAAATGCCGACGGCACTGTAACAACAAAGAAAATCATCTATTAAAACTATATACGTCCTACGACTATGCTGGCGGTTCCACCTACCACGTCCAGGCAGTTAATGAGTTTGGCGGTCTGAGTGCTAAGGGTAAGGCGACCATTGCTTCTGGCATCAGCGAGATTCCGGCAGAAGATATATCAAGTCGGAGCCTTCAGCCACAGCCAGTCTATAATCTCAACGGTCAGCGCCTCAACGCTCTTCACAAATGGTTAAACATCCTCAACGGAAAGGCCGTTCTTGTAAAATAAACTCATGAATTTCAGGAGTTAGAGGAGTGCCCCCTCTAACTCCTATTCATATATTAATGTAATCATCCTGTCAGGATTGAATATCTCTTGTGCCACGTTTTGCAGCAATGCCGGAGTGAGTGCATCTAAATGGTTGTAGAGGTCTTCCACATACCTTTCCTTGCCGTGATGCAGGAAGATTCTCCCGAAGTCAAGTGCAAACTGTTCGCGGTTGTCGCAACCGATGGCAATCTGTCCTTTCAGCTGTTCACGTGCGCGGTTTACCATCCCCTCCGTCATCGGTTTATCGACGAGTTTATCGAGTTCGTGCCTCACCAGTTTCAGACATCGCTTCACGTCATGCTGGTCGCATCCGAAATAAACGCTCCATGCTCCAGTGTCGCCATAGCTTACCATCGAGCTCTCAACGGTATAGACCAGTGCGTTGCGCTCTCTCAAGGCAAGATTCAGCCGTGCGTTCATTCCCGGACCGCCAAGATAATTGTTGAGCAGATATAGAGCTATGCGCCGGTTGTCGTCAGTAGCGCTATAGGCTGTAGTTCCAGCCATCACATGAGCCTGATGAGTGCCTCGATGGAAAATGTATGTCTGAGCATCAGTGGATATTGTTATACCCTGATTGATTATTTCTGCAGATGAGACATTTTCGTGCCATTTGCCGATGATGCTTTCCAGCAGCCGGCAGGTTTTTCCGAAATCCACATCACCATATACAAAGAAAACGGCATTCGCAGGACGATAGTGACTCTTGGCAAAGCGCAGTGCATCATCGTGTGTGTATTGGCGCAGACGGGCAGCCTCGCCGAGAATGTTATGCCCAAGAGGATGGCCTCTGAAGAGCAGATTTTCAAACTCGTCGTAGATCAGCTCTGCCGGCGAGTCATTATAACTTTCTATCTCGTCACACACCACCTCCACCTCTTTCTCTATCTCTGGCTGCGGATAGATGCTCGAAAAAACAATGTCGGCCAGCAGGTCAACAGCCTTCCGTATATGACTTTTCTGGATGGCGCAGTAGAACGTGGTATCTTCTTTATTCGTATAGGCATTCAGATCGCCACCCACGCTCTCTAATGCATTCAATATCTGCATTGATGAACGACGCGCCGTACCCTTGAACGTCAAGTGCTCGCAAAAGTGAGCCAGTCCCTCCTCACCCGGCTGCTCATTTCGAGAGCCAGCCGCAACTTGAAAACCACAGAACACGACAGGCGACGGATGCCACAGATGTATTACTCGCAGACCTCCTGCGAGCGTTGTTGTATTGTATTTTTGAATCATGATGCTGCAAAGGTATAAAAATTAAAGGAAAAAAGGCATATAATTTTTGTATTTTCTCAGATTTTTGCACTATCTTTGCATCCAAAAATTGTTTTGCAATGCGAAAAGTATATGGTATAGGCGAGACCGTTCTCGACATAATATTCAACAACGACCAGCCAATCGGTGCCATTCCCGGCGGTTCGGTTTTCAATGCAATGATTTCTCTTGGTCGATGTGGCGTACCTACTGAAATGATTAGTGAGACCGGCGATGACCGCGTGGGACGCAACACCCTGAGATTTCTCAACGACAATAATGTGGGGTCGCAGTATGTCACCACATATCCTGGTGCCAAGTCGCCAGTGTCGCTCGCTTTTCTCAACGAAAACAACGATGCAGAATACATTTTTTATAAAGACCATCCGAACGACAAGCTTGAGATGGTTTTCCCTAAAATCAACCGCGACGACATCGTGCTCTTCGGAAGCTACTACTCTGTAAATCCGGTCATACGACAGCCGATGGCCACATTCCTTCAGTATGCAAAGGAGAAAGGAGCCATTCTCTACTACGATGTAAACTTCCGTTCCTCTCATAAGGATGAGGTGATTAAACTGACGGCAAATATCCTTGAGAACCTGGAGTTCGCCGACATCGTCCGCGGTAGCGACGAAGACTTCCGTGTTATGTTCAAGAAGGAAGATGCCGACAAGGTATATCGCGGCGATATATCGTTCTACTGCAAAAACTTCATCTACACCCGCGGTGTCGAGCCTACCGATTTCTATGCCGTAGGCAATTTCTTCAAGCAATACTCTGTGAAGCATGTTGAGCCGGTAAGCACCATTGGTGCAGGCGACAACTTCAACGCCGGCTTTGTTTACGGGCTTCTGAAACACAACATAACCCTCGACATGCTCAACAACGGCATCGACGACCGCCTATGGGATAAGGTCATCGAGTGCGCCCAGGCTTTTGCTGCCAATGCCTGCCAAACCATCAGCAACAGCGTGAGCAAGGAGTTCGGGGCGGCGCTTCGTGCCTGATGTATAATGGATAAATAATAATGGATAAATATATGCAGGAAATTACTAACAAAATCTATTATGTAGGCGTAAACGACAGGAACAAAAACCTGTTTGAAGGCCTTTGGCCGTTGCCCAACGGCGTGTCTTACAACAGCTATCTCATCGACGACGACATCGTTTGTCTTATCGATACTGTCGAGGTGGACTTCTTCTCACAGTTTATAGAGCGCATCCATGAGGTTATCGGCGAGAAGAAAATCGATTATCTAATCATCAACCACATGGAGCCCGACCACAGCGGTTCTATAGCTCTGATAAAGAAATACTATCCTGACATCAAGATTATCGGCAACAAGAAGACCTTCGGCATGATGCAGGGTTTCTACGGTATCGATGGTGAGCAGATAGAGGTTAAGCAGGGCGACAAGATCGACCTGGGACACCACACACTGGAGTTCTATATCACCCCGATGGTTCACTGGCCCGAGACGATGATGACTCTTGATACCACCAGCCACATGCTCTTCTCGGGCGATGCTTTCGGATGCTTCGGTGCTCTGAACGGCGGCATCCTCGACTCGCAGATCAACTGCGACGAATTCTGGCTTGAGATGGTGCGCTACTATTCTAACATCGTAGGCAAATACGGCACACCTGTTCAGAATGCGCTGAAGAAGTTTACCGGAGTAGAGCTCGAATACATCTGCGCCACCCACGGTCCTGTATGGCATGAGCATCTGTCGAAGGTTGTCGGCATGTACGACCGCATGAGCCGCTACGAGACCGAGTCTGGACTCGTCATCTGCTACGGAACCATGTATGGCAACACCGAGCGTGCTGCCGAGGTTATTGCACGCGCTGCCTCAGAAGCCGGTGTGAAGAATATAAAGATGTATAATGTGTCGAAGACCCACCACTCATATATCATCCGCGATGTGTTCCGCTATCGTGGTCTCATTGTTGGAGCGCCGACCTACAACACCGGACTCTATCATGAAATGGACGTGCTGTTGGCAGAACTGTCGCACAAGGATATCAAGAACCACCTGTTCGGATGGTTCGGCTCTTTCGGCTGGGCAAGCAAGGCCGTTGCCGAGATAACGAAATGGAACGACGAGAAGCTCCACTACGAAGCTGTGGGTACACCTGTAGAGATAAAGCAAAGCCTAACAGCCGAGACAAAAGCACAGTGCGAGGCACTCGGTCGTGCAATGGCCGCAGCACTGAGCCGATAGTTTTAAACAATTGTTCTGATATGGCAGACATGAAAGCAGAGAACTCCAGATTCTCTGCTTTCTTTTCGTTTACAGCATTCTAATGATTTCATCAAGACTGTCAGCCACAACGAGATTTTCGCGCCAGCCCTCGCGCAATACACCATGCTGCTGAAGTTTTTCAAGCAGTTCTGCGAGCGGTTGCCAGAAGTTGCGTATATTATACAGTATTACACGCTTGTCGTGATAACCTATCGATGCCGAGGCAACGACACTGAAGATCTCGTCGAGCGTCCCAACTCCTCCAGGCAACGCTATGAACACGTCACTATGTGCCATCATCAGCGATTTTCGGTCGGACAGGTCGTCACATGGAATGGTTACATCTATGAAGTCGCTGACACGGCCGCTACGCAACAGCACCTGTGGTACGACACCGACAACCATACCCCCCGATTCCTTCACACTGCGGGCAATACATTCCATAAGTCCCGAATTGCGACCGCCATACACAATCGTATGACCTTCACCGCCAATCCAGTGCCCAAATTCTTCTGTCAGCCGGGAAAACTCTGCATCAAGATTATTGTTAGCAGAACAGAATATACCTATCTTCATTATAACAGAATGTTATTATAAACAAATGCTCTCTTTCTCAATATTGAGGTGCTAATTCGAATGGAGAATTTGAGCAAAATATGTCTGTTCGCTATAAGAACACGGGGCAAAATTAAGTAAAATTTTTCAAACCACCATCATTTTCCTTAAAAAAAGTGCTAAAAATCATGACGATTTAGCGGAAAAAAGCTTAGCGCTGCAGTTCTTTGATTGATTTTATGTAATTTTGCAGCAAAACTATGAAATATCTTTTAATAACATCGGATATAACAAAAAAATGACGACTGTAATTCGGTCTTGAGTTTATATGGCAAGTTTAAAATCGTTGGCAAAGGATACTGCAATTTACGGCATGTCGAGCATTGTGGGCAGGTTCCTCAACTATCTGCTCGTACCTTTATACACCACAAAGATTTCAGCATTGTCGGGCGGTTATGGCGTGATAACTAATGTATATGCCTACACTGCATTTATCATGGTGCTGCTCACCTTCGGAATGGAGACCACCTTTTTCCGCTTCAGTAATAAGGAAGGCGAGAATCCCCGTCAGGTATATTCCACTACGCTACTGTTCGTTGGTTTGATATCCACGGTGTTTGCAATGCTCGTTGTTCTGTTTATCAATCCCATATCAGGACTGATGGGTTATGAAAACCATCCTGAATGGGTGCTGGTAATGGCTGTCACCGTTGCTATTGATGCCACCAAATGCATTCCTTTCGACTATTTACGCTATAAGAAGAAGGCTCTGAAGTTTGCTGCATTGCAGTTGTTCAACATATTGCTGACCATCGCTCTCAACCTTGTTTATTTCATTGTTATGGGCGGTAATGACGTGACATACGTGTTTTATATCAATCTCGCTTGCACAGTGGCAACCACATTGCTTCTCTATCGTGAGATAGCCGATGCCTTCCACGGCGAAGGCCGACTCCTCGACCTTTCCCTCCTGCGCAGGATGTTCAGCTACAGTTGGCCGATACTCGTACTTGGCATTGCAGGCATTTTGAACCAAACGGCCGACAAGATAATATTCCCGTATATCTATACTGGAGCCGATGCCCATGCCCAGTTGGGCATTTACGGTGCCTGTGCCAAGATAGCGATGATTATGGCGATGATAACGCAGGCATTCCGTTTTGCATATGAACCCATTGTCTTTGCCGGTATCAAGGACCGCAACTCCAAGGAGATGTATGCCAAGGCGATGAAGTATTTCATCATCTTCACCCTTCTCGCATTCCTCAGCGTCATGGGATATATGAATATTCTTAAATATCTCATTGGCGAGGACTATTGGGAGGGCTTGCGCGTGGTGCCTATAGTGATGGCGGCAGAGATTATGATGGGCATATATTTCAACCTTTCGTTCTGGTATAAACTCATAGACAAAACCATCTGGGGTGCATGGTTCTCAGGCATCGGATGCATAGTGCTCATCGGAGTCAACATTGTCTTCGTGCCGCAGTATGGATATATTGCCTGTGCGTGGGCGGGCTTTGCCGGTTACGCCGTGTCGATGATACTGTCGTATGTTGTAGGCCAAAAGTACTACCCCATTAGCTACCCGATAAAGGATATACTGTTATATACGGTGCTTGCCATCCTGTTCTTCGCAGTCATAACGATGCACAATCGCGATTACTCACCCGCAGTGGCAATAATAATGAATACGATTGTCATCCTGGTTTTCATTGCCGTAATAATATGGCGCGACATGAAGATGGCGGTCAGACGATTTAGAAAATAATAATAAATAAACAAAAAGATATGCGAAAAATTTTATTGTCGGTTTTAGCTGCAGTTACTGTGTTGCCCTTAAGTGCCGACGAGGGCATGTGGACTCTCTACAACCTCCCTCATGCAGTGTATGAGCAAATGCGGTCAGAGGGCTTCGCCATGCCCTATAGCCACTTGTATGAAAGCGAGAATGCCATCAAGAACGCCTGTGTCAACTTCGGAGGTTTCTGTTCTGGAGTAGTTGTTTCTCGCGACGGTCTTGTGTTTACCAACCATCATTGCGGTTTCGAGGCGATTCGCAGCCACTCAACGGTGGAACACGATTACATGCTCAATGGCTTCATCGCTAAGTCATACGATGAAGAACTGCCAAATAAAGACCTGTTCGTGAGCTTCATGGTAAGCCAGCGTGACATTACCGAAGAACTGAATGCCAAAGGTCTTGAGAGCAGGAAGGGCAAGCAGTTGGAAGCGTTCATCGATTCTGTCGAGAATGTGATGGAGAAAGATGTCAAAGCACAAGACTCAACGCTGCGCCTTGAGATAAAGCCTTTCTACGAAGGCAACAAATACTATGCCACCACCTACCGCGACTTCAGAGATGTGCGACTTGTGTTTGCCATACCTAAGTCGATGGGAAAGTTCGGAGGCGAGACCGACAACTGGATGTGGCCGCGACAGACGTGCGACTTCTCGGTGTTCCGCATTTATGCCGACCCTAAGACCAACGGCCCGGCAGAATATTCAAAAGACAATGTGCCATACCATCCCGCATCATGGGCACCGGTGTCGATGGACGGCTATCGTGAGGGCGACTTCTCCATGACTATCGGCTATCCCGGCAGCACCAACCGCTACCTGTCGTCTTATGGCATACGCGAGCGTCGCGACGCTGTCAATGAGCCTATTGTCAATGTGCGCACCGTGAAGCAGGACATCATGATACGCCACATGCGTGCCTCTGAGGCAGTGCGAATAAAATACGACTCTAAGTATGCTCACAGCTCCAACTACTGGAAGAACTCGATAGGAATGAACAAGTGTATCGACAGCATCGGACTGATAGAGCAGAAACAGTATTTTGAAAAGCAGATGCAGCGATGGATGGACACTACCCGTTGCGCCGTACCTTCGAATCCCCGTCTCGACTTCGACCTTTTGGGCAAACTCTATACCCAGCGACTCGACATTGCCCGCACACTTACGTTCTGGAGCGAAACCTTCCGCCGCAGCGACGACGAGCTGACGGAACGTGCCTACAGCGTACATAACGGCATGGAAGTGAAAGGGCCGTCAAACAAGAAGAAGAAACAATACATCGAGTTCGACGACAACAGCGATCAGTGGGATGCTGCCACCGACCGTGAGGTGCTTGCTGCACTTCTGAAGAACTACCGCAGCCAGGTGGCGCAGAAATATCACCCCGACTTCTTCAAGACGGTAGATGAGGCTTACGGTGGCGACTTCACCCGATACGTTGACCACATGTATGCCACATCGATTCTAATGAAGAGCGGCGAGCCTATCTACATCAACAAGAAGGGATACGACAACGACTGCGCGGTGGTATATGGCATGGACATCGTAACGCTGCGCGATGCCATACGTTTAGAGCTCGACTCCATATCTCGCCTGATTCACGACCAGGAAAAGGCCCTATGTGCTACCAAACTGCGCATGGAGCAGGATATGCCCAACTATAGCGATGCCAACTTCACCATGCGCCTGTCTTACGGACAGGTAATCCCCCTCACCGTAGGCACCGACTCCATGGGTTTCTACACCACTGCCGAAAGCCTCTACAAGAAAATGCTTCAAGGTGACCGTGGAACCATCGACTACCAGGTGGAGCCAGAGATGAAAACACTCTTCAGCAGCGACGACTATAACCCCTATTGCGACCCCGTTACCGGCGACATGCAGCTGTGCTTCCTCACCAACAACGACATCACCGGCGGCAATAGCGGCTCACCGATGTTCAACGGCAAAGGTGAACTCATTGGTCTGGCTTTCGATGGCAACTGGGATTCGCTGTCGAGCGACATCTTCTTCGACTCAGAGCTGGCGCGCTGCATAGGTGTTGACATCCGCTATGTGCTCTTCATGATGGATCGATGGGGCCATGCCGACCGTCTTCTGAAAGAGATAGGCATAAAATAGAGAGATGAGCTATGAGGCGTTCGTTTCTGCCCATCGTGCTTTTCATCCTCCTGCCATTGCACGCCCAGATGCGTGCATATCAGCTTGGATTCTCTTTTTCCAAGCAGGATTTCTGCGACACGATAGACGTAGAGATAAAAGACGGCAGGATATTTGTCCCTGTGACCATTGGCGGGAAGACGCTATCATTCCTCTTCGATACCGGCAGCAGCCAGGGTGCTCTATATAATAGTGTTGAAGGGATGCAGGAGCTTGGCAATGTCGTGTCCAACGATGCCAATGGCGGCAAGGACACCGTGAGGGTGGTCGCGCTGCCACACATGATGATAGGCTCACTCGGAGTTAGCAATTATGTGGCAAGCATACTTCCCCGCCCCGAGGGGCGCATCACGTGCGACGGCATTCTCGGGTTCGACATCATCAACAAAGGCCTTCAGTGCAAGATAGATACGCGCCACAGCCGGATCATCCTATCCGACCGCAAGGCTACATTCAGCGACGAACAAGGCTATGAAGTGAAATACCTCCTGAAATGGTTTGTGCCACATGTATGGATCAGCCCATTCAAGCGTCATCAGGACGAGGCTCTGTTCGACACCGGCAGCCGTCTGTTTTATCAGATGAACAAGGAGAGCTTCGACCGGCATGTGTATAAGAGCAAACAAGTGGCAAGACAGGTTGAGGGTCGCAGCCGAGGCTATCTTTCCATCGGCCATTTCGGTACCGAGCGTCCCGACAAAGTGGCGTTTATTGCTCATGAAAGGATAAAATGGGCCGGTTATCGCTTTGTCGATGTGCACACCGTAACCACTCAGGGCGGTTCGCGAATAGGCTGCCAGCTGTTGGAATACGGCTCTGTGACAATCAATCCCGACCGGATGCGCATAAAGTTCCTGCCTTACAATACCGGCGACTCTGTCATCGTTTCCAACGAACAGCTTCAGATAGCATACGTGCCTCTTGACGGCAAGCCCAGCGTGGGGCTTATATGGAACAAGAGCCGTCTCTATAGCGACGGTTTCCGTCAGGGCGACATCATTCTGAAAATCAACGGCCGCGATGTTCCGTCGTTCCGTTTCTTCATCGACTATCCTTTCGCATCCGGCGAAGTGTATCGCTATCTTGTGCGGGGTCTTGACGGCAAGACACATGAAATCGTCAGCCGTCACAAATAGAATATACCCTCCGGCCCCATATTGAAGAGCAGGTCGAGAATGCTCAGATTGGGCAGAAAGCCGTGTTTGCGCTGGAACACTTGATAATATGGCCGCGACTCAAACTCAGGGTCTTCTCCCGGATGTTTGGGCTGTATTATGTTTCGGAAATCCCTTGAAGCAGGCATGTCTGAATCCGTGATACCAGAGACCGCCGTCATGTCGATTTGCAGCAGCCCGCACATCTTCTCAACAATTGCCTGGTTGTAGTCGTACAGAAAGTCCCACTTTCTTTCAAAGAACGGGCGTATGTCATCGGCATAGTATTCATAGAACGGACTTTCACTATATGCCGACATCAAGGCATACCAGTGCTGGTGGCGCCAGTTATTATGGTCGCTGATTCTGATGTCCCTCACCATCTGCATGTAGCTGTGCTCCACAGGCACGGTGAGAGCCTGCAAGCCGTTTGTCGTTGCAATAATGCACCTGTTGCGGTATGTCTGTTTCAGGAATCTCTCAGAACAATCAATCGCCACGTTGTCGTAGCGATTGATTTTCTGGTACCACTGAATTGGTCCGAAGAATGTAGTCGAAAGTATTACGTCGGTCACAGTTATTTTATATTGTCAACAAAGTTGAACAGACGGCTCCATCTTACTCCAGACAAACCATTTCGGTCGGGATCAGAACTCCACCAGATGAAAATTGGCTTTCCTACGATGTGATCTTCGGGCACGAAGCCCCAATAGCGCGAGTCAGCCGAGTTGTGGCGGTTGTCGCCCTGCATCCAGTAGTAGTCCATCTTGAACGTGTAGCTCTTTGCCTCTTTGCCGTTGATGAGAATCTTACCGTCGGCTATCTTCAGGTCGTTGCCTTCATACACCCTGATTGGCCGCTCATAGATGGCAATGTTGTCTTCAGTCAGCTTGATGCTCTTTCCTTTTGCCGGAATCCATACGGGTCCGTAGTTATCGCGCGTCCAGTGATAGTTGCCGTTCAACGGATAGGTCTCCTGGTCGTTGGCATCGGTATTAATGGCAATACTCTCTACGATGTCTTTTCTTTTCGACAGTGTAGCTACGGCATGTTTTGTCAGCGGCATGTAGCCAAGAGTGTTCAGACTGGTCAGGTCTTCCATAGAGATGCCCAGCTGCTGCATCAACTCGTCGGGAATAGCCTGGCGCAACTTCACATAGTATGTATATTGCACGTTGTCAGGCTCCTTGTTTGCCTTGCCGTCGAGATACACTATACGATTCTTTATCTGTAGTGTCTGGCCGGGCAGTCCGACGCAACGTTTCACGTAGTTCTCCCTGCGGTCGGCAGGGCGGGTGGTAACTTCGCCATACTCCAGCTGGTTCTGCCTGATATATGTGCGTCCCAACGAGTATATCTGCTCAAAAAACCTCCTGCGCTCGCCTGCTGAGAGCGAGTCGGGGTTGGGGTGTTCCTGCCACACCTGATAGCCAATGCCATAACACAGCTGATAGTAGTCGTAGGCCTGGTAGCGCGGCGCCGAGCATAGCGTGTCGCCAGCAGGGAAGTTGAACACTACGATGTCGTTCAGCTCGACCTTGCCCAGTCCCTTCACCCTTCGGTATTCCCATTGCGGCCACTCTATATAGCTCTTGCATTCTATCACCGGCAGTGTGTGCTGGGTCAGCGGCATGGTCAATGGTGTTTGCGGTATGCGCGGACCGTAGCTCACTTTCGACACAAACAGGTAGTCGCCGGTGAGCAGCGACTTTTCGAGCGACGACGATGGGATGACGTAGTTCTGGAAAAAGAACAGGTTGATGAAATATACCGCCACGAGTGCAAAAACAAGCGCATCGACCCACGACATCACGAACTTCACGGGGCGCTCGGCATCCTTCCACCACTGCCACTTGATTTTCTTTGTGATATACACGTCGTAGATGAACGGAACGACGATGAGTCCCAACCAACTCTTGAGCCAATACAGGAACAATAGGTATAGTACGATTACGATGATGAACTTTGCCCACTGCTTCTTCATATTCAGTTCCTTCTCTTTCATATTGCAAAATCTGAAAACATGTCTGAAATAGTAAGCAGTCCGCTGTGCTCCTTAGTATATTCGGCAGCAAGCACTGCTCCGAGCGCAAATCCACGGCGTGAGTGGGCATCATGGGTGATGGTGATGCAGTCGGCGTCAGAGTCGTAGCGCACAGTATGAATTCCCGGCACTTCGCCACGGCGCAGCGAATCTATTCTAAGCATCGAGGCATCATACGGACTGTTGTCCTGACCCTTTACCCAACCGGTCTTCCGGTCAAGGTTGGCTATAATATCCTCGCCAAGCGTGATTGCCGTGCCGCTTGGAGCGTCGATTTTATGGATGTGATGAGTTTCCTCCATGTGTACGTCGTACTGGTCGAAGTCATTCATAATCTTAGCCAGGTATCTGTTGACGGCAGAGAATATAGCTACGCCTATGCTGAAGTTGCTTGCCCAGAACAGTGTGTTTCCTTCGCTTATCAGCCGCTCGACATCCTCCTTGTGGTCTTTCATCCATCCTGTGCTTCCGCTTACCACCTTCACTCCCTTGCTGAATGCTTTCAGGAAGTTAGCGTAGGCCGCCTGCGGTGCCGTGAACTCGATAGCCACGTCGGCACTCGCGAAAGCCTCGCTCTCGAAGTCCTGCTGGTTATCAATATCTATTATACTTACGATTTCATGGCCACGGGCGATGGCTATCTGTTCTATCATCTTCCCCATTTTGCCGTAGCCGATTAATGCTATCTTCATTATCTATATATTAAAAAACGACGCAAAGGTACAGTAAAATACGGAAAAATCAAAATTATTAGTGATTTATTTTGATTATGGACAATGTTCAGACAGACTTTTCCACATTATTTCTCGTTTTTCCTATAACGGTATATCAGAATTCGCGTCGTTCCAGACGACGGCATTTCCGCAGTTTCAGAATTCGTGTCGTTCCTGACGACAGCATTTCCGCAATTTCAGAATTCCCATCGTTCCTGACGACAGCATTTCCGCGATTTTAGATAAACTTTTCACTTCGCTTTTTTGGTTTGTTCACATAATTATCGTACCTTTGTGCTCAAAACAAAACCATGAAGATATGGAAAAATATTTTGCTGACGAGCTCCGCTACGACGGAGGAATGGAATATAAGCGCTGCGGACGCACAGGGGTATTGCTGCCCAAGGTATCATTGGGATTCTGGCATAATTTCGGTGGCGTTGACGACTACGACCGCAGCCGTAGCATCACACGCTATGCTTTCGACCACGGGGTGACCCACTTCGACCTTGCCAACAACTACGGTCCTCCCTACGGCAGTGCCGAGGAAACCCTTGGACGGCTGATGGACGACGACTTCAGGCCCTATCGCGACGAATTGTTCATCTCAACGAAGGCCGGCTACGACATGTGGCCCGGTCCATACGGCAACTGGGGCTCGCGCAAGTATCTCATGGCGAGCCTCGACCAGAGTCTGCGCCGCATGAGGCTCGACTATGTTGACCTGTTCTACAGCCATCGCTACGACCCGGAAACTCCGTTGGAGGAAACTCTTCAGGCTCTCGTGGATATAGTGCGCTCGGGAAAGGCTCTTTATGTTGGCATCTCGAGGTGGCCTCTGCACGCATTGAAGGTGGCAATCAAATATCTGCGCGAGCACGACGTGCCGCTGCTCATCTATCAGGGACGTCTCAACCTAATCGACCGTTCGCCCATCGAAGAGGGAATACTCGACGAATGCAGCCGAGAGGGCGTGGGCTTCATTTCATTCTCGCCCCTGGCGCAAGGACTGCTCACCGACCGCTATCTCAATGGCATTCCAGCCGACTCGCGCATGTCGAAGGGCAAGTTCCTCAAAGAGAGTATGCTCACCGACGAGCTGCTTCAGAAGATTAAACACTATAATGCCTATGCAGAGAAGCGAGGCGAGACACTTGCCGAGATGGCTCTCGCGTGGATTCTTCACCACGACGCCGTGACCAGCGTGCTCGTAGGGGCAAGCAGTACAGCGCAGTTGCAGAAAAACCTGCGCTGTGTCAATGCCGAAGCGTTTACAGATGAGATTTAAAACTACGGAAATATGAAAAAGATTGTTGTTTTGACAGGTGCAGGCATGTCGGTGGAAAGCGGTCTGAAGACCTTCCGTGATGCCGACGGGCTATGGGAGAACTATCCCGTTCAGAAGGTGGCTACCCATGAGGGATGGCTCAACGACCCCACCTTGGTGACAAACTTCTATAACATGCTACGCCGCAAATGCGTGGGAACACAGCCAAACGAAGGCCACAGGCTCGTAGCTCGATTAGAGGAGAAATACGACGTCACGGTGGTTACTCAGAATGTTGACAACCTGCACGAGATGGCAGGTTCGTCGCACGTTATACATCTTCATGGTGAACTGATGAAGGTATGTTCGAGCAACGACCCCGACGACCCACGCTATCAGCAACTTCTCACTGCCGACAACTGCGAGGTAGCGCCGGGCACGAAAGCAGGCGACGGCTCGCTGCTGCGACCATTCATCGTGTTCTTCGGCGAGGCAGTGCCTATGATTTCAGCAGCTGCCGAAGAAGCAATGAAAGCCGACATATTCATCATCATAGGCACGAGCCTGAACGTGTATCCTGCCGCAGGATTGGTGCAATATGTCAAGCCGGGCACTCCCGTCTATCTGATCGACCCCAACACTGTCTATGCAGGAAGTGGAGTAACGCAAATACAGAAAGGAGCGTCGGCAGGCATGAAGGAGCTATTCGACACACTGATGTAGTGTGGCATCGAAGAATATATATATATCGTCACTGCAATCTTAAAAAAACAGAAAATTTTGCTGCATTACAAAGAATATGCTTACCTTTGCACTCATTCCCACAGCGATTGACGCTGATGGGATGACAATTAAGACATAGACAATGAGCTTGACAAGTATAGTTGGGAGGTTCTTCCTGCCACGGCAGAAGGAACTCGACAGACACCGGAACGAGGGCGAGGCACTGCAGCGTAACGTGCTCGCTAATCTGTTAGATATTGCCAAAGACACCGAATACGGCAGGAAACATGCCTTCAACACCATCCATGACTATGAACGGTATGCAAAGAACGTCACTCTGAACACTTATGAAGAGGTGAAGGACGACATCGACCGAATGCGACATGGCGAGAGAAACATACTCTGGCCGGGAAGGGTGAAATGGTATGCCAAGTCGAGTGGCACCACAAACGACAAATCGAAGTTCATACCCGTGAGCAACGAGGGTCTGCAGAGCGTTCACTATCAGGGTCCGAAAGACTGTGTGGCATTCTATCTGCGCAATAATCCCAAAAGCAGGATTTTCGACGGACGTGCGCTCATTCTCGGAGGCAGCCATTCGCCCAACTATAATATTGCAGACTCGCTCGTGGGCGACCTCAGCGCAATACTGATAGAGAACATCAACCCACTGGCAAATCTTGTGAGAGTGCCGAAGAAATCCACCGCACTCATCAGCGACTTCGAGATAAAGCGTGAGCGCATTGCACGCGAGGCAATGACGAAGAACGTCACGAATATCAGCGGAGTACCGTCGTGGATGCTTTCGGTGCTTACGTGTATGATGGAGATAACGGGCAAGCAACATTTAGAGGAGGTGTGGCCAAATATCGAGATGTTCTTCCACGGGGGAGTGGCATTCACTCCATACCGAAAACAGTATGAGCAGCTCATCACCTCGCCAAACATGCACTATATGGAGACGTATAATGCAAGCGAGGGATTCTTCGGTATTCAAGACGACCCACTCGACAAGTCGATGCTGCTAATGCTCGACTATGGGGTGTTCTATGAATTCATTCCGATGGATGAGTTCGGCAGCGACAATCCTACGATAGTACCTCTGTGGGGAGTGGAGAAAGACAAGAACTACGCAATGGTTATCTCAACAGCATGTGGCTTGTGGAGATATGTTCTCGGAGATACTGTTAAGTTTACAAGCATCAATCCATATAAGTTTATTATTACAGGACGGACGAAGAGCTTTATTAATGCCTTCGGCGAAGAGCTGATAGTAGATAATGCCGAGCAAGGACTCGACTATGCCTGCAAAATCACAGGTGCCGAGGTGCTTGAATACACAGCCGCGCCGGTATTCATGGACGCAAACGCCAAATGCCGCCATCAGTGGCTCATAGAGTTTGCAAAAGAGCCCGACGACATCGTACAGTTCGGCAATATTCTCGACCGCAAGCTTCAGGAACTGAACAGCGACTATGAGGCAAAGCGATACAAAGACATCACGTTGCAGCATCTTGAGATTATAGTTGCAAGGAAAGGACTGTTCAACGACTGGCTGAAGATGCGTGGAAAACTTGGCGGGCAGCACAAAGTGCCGCGACTTAGCAACAGCCGGGAGCACATAGACCAGCTGTTAGCACTTTGCGCAGAGCGCAAAGCTAATGGATAATTGACAGAGAACAAATGACAAACGTGGGTGATAACACTACTATAAAAAGAAACAGAAAGTGGATAGGGCAATGTATGATTGCCTTATCATTTCTCATTTATCATCTGATGATTGTGTCATGTGCAAGAATGGGAGCACCCGACGGCGGATGGTACGACGACAAACCGCCATACGTAGTGGGAGCAAGTCCGGCAGAGAGAGGTACAAATGTGACTTCCAAGAAAATCAACATCTATTTCAACGAATTTATAAAGATTGACGATGCGCAGAGCAAGGTGGTGGTGTCGCCGACACAGTTGGAAATGCCTGAGATAAAAGCCAAGGGAAAATATATTGTTGTTGAACTTAAGGACTCGCTGAAAGACAACACTACATATACCATCGACTTCAGCGACGCTATCAGCGACAACAACGAAGGGAATCCGATGGGAAACTATACCTTCAGCTTCTCTACAGGAGAAGAAATCGACACCTTTGAGGTGGCAGGATATGTGCTCAATGCCGAAGACCTGGAACCGATTAAAGGAATGCTGGTAGGATTGTACGACGACCTTAGCGACACTGTATTTCAGAAAAAACCTTTCTTGAGGGTGTCGAGGACTAACGGTAGCGGACATTTCGTCATCAAGGGAGTAAAAAGCGGGCAATACCGGGTATATGGACTGCAGGATGCCGATGGCAACTATTTGTTCAACCAGAAAAGCGAGATGATAGCCTTCAGCCATGACATCATAACGCCAACATGCGCTCCCGACATCCGGCAAGACACCATCTGGCGCGACTCCCTGCATATCGACTCGATTGCGAGAGTGCCTTACATTCACTATTACCCCGACGAACTTACGCTTCTCGCCTTCACAGAGAAACAGACCGACAAATATCTTATAAAAACCGACAGAACCGACGAAAGGAAGTTTCAAGTGTTCTTCAGTGGTGAATACGACAGTCTGCCAAAGATAAGAGGCCTGAACTTCAATGACGACTCCGCGTTTGTGGCTGAGCCAAGCCAGCACAACGACAGTATTGTATATTGGATTCGCGACACGATGCTTGTGAACACCGACTCACTTGAGCTGGAAATTCAGTATATGAAAACCGACAGTATGGGGCTTCTCGTCAGCCAAACCGACACAATTATAGCCGTGCCAAAGATCTCATACGAGCGCCGCATGAAACTGAAGAATAAGGAAATTGAGAAATGGCAGAAGGAACAGGAACGGCTAAAGAAACACGACGAACCATACGACTCGATTATGCCTGAGCCGAAACTTGAAATAAAATACAATATCCAGTCGTCGATGAGTCCGTTCGGCAGGATTACCTTAGAGTCGCCCACTCCAATTACACAGCTTGACACAAGCAAAATACATCTCTATTCCAAGATCGACACTCTCTGGTATCGTGCACCATTTATCTTCCGGCCGGTAAAAGGAAAAATGCGCGAATATGAAGTGCTTGCCAACTGGCATCTGAACACAGAGTACAGCTTCGAGGTGGACTCGGCTGCATTCACTGACATTTATGGCGCCGTGTCGGATGACCACGTATCGGGACTGAAAATCAAGTCGATGGACGACTTCAGCACATTGGTGGTAAACATCAGCGGGCTGAACGATTCGTGCGATGTGTATGTTGAACTGCTCGACGGAAGCGACAAGCCAAAACGAAAGGTGAAGGTAAACGACGGTAGCGCAGAGTTCTTCTATCTTGACCCGGGCACATACTATATGCGTGCCTTTGCCGACAATAACGGCAACGCCCGCTGGGATACCGGCGACTATGCTGCCAACCGTCAGGCTGAAGCAGTGTATTACCATCCGACCGAGATTGAATGCAAAGCTAAGTGGGATCTTACTCGCGACTGGAATGTCACGGCCACTCCACATTTCCGTCAGAAACCCGGAAAGATAGTGAAACAGAAGCCAGACAAAGAGAAGAAAGTAATGAACAGAAATCTGATGAGGGCCGTTCAACTTAATATTCCCCTGAACCAGATTCCACAATAAACCACCAAACTTAATTAAAGTATCGCATGTTGAGTATATATAGAAAAACAAAAGAAGATAGCAAGCTGAGCTTGCGTTGGAAGTGGATTCTGCCATTCTGTATGATTGCCATACTGTCGGGGAATGCCAATGCACAATGTGGAATAGAGAACAAAGCCTTCAAGGGAGGAGAATTTCTATATTACGACCTGCATTTCAATTGGAAATTCATTTGGGTGAAGGTGGGAACGGCATCGATGTCAACCGTTTCTACTATATATAAAGGTGAAAAGGCATACCGGAGCAATCTCATTACACGAGGCAACAACCAGCTCGACAAGGTATTCGTGATGCGCGACACACTCGTATCATACTGTTCGGAGAATCTATCGCCCCTGTATTTCCGAAAGGGAGCAAAGGAAGGCAGCCGATACTATGTTGACGAACTGTGGTACACGTATCCAAAGGGTAATTGCCATCTGCTCAAGCATAGAATTGACCCCAACGGAATGGTGGGATGGGCTGAAGCCGAGTATCAAGACTGCATCTACGACATGATGAGCATCTTCCTGCGTGCACGTAATTTCGACAGCTCGAAGATGAAGGAAGGCGACAACATACCCATGCCCATCACAGATGCCGTACATTTGAAGAATTCATGGCTGAAGTATCGCGGAAAAGAAGTATATACCATAGAAGAAACGAACGAGAAGTACCGTTGTCTGGTATTCTCGTTCATTGAGCGTGAGGATGGCAAGAACCACGAACTGATCCGATTCTACGTCACTGACGACGACAATCACATTCCCGTGCGTCTTGACATGTTCCTGAGCTTTGGTTCGGCTAAGGCATTCCTTCGCAACTACAAAGGCGTGCGCTCGCCAATGACATCAAAAATAAAGTAGGGTTCAAACGCTATCACATATCATTGCCCCCTGCTGCCGTTATTCGGCAGTGGGGGTAAGTTTTACTATCATGACTATCGACTCTTCGCTTCCCTTGGCGAGCACATATTGTGTACCACCAGTTAGGGTGATAGGCTCAAGCTCATAGTACGCTCCTGCTGTATTCTCGGTACCCCCGACGGTGGTCTGCGAGCCATTGACTTTCACATTACGTCCACTCTTGGCTGTTGCCAGCACGATGGTCATCTTGACGTCCTGCGACGGAGTGAAGGTGATGGAGCCCTTGCTGTTGAGCTTGACACCTTTCTTATAGTAAACATCGTTGTAGGTAATCTTGCCGTCGCCATAATCTCCGACGACAGTAAACATGCTGTTAGAAGGTTCACCATCGAATGTACCAAACACTTCGCCCGTCTGGGGCTGTTGGTTGTCATCACCCGGCTCGGTATCACTGGGGTTCCCGCTATCAATGTTTTCGTCGCCAAAGATGCCTACGAGTGAACTCTTATATGAATCGAGCATTGAAGCGAGGACTGTGTCATATTCAGAGTCGGTATCATCGTTACCAACATTGTCCTTAAACGTATAGCTGAAGTCGCCGTGGTTCAGACGGCCGGCACCATAGTAGCCAGTAACAACAGCAGGCACGTCGGCAGCTGCATCAGGAGTGTAGGCATACATCAGAGAAGCGTCAGTATCGAAGTTGTTATAGCCTGTGGCGCCCACTTTAGTAACCTCTGTCTCTGGCACCGCTGACGAGCGTGTGGCCGTCTCATAAGCGTCGTAACCGTCGCTCCCGGCATTGGCCTGAGTGTAGTACTTGAAATTGGTGGCGGTGCGGTCGAAGTAATTGCCGTAAGCCTTTATCATACCACCGTTCTCACCAGAGAATGTACCGCTACCCTGAGCGTCGGTACCCTGCAGCGAACTGAGGATTGGCTTTTTGGTCTTAAGGAAGTAGTTGTTCTCAACAAACACACTGGCGCCTGAAGTAGCTCCCACGCCATATTTGGCAACATTGTCGAAATAGTTGTTATATACGTGAACGCTCATCGTGCGTACACGCGGATGACGCGAGTCGCTGTGGTCGAACCAGTTGTGATGATAGGTGATATAGTTCGGGCCGCTCTCACTCTTCATTCCGAACATGTTCGACTTGCCTGTGTCCCAGAAATGACAGTAATCGAGTGTAACATACTTAGAGTCGCTCTTCACGTCGATGGCACCGTCACCCTTGGCATGGTCGCCGCTGCCATGCTTACCGTAGAACACGTCGATGTTGTGAATCCAGATGTTAGAGTTGTCGGTGTCGAGCGAGATACCGTCGTCCTTGCAGCGCATTATACCGAAGTTGCGGAATTCAACACTCTTGGAATTGCGAACGAGGAATCCAAAACCGCCGATGGTAGCATCGTCGCCGATACCCTCGATGGTAATGTTAAGCTCGCTGTCGGCTTTCTTGCCCTTAATCTGAATGCCCTCCTCACTGCTTCCGAAAGAGTCCATATCGTCTGCTGTGAGCATTCCGATGATGCGGAAGGTGATAGGAGTGGTGTCAATACCCTTCTCATAGCCTGCGATAATTGCCTGCATACCTACGCATTCGGTAACGCCGCCCTTACTGTCTGTAGTGACGTTCACCTTGATAGTCTTAGCCGTGTTCTTAGTCACGTAGAGCACGCGGGCACCTGCTTTCAAAGTACCGTCGTCGTTATATGCACCGATACCTTTCGTCCAGGTCTTGTGGGCAAAGCCTTCGCGGCTGTAGTTGACAACGCTGATGCCATCCACTACGCTTGCATTTGCTGTCAATTCCACTTTCGAATCGTTTACAGGTACCACTCTGATACTGTAGTCGGCTGACGCCTTCAAACCAACGATGTCGGCACGGCCATAGCTGCCGTAGTCGCGAACAAGCTGGTCGTCAATCTTTGTATATTCAGCATACTGCCCGCCTTTCACATATACATTATATGTATTAGCACCGGTGAATTTCTCAAATTTCACGTATGCCGACTCCTGCCATCCTTTTGCCTCTGTTATTACAACGTTGCCCTTTACCGCCTTGGCAAAAGCAAGCAAATTAATATTGCCATTGAAGGTATAGCTTCCACCGCCCTGGCTGTTGAAAGTTGCTTTGGCATTGTCGATGTCGATGCTGTTGATATCCTCTGTGTTGTAGTACTTCTTAGAGTTGTCGGAAAGAGTAACCACAATCTGGTTTTTGTAGTTGTTCTGTGCTGTAGAATAGTCTGTTGACTGTGCATTGGCTGTTGTACCCACAGCTATCATCATGGCTCCGAGAGCAAAAGCAATTGAATGTTTTTTCATAATTGAAGTCCTCATTACTTGATGATTACTTTGCGTCCATCGATTAAATACACACCTTTGTTCAAGCGTGCTGCACTGTTGCCTAAATATTTCCCAGAGAGATTATATACGCTCTTACCCTCAATACCTGCCTTCATGGTCTTGGAGAGGCGTTCATCAATACCATTAGTGGTGGTGAAATCAATTGTGACAGTTCCCATGTCGAAGGTCTTCGTTGTGCTACCGTCTTTATAGTGCAGGATTACGTTGTCACCGTCAAAAGTAATTTTAGTTACTTCTTTGGCATCTACCTTCTGCAAATCGTCGGCGAAGGCATTGAGGCCGATGCATGCCATGCATGCAAGCGAAAGAACAGTTTTCTTCATAAGAATAATGTAGTTTGTTTAGTAATATTGTTGATTATATCTTCTCATATTTATGGATAAGTTCAAGAAGCCGCTCTACGGCTTCCTCCTCGGGTATGTTTTTCAGCACACACTCCTTCTGCTTGTAAAGAGATATGCGTCCACGGCCGGCACCTACATAGCCATAGTCGGCATCGGCCATTTCACCAGGACCGTTGACAATACATCCCATGATACCTATCTTCAGGCCTTTCATACCCTTTGTAGCCTCTTTTATCCTGGTTATCGTTGTACGAAGGTCGTAGAGCGTACGTCCGCAGCCGGGGCAGGAGATATACTCGGTCTTTGTGAACTTCACGCGGGCTGCCTGCAGAATGGCATCCTGCAATTCCTCGTTGCCTATCTCTATCTTCTTTGCCTTACCGTCGATAAGCAAAGCTCCGAGCGACATGGCCGCTTTCAGTTGAAGCTCCTCGTATGACGATGAGGGAATTTCCAGACGTATAGTGTCGTCTTTTATACTATCTGCAGCCTTGCGACGGAGTTCTGTGCATTCGGGAATCATTTCCACAAGGGCTTTAGCCACTGGAATCTCTGCCTCAGGCTCTTCGCTCAGCGACACACGAATGGTGTCGCCAATGCCTTCGGTGAGCAGTGCTCCTATGCCAACAGCACTTTTGATACGCCCATCCTCCCCCTCACCGGCTTCTGTCACTCCGAGATGTAGCGGATAATGCATGTCCTCGACGTCCATGGTTTTTACGAGCAGACGGACGGCCTGAACCATAACTACTGTATTCGACGCCTTGATTGAAATCACAACATCATTGAAATTCTCGCGGCGACAAATGCGCAGGAATTCCATACAGCTCTCGACAATGCCCTCTGGCGTATCTCCATATCGTGACATGATGCGGTCGGAGAGCGAGCCGTGGTTAACTCCTATACGGATGGCTGTGTGGTGCTCCTTACATATGTTAAGGAAGGGCACGAGTTTCGCCTCTATCTTCTTCAGCTCGTCGGCATATTCCTCGTCGGTATATTCCAAATGCTTGAACGTGCGACCGGGATCAACATAGTTTCCGGGATTAATGCGTACCTTCTCGCAAAACTGGGCCGCAACATCAGCCACATGTGCCGTGAAGTGTACGTCGGCAACAAGAGGGGCATCATAGCCGTCGGCTTTCAGACGGGCGGAGATGTTCTTCATGTTCTCTGCTTCACGAGTACCCTGAGTGGTGAAACGCACCAACTCACCTCCGGCATCGATGATACGCTTCGCCTGCGCCACACAACCTTCAGTGTCGTTGGTATCTACTGTTCCCATCGACTGTACCCGTATCGGGTTGTTGCCACCGATGCCGATATTGCCTACGTGTACTTCAGAACTAATTCGTCTTATACTCATATTTCACTTCTGCTAAATCCTTGTTAGCCTTTTCTATCTTTGACTTCAGTCCGCTCTTGAAAGCTGTAAGACGCTCTGCAAGGGATTCATCTGCCAGTGCCATCATCTCTACTGCAAGGATGGCTGCATTCTGCGCACCGTTGACACCTACGGTTGCAACGGGGATTCCAGGAGGCATCTGGATGATGCTGAGCATGGCATCAAGGCCATCGAGCATACCCTTAATGGGAACGCCAATGACTGGAAGGGTTGTCGATGCAGCAATCACTCCGGGGAGGGCAGCTGCCATTCCGGCACCGGCTATTATCACTTTTATCCCACGCTCTTGTGCTCCACGCGCAAATTCCTCAACAGCTTCTGGGGTGCGGTGGGCTGAGAGGGCGTTGACTTCAAAAGGCACCTGCATCTCGTCGAGAAACTTGCAGGCTTTCTCCATAACGGGCAGGTCGCTTGTGCTGCCCATAATTATACTTACTAATGGTTTCATATATTTTATATTAATACTGCTGCAGTGGCAGCAAAAAAACCTATAAAGAAGCCTCCCACAACTTGCAAGAGACTATGTTGGCGGAGTATCATGCGGCTTGTCCCCAAAAGTCCAGCTACGAGAAAAATCAAGCACATCCACCATACGGGATTGAAGCCGAAAAGTTCAGCGAAAACGAAGACGGCTCCAGCCACACCTCCGATGGCTGCTGTATGCACGCTTATTTTCCACCACACATTGATGATGGCACAAAATATCTGCACGAAAAGTGCAGCCACTACTATGCTGCCCATAAAATGCGGCATCCGCATCGACTCCATGAGATACACGCAAACATAATAGCACAGGATGCTTATTATATAGGGCACCATTCGCCGCTCGCGGTGTCCGAGTTCTATCAGCGACCATCCCTGATAGCGGCGATACAGATGAATGAGGAACGTGGGCAACAGACATGTCAGCAGATATACCATCGCCAATGTGAACAACTGATAGTTCAGCGGCAGCGATCGGAAATAGCTGAAGATAAACAGAATGGCCAGTCCGACAACAGGCAAGTAGAACGGCGTGAAGATTACGCTGACCACCCTCGCTATATAAATCACCTGTCGTTCTCTCGACATTTTCTTTATCTTAATCTTCATACTCTATTTCTTCCTCATTCTTGCCACAGGAATGTTCATCATTATACGGTATTTGGTTACAGTGCGCCTAGCCACCGGATAGCCGCGTCGCTGCATCTCGTCGGCTACCTTCTGGTCGCTCCAAGGATGTTTCTTGTCTTCGCTGTCGAAGATTTCCTGAATTATCTGCTTTATAGCCGTCGATGCCAGTTCATCACCATCTTCGGTTTTAAAGCCATCACTGAAGAAGTGCTTAAGGGGGAATATACCCCATCGTGTCTGAACATACTTTGAATTGTTGACACGCGAGATAGTACTGATGTCAAGACCTGTCTTCTCTGCCACATCCTTGAGAGTCATGGGCTTCAGAAGCATTTCGTCGCCCTCGACAAAGAAAGAATGCTGTATCTGTATAATGGCTTTCATTGTGGCTGTAAGCGTATGGTAGCGCACCTTGATAGCCTCGATGAAATTATGTGCAGCCTGCACTTTTGTACGTGTATATAGCAGTGCCTCTTTCATCTGGCGACTCATGTGTTCGCCGTTCTCCTTATATTCTTGCAACGTATCGGCAAACGACTGCGACACGGCAATTTCAGGTACGTCGCCGCTGTTGAGCGTGAAGGTTACAGTGCCATCATCTTGAGTATCGACGATGAAGTCGGGTGTTATCTGCTGGAAATTGCGGCCAATAGTCTCACCCAAGGCCGCACCAGGTTTCGGATTCAGGCGTATCAGTTCCCTGTGAAGAGCTTCCGTTTGTCCGTCATTAAGCCCTAACTGCTGCCTAATGTCCTTCCATTTGTTTTTGGTGAACTCGTCAAAGTGTTTTTCTATCACCTCTTTCATCAAGTTCTTAAGCCGTGAATCGTCACGCCGCTTTATCTGCAGCAACAGGCACTCCTGTAATGAGCGTGCACCGATACCGGCAGGGTCGAATTCCTGAAGAATGGAAACCACACTCTCCACTTCCTCTGTCGAAGTGTCCATATTATAGTGAATGTCGAGCTCATCAACAATGGTGTCTGTAGGCTTGCGCAGCAGTCCGTCATCGTCGAGAGAGCCTATTATATATTCCAGAATATCCCTTTGCCTTTCGCTGATTTCCACTTCACCTATCTGTTCCTTCAGCTTATCGTAGAACGAGACGGTCTGTCCATAAACGAAAGTATCCTGCTCCTCATGGGTTGTGTTGCCTCCCTGATATACCGGCAAGTCTTCATCGTCGCTTCCAAGTCCTTGAAGCGCTTCATCAAGAGCTGACTGTCGGTCTTCGCGCTCTTTTGTGCTTTCAAAGTCATCATCGGCGGCATCGTCGTCAGAGTCGTTTTGCCACTGTTCCGCTTCGTCGCCGGGCGCCACCAGTTCAAGGGCAGGGTTATCGTTGAGTTCAGTCTCCACCTTTTCAATGAGACGTGTCAGCGGCATCTCAACAAGCGACGAGATCATCATCTGCTGCTGTGTGGTGATTTGTCGCTGTGTCTGTTCGAGGTGTTGCTCCTGAATCTGACTCTGTGCCATTGTTATCTGTTTTTGCTTGCAAAATTAATAGAAAATAAGCGAACAACAAAATTTTATCTGAAATAATCCATCAATTGCTCTGCAAATGATGCCAGTATAGCTGTTTCGCCGTTGCCGTATCTTTCCCAAACGGCGATACAGGGGCTGAGGAAACGGCTCGTCGTGACGTCTTTTCTGTTGAGGTAAGGATCGCAATGCTGATATACATCGAGTATTTCCACCAGCGCGCTTTCAGCTATGTGCAACTTTTTTGCCAGTTCCCGAACCTCTGGTGTTTCGGCTACCATTGTTATTGGAGTAAGACGGAAATAGAGGTCGAGTATGATGATGAGCATCACCGGTGTTATGTTTGTAGAGTCATTCACAGGCTTGAAGTCTTTTTCAAACGACTCGTTGACTTCCACTCCCTCGTAAAATTCTCCAGCATTACCATAACCAAACATTTGCCTGAGCAGTCTTACTGCCCGCGTTAGTTTACGAGGGCGGTTGCTGTATGTTTGCCAGATACGCTCCAAGCGTGGCGTTTCGAGGTTGGCAATGGCACACTCGCGAGCGAATATCGTGGAGGGATGTACGTGGATTTCCATGCTCAGGTCAACGACGGCTCTGCTGTACATCGGTTTCACTCCTACCGGGTCTGTGAGATATATCTGTAGCACCATGAGCCAGTAGTCGTCGTTCCAGTTTCCTTTTCTTGCAGCCATATCTATAGTGTTGTTTTATTTTTTTGCAAATATACGAATTTTTTTGCCGATTCGGGAATTTCTTTGGAAAATAGTTATTATTTCGAATTATTTTTGTATATTTGCAACCACGAACTTTTAAGACAATCAAAAATCGTTATGAAACGAGTAATTCTTTCTGCAATGGCAGCCGTCGTTGCCTTAGGACTATCAGCTCAGACTGCTCGTGAGCGAATCTTACGTAACATCCAACTCGCTGGGAGTAATCATTGTGTGTATCAGGCTCCGACCAAGCCATTAACTGCTGCGCCGAATGGCAAGGAAGCTTTTTATATCAGCCATTATGGTCGCCACGGTTCGCGATATCTTATCAACAAGGGCGAATACAACGACCCCCTACGACTGTTTGAGAAGGCCGACAGTGCCGGCATCCTCACTCCATTGGGACGCGACATGATGAAACGGCTGCGCATTATTGCCCTCGATGCACGCGGCCGCTACGGTGAGCTTACCTCGCTCGGAGCGTTGCAGCACCGACAGATAGCGCAACGCATGTATGAGCGATTCCCGGAAATATTCTCCGGCAGCGCAAATGTTGATGCAAAGAGCACGATTATCATACGCTGTATCCTGTCTATGGAGAACGCATTGCAGCAGCTGGTACGCAACAACCCCAAGCTCTCAGTAAGGCATGATGCCAGTGAACACGACATGTACTATATGAACAAAGAAGACAGATACCTGCGCTCGCTTCGTCAGACTCGTGAAGCACGTCGTGCCGACAAGAATTTTACCGACAAACACCGTCACTACGAGCGCTTTGTATGCTCACTCTTCACCGACACGGCATTTGTTCAGAAGGAGTATGGCTGCGACAAGATTTACCGTAGTATCTTCAAACTGTCGCAGATACTTCAGAACTGCGAGGTTAGCGACAAAGTGAATCTAACGGATATGTTCAATGCCGATGAGGTTTACGAGAACTGGCTCCGCGACAACGCGTTCTGGTTCGTTAACTATGGCTTCAGCAAGTTTACGGGAGGTGTGCAGCCTTACGTTCAGCGCCATTTGCTGCGTAAGATTATTTCCGAGGCCGATAGTTGCCTTCAATTGGAAAAACCGGGTGCAACACTGCGCTATGGTCACGAGACGATGGTATTTCCGCTTACGTGTCTGCTCGGCATCAACGGTTTCGACCGTATGATAACGTCATACGATGCCATAGTAGATGAATACAAGATGTACAACTTCGACATCTTCCCGATGGGCTGTAATCTGCAATGGATATTCTATCGCAAAGATATTAACGACAAAGATGTGCTCTTCAAGATTTTACTTAACGAAGAAGAAGCCCGTCTGCCGTTGCCATCCGACACCTATCCCTATTACCGCTGGTCGGACTTCAAAGAACACTACCTGAAGATGCTCGATGAATATGACGCTATGGAAAAGTCCCGTCGCAAGGCAGAAAACGAGAAAACGAAAAAACAGCTCTGAGTGAGCTGTTTTTTTTCGTTAAGACTATTTTATCACTACCTTTTTGCCGTTAATGATATAGATGCCGTTGGCAGCAGCATTGCTGACTCTGCGGCCCTGAAGGTCGTAGATAGCGTCATCGGCTGACACACGTGCCGAAGTAGTAACTGTTCTTATTCCCGCAAGGATTTTGTACTCATCCTCGGTCATTATTGTCAGTTCATCTGGTGCATCGGTAGTCACAGTCAGATAGGCTCTGTTGGCTGGCAGTGCATAGCCGCCGTTCTTGTTATACTTCAGGTCGGCGTTATTTGCCTTTATGAAGCCTAACTTGCCTGCTGAAGTCTTGCCAAGCACGCGCATTGTGCTTTCGTCGTATGTCACGTAGTTGTTATGGGCATTAACGGCGCTCCACACCGATTGGAAATACACTCCTGTGAGAAGGTTGCCGCTCACCGCTGCTTCCTCGCCGGATTTAATGTCAAGCTTGTTGTCGGCTACGTTGTCCGATGCTGTCTCGATAATCATTGGTGTTGCCGACGGCATCAGTCCACCGCTGATTTCTGCAACTACTGCCACCTTCAGCTCGTTGTCCACCTTATTAATATAATATGCCTTCGAGCCTTCTGCGGTAAATGCAAAGGGGAACGAGGCATAGAACGACATGTAGTGCTTGCCGCCTACCTCAATCTTCGGCTGGAGACCGAAATAGTTGTCAGTAAGATTGAGACCTTTTACCTGCCAGTTACAGTTGGCGTCACGGTCGGTGACCGAAATCAACTGTCCGTTGTAGATATCGCCGGCATCGGGGTCGATGTCAACATCCTTCAGGTACTTGGTGATACCGGCTTTTGTACCGTAGCACCAATAGATATCGTTTGGGCGCGACTTCACCTTCACAAGCTGACCGATAATAATGTACACGCCTGTTCCCTGTGCCTGAAGATCGAAATTTTCATCTCCATAGTCGATGGCATATATGATGGTCGAGGGGTCGGAGATGACCTCTGCCAATGGAGCCTTTGTCCGCATAGCCCCAAGGTCTATTTCGTTAGCCTGCCATTCTATGTTTCCTCTGTTGTCAAGAACCTGAATATAGCGTTTGGTGGCAGCATTCTGAACGCGATAGAATCCGTTTCCAACGAACTGTGCAGAGGCAGCAAGGGTGGCGACAGATGCCATGATAACAAAAAGAAATTTTTTCATTGTTAAATTTTATTCTATTAAAAAATCCTGCCATAAACACAATGCCGTCGTGAGGCATAATGTGTCATGGCAGGACTTTATTTGTTATTCTACTTTCTTCTCACCGATTACTCAGCGATACATATACTTACACGGTTCTTGTCATTCTCGGCGAATGGCTGCTCGCTGTCGCCCTTGCTTATGCAGGTGATGCGGCTTGCATCGATGCCATACTGAGTCTTGAGAGCCTTAACGACAGTATTGGCACGGTTAGTAGCAAGACGGTTGTTGATCTTAGCATTACCTGTACCCTTGTCTGCATAACCCGTAACAGTTACCTTTGCGTTCGGGTTATCTTTGAGGAAGTTTGCAATATCGGCAACCTTCTTCTGCTCAGCCTTCGGAATGCTCACGCTGTTGATTGTGAAGAACACCTCGCGCTTCATGGTTTCCTTCTTTGCCACTGCTGCTACAGCAGGAGCTGGAGCAGGTGCAGGTACGGCCTTCTCAACTACTCGCTCGACAACCTTTTCAACAACCTTCGGAGGACATGGACAAGCAGGAACCTGCTTTGTGGTGTGTGTCTTGCCGAGGTTTACCTTGATACCTGCCAGAGCATTGAAGTACCAGTCCCAGTTCTGTGCACGCTTAGAGTTGTAGCGGTCGCTAAGTGTTGTTGCCTGGAGCTCAAGGCCGAGGCTCACCTTCTCGCTTACGCGGAAATCGAACATCATACCTGCACGTCCCTGTACGCGTACCTTTGTTCCTGACCAAAGATACTCCATCAGGCCGGAATTGGCATATGGATAGAGTACGCTGCCGTCAGCTCCGATGTATGGGGTTGACTCCAGTGCAATTAGGCTGCTACATGCCTGATCGTTCTTGAAACCGATGTTGGCACCGAGACCTGCGAACATACTGAACGAGAACACGCGGTCGGGCTTGAATCCGAAGAAGAGATTCGATAAATTAAACGTTACGTCAACGTTTGGAGCAATGTAGTTCCACTTCCACTTCAGGTCGCCAAAGCCGTCGATGCTCGAACCGGCTTTGCTCTGCCAGGCATTGACGCTTAGACGAGCTCCGAAAACGGGACTGAACTGATAGCCTACTCCAACCTGTGCATTGCCAGAAATGAGGTCGCTAAAATCAATTTCACCGAGAGTGTACTGAGCACCACCCTGAGCCTGTACATACCAATGCTTGTTGAACACGTTCTCAGTCTTCTGTGGCTGCTCGTCCTGAGCAGCTGCTGTGAGGCAGCTTGCTATCAGGGCGACTGACAATAATGATTTCTTGATATTCATAATCTTATTGTGTTTTTTGAGTTATCTGACTTGTTAATTATTCTCCTTGGATATAGTAGCGACGTGTCACAATCTTGCCGGAATAGTCCATTGCAGAGAAGACAATCTTGTATGTCTTACCAGACTCAACGTTAAGCTCGCACTTAACTGTCTTTCCGTCGAATACCTTGTTGAGGTTCTTGCCTGTGTTGGCTGCGGCAACACCTTCTGTCGAGCCGTTAACCTGTACTACTGCAACGTGCTTCTTGTAAGCAGGAGCAAGCATTTCGTAAGTGAAGGTCGTCGGGAGCAGAGAGATAGTGCCTGCAGGTACACGAGTAGGATACTTAGATGCACGGCTGACAAGACGCGTTCCCTTGCTTGTAGATGTGAGCAACACTGGCTGCAGGGTCTTGTTGGTAGAGTTGATTACATTGCACAGACGGCTGTTGACAGCGTTCAGCACGCGAACCAACTCAGTGCGGATGTCGTTCTTGACACCGTCGATCTTAGCGTTAATGGTGTTGACCTCGTCAAGAATTGACTGAACGTCGCTCATGAACTTACTAATCTCATCAATCATCTTATTTACATCAGCCAAAGGACCGGTGATATTATCATACAACTCCTTAACAGCAGTCTCAAGATCAATAGTTCTTGTAACCCAAATCTTTATTTCCTGTTTTTCGGTATTAATCTCCTTATGGATGTTAGGAGTAGTTGTGCTACCAATCACCTTACCATTTACATCTTTAACAACAATTTCCTGACCGACAACGTCGATACTGTAAGTTTTATTAGCTACAACAATTGTTGTGTCGATAGAAACAGTCTGCTTAAACCATTTCTTGTTAAGGCTGTCGAACGGAACAATATCAATATTCTTGATTGTCGGGGCTACGATGTTTCCTTTGAAGTTGAAACGCAGGTTGAACTTGTTGATCAGCTTGTCGATATAGCTATATGCACGCTCATATCCTGGCACGGTCTTTACGTTCAGGTCTTTTGCAAACGAGAACGATAGCGGTTTAACGGCTGTGGCAGCGATTCCGTAGTCAGAGATTACTCTGTGCTCGCCAAGTGAGTCAGTCCACTTGGTCTGAACAGCGTATGCTGGCAGTACTCCACTCATGTTGTCGAGCAGTGTCTGTGCCAGATTGGCGATGTTGTTGCGATCGCGCAGTTTCTCTATGCTGGTAACGTTCTTGATGGCATCCTTGATTTCGTTGAGGTCGATGTTAGGAGCAACCTTGCTGAAGTTGTTGGGGTCGAGAGTAGCCTCAGCCTCGTAGAGAATGTTTGTGTTGGTGTAGGGAGCGTCGGCACGTGTCCATCCGAATGTGAGCACGTCGTCAGACTTCTTGATGCTTGACAAAGCAACGGGTGCAACTTCGCCCTGGCTGTTAATGAGAGAGAAGTCAACTCCTGTGAAGTCGCGGCTAACGGGGTTCACGGTGAGGTAGAGCTTACCGAGGTTTCCTAATGCAGCGGGGTCAGCGCCGCCATTCTCGTAGTCGGGCAGGATAGCACCGTTAGCTACGTGGAAGCGACCGTCGATTGTTCCGAGAGCAGCAAACTCCTCGGCTGTGAGAGCCTGCTCAGGCCATATATAACCAGCGGTAGATGTTGTCGGGAAGTATGTATCAACAAGAGCCTTGCCCTTGTACATAGCGAGCACGTTTGACTTCACACCGACAGGAAGGGCAGCATATCCGAGAGCGGGGCAGTTGCTTCCGTTGAGAATGATGCCTGTAATCATGTTGTCGAGAGCGTGGTTGAAACGGTTCTTCAGTGCTGCAAAGTATGTCTCCACCTTTTCGTTGAGCGAATCGATACGCTCGCCAAGAGTCTTGTCAGCTGCCTTGTATGCAGAGTCAAGTGTAGCGTAGAGATCCTTCATGTTGGTAATCTCGATGCCAAGGCTGTCGCACTTTGCAAGAGCCTTGTTAGCGAGTGCGGTAGCTGTATTGGCGATGTCCTTGGCCTCAGCTACAGCTGTCTTCAGAGTGCCAATCTCATTCTCAGCGGTTTTCAAGCGGTTATCTACAGCGGTAAGGTTGCTCTGAAGATTAGCGATATTGCCTTCTGCAGTGTCGATTCTTCCTGCCAGAACAGTAGAGTCAACCTTGATTTTCTGCTGGTTAGCCTGTGCAAGAGCAAGAGCGTCGGCAGCGTTCTGATAAGCAGTCGTCAGCTGAGGTCCCCACGCAGCAATTGTGCTCTTGAGAGAGGAAACGTCAGTGCTCAGAGTGCCAACAGTTGTCTGCAGTGTAGTAACATTACCGTTGAGGGTGTTGTACAGATTTTGCAGAGTGGTGATGTTCTGTCCGTTGGCCTGTGCCTGTGCCAATGCGCTCGAAGCAACTGACTGCGCATTCTGAGCAGCTGCCAGAGCTTCTTTGGCCAAAGCGTCGGAAGCAGCAGCAGCAGCAGCAGCGTCGGCAGCAGCCTGATTGGCTGTGTTAACGGCATTGCCGATAGTCGTCAGCTGAGAGTTGATGTTGCTAATCTGATTGTTAAAATTGGTTGTGTAATTGTTAACAATAGTAACCAGACCAGGATTTGTCGGATCGGATGGATCTCCGTTCAGAGCATTCTGCAGGTTTGCAATTGCTGTCTGCAACTGAACAATGGCTGCATTATTGTTTCCTGAAACAGTCTGCAAATTAGCAATCGCATTCTGTAATTGAGTGATGCCAGCAGTGTTGTTGCCTAAAGCTGTCTGCAATGCTGTGATGGCAGCCGAGTTAGTTGCAATATCACCAGCCTGTCCGCCTACAAGAGCCTGAAGTGCAGATTGCTGAGTCTGCAGATTGTTGTGCTGCGCCTGCAGATTAACGAGAGTATTCTGCAGAACATTTATCTGATCCTGCAGTGCATACACCTGTGCTTTTTGACCAATGTTGATGTCTCCGTCATTGTCTTTGCACGAATAGAATGTGCCTACGGCAGTGAATAACAATGCCACAGTAAGCAAACTTCTTGTTAATTTTTTCATCTTGTTTAGAATTAATTAATTATTTATCGTTGTATTCGTATTTTCTTACGTTTCCCTTTTCAGTTTAAATCAGCGAATTTGGCCTCAAAGATACACAATTTATCTAAAACCCGAAAATATTATGAGAAAAAAATTATAAAAAAAAACAAAATTATTGATTTTTAGCAATCCGTCTGTCTGTAAAAGTGTTGCGGAATTAATATTTTTTGCATTTTCAGTCTTTTTTACCCTTTTTCGGTTTCCGTCGCGCCCATCCCTCCTCAGAGAAGTCGGGTGCGTCACCTTTGAATTTCATGGCAGATGGATTGACAAACTGCATCCAGTCGTTTTTCTTGAACGAATGCTTTCTCGATTTCGCTGAATTCGTCTGTACGTCTGCGCCGCGCGATTTCTGCAGCCCACCCTCATTGGCATCATTGCAACGCACCTCACGGTTCTTATACCACTGTCCGTTGAGTGCTTTCATCACTTTCTTGGCATCCTGCTCAGGAACTTCGAAGTAAGAGAACTTGCTAAGCAACTCGATATGCCCCACGTTCTGACGCCCCTTGAGGTGCTTGTTCAGGAACTGCATCATCTCGCCGGGATAGAAGCCGTCGGTTTTACCAAGGTTGATAAACAGCTTGCGGAAGCCCTTCGTCCAATCCTTACCTCCCTTGCCACGCTTCTCTTTTTCTCCCCTACTCCTTCCTTCCTTCTTCGACGTCGGTTTTTCGATTACAGGAGCGTCGGCATAGTAAGCAAGGAACTTGCCGAATTCAAGCGACACTATTTTCTTGATGATGTCTTGCTTGTCAATAAACTCAAAATAGCGGTTGATGTCTTTCATGAACGGCTCTATCTCCTCTTCATTCACATCGGCCTTCACTATCTGGTCCATCACCTTATACAGCTGCTTTGTGCATATCTCGTTGGGTGTTGGAATGTCGCCCTCTACGAAGCTCTTGCCTATTTCTTTCTCTATGGCACGTATCTTGTGCTTCTCGCGCGTGTGTACAATAGATATACTTGTACCCTTCTTTCCGGCTCGTCCTGTACGTCCGCTTCGGTGGGTATAGCTCTCTATGTCGTCAGGCAGTCCGAAGTTGATGACATGCGTCAGGTCGTCAACATCGAGTCCGCGTGCTGCCACGTCGGTAGCTACAAGTAGCTGCGTCAGATGCTGGCGGAATTTTTGCATCGTCAGATCGCGCTGCTGCTGCGAGAGGTCGCCGTGCAGACTCTCGGCGTTGTATCCGTCACGAATCAGCTTGTCGGCAATCTCCTGCGTCTCTATTTTCGTCCGGCAGAAGATGATGGCGAAGATGCGCGGATTGAAGTCAACGATGCGCTTCAGTGCAAGATACTTGTCCTTGGCATTCACCATATAATAGATATGGTTCACGTTCTCGGCACCTTCATTGCGGCTTCCCACCACTATCTCCTTGTACTCGCGCAAGTAGCCCTTGGCTATTCGCTCTATTTCTCGGCTCATGGTTGCCGAGAAAAGCAGAGTATTGCGGTCTTCGGGCACGCTCTCCAGTACGGTATCGATACTCTCTGAGAAGCCCATATTGAGCATCTCGTCAGCCTCGTCGAGAACTACATTGTTCACATTCTCAAGATGTGCCTTGCCACGATTCACCAGGTCGATAAGCCGTCCGGGTGTGGCCACAATAATCTGTGCACCGTGCCTGAGAGCACGTATCTGCTGCTCAATGCTTGCTCCACCATATACAGCCTGCACATGTATTGAGGGCATGTACTTAGAGAAATCCTTAAGGTCGTCGGCAATCTGCAGGCACAGCTCGCGCGTGGGGCTGAGAATGAGTGCCTGCGTTTCCTTGTTGTTTGTGTCTATGCGCTGAAGGATGGGAATGCCAAAGGCTGCGGTTTTACCCGTTCCCGTCTGTGCCAGTGCAATAACATCGTTTCGGTTACCAAGTAAGTATGGTATCACTTCCTCCTGAACGGGCATAGGCCGTTCGAATCCTAACTCTTCAATGGCTTTGCGAATCTCTTCGCTAACACCTAATTCTTCAAATGTCTTCAATTGCAATTGCTTAATAATGAGGGTGCAAAGGTAATACTATTTTTTCGAAACAACGAAGTTTTCTGGCAGTTTTTTGCAAATATTTCAGTATTCTTGTCATTCGGAGCAACAGCATTTCCACAATTTCAGAATTCCAGTCGGTTCCGAACGTCAGCATTTCCGAGATTTCAGAATTCGCATTGTTCCAGACAACGGCATTTCCGGGATTTCAGAATTCGCGTCGTTCCGGACGATGACATTTCCGCGATTTCAAAATTCCTGGCGTTCCAGACGATGTTTATAAATTTTTGGGGGCATTTTGACTCAGTTTTGATCTAAAATGGTTTATAATTTCAGATTTTTTATTTATATTTGCAGCGCAACACAATAATTAAGGTAAAATACCTATGAACAAGAAATTGCTTTTAACACTGATTTTCGCTTCGTCTTTTTCAGTCATCACAACTGCAGCAACGAAGAAACGAGTGGCGGTACATGACCCGTCGATAACGTACGACAACACCTACAAAAGGTATTACATCGTAGGCACACACAAGACGGGAGCTTATTCCACCGATTTGATGAACTGGACATCAAAGCCTCCCATTTGGAACACCGTCAACACAAAGGCATTCATCACTCCTGCCGTAAAGACGGTGAAGAAAGACGGCGAAGAAGTGGATTTCCCTCAGTTCAATGCCATGGACTGGGCTGCCCGCACCGATGCGGCATACAATATCAACGGCAACCTGTGGGCTCCCGACATCATCTGGAACCCCACGATGAACAAATGGTGCCTATACCTCAGCATCAACGGCGACCAGTGGCACTCAAGCATAGTATTGCTCACCGGCAATTCGTCGATGGGACCGTTTACGTATCAAGGGCCGGTAGTGGTCAGCGGATTCGACAACGGGAGCCACTCTTGGAAGGACACCGACGTGCCTCTGGTATTGGGGAACAATTCCACTCTGCCTACACGATACACCTCGGTAAGCAACTACGGTCGGCGATGGCCCAACAATATTGACCCATGCGTGTTCTACGACGAGCAGGGAAAGCTGTGGATGTCGTACGGCTCGTGGAGCGGAGGCATCTGGATGATAGAACTCGACGAGACTACCGGTCTGCGCGACTATAATGTGACCTACCCTCTCGTTGGGACCGGCGACGGAATAACCAGCGATCCATATTTCGGCAAAAAGATTGCAGGGGGATTCTATGTTTCGGGCGAGGGAAGCTATATCAGGCACATCGGGAACTACTATTATCTGTTTGTTACCTACGGGTTTCTGTCGTCGGTGGGAGGATATGAAATGCGCGTGTTCCGCTCATCACAGCCCAACGGACCATACACCGATGGCAGCTCACGCTCAGCCATCTTCAATCAATATTTGATGAACTACGGCAAGAACGGCGACCAGCGAGGTATGAAGATAATGGGAGCTTACAAGAACTGGGGATATATGACAGGTGGTGAATTGGCGCAAGGTCATAACAGCATCATGACCGCCGACGACGGGCGCTCATACTTGGTATATCATACACGGTTCACATCCAACAACATTCAGAACCCATACGAGGGATATGAGGTAAGAGTACATCAGCTGTTCCAAACACAGAACGGATGGCTCGTGGCATCACCGTTCGAGTATAACGGTGAAAAAACAAGCGACAACGACACCCGCACCACCCAGCCCTTTACTGCAGCACAGATTGCAGGCACATATAACCTGCTCGTGCACAAGTATAACCTGGACTACGAAAACCAAGAAGCCGTAGCTCCCGTAACCATAACGCTCACCGACGACGGAAAGGTGACAGGGGCAAAGACTGGCACATGGAGCATCACCGAAGGCACCGGGTATATCAAACTATATATGGGCAGCACTACTTATCAAGGAGTGGTCTATGAAGCAACAATGGACTATCAGACCAAGCAGGCCATTGCCATCACTGCCTGCAGCACCGGCGGTGTGAACGTATGGGCATACAAGGAGACCGACCTGACAGGCATCAGCACCGTTTACAGCGACAAGGCCGGCAATGCTGACGCTATCTACAACCTTTACGGCCGACGAATAGACATCCGGCAGCTGAAGCCAGGAATCTATATAAGAAACGGCCGGAAGGTGATTATCCAAAAAACAGATATGCAATGAAAATTGCAGCAATGACCCCTGCAAGATCGGCCAGCAAGCCACAGACGACGGCATGACGTGTACGCCTAATACCCACGCTTCCGAAATAAACCGCAAGAATATAAAATGTAGTGTCGGTGCTGCCCTGAAAAATACACGACAGGCGGCCTACAAACGAATCAGCTCCGAAAGCGGTCATCGCATCTACCATCATGCCTCGGGCGCCGCTGCCTGAGAGTGGTTTCATCATGGCTGTAGGCAATGCTCCAACGAAATCGCTGTTCATGCCACAGGCATCCACCGTCCACTTTATGCCTCCGATGAGAATGTCCATAGCCCCCGAGGCACGGAAGACACCGATGCCGACAAGGATTGCTACAAGGTATGGAATGATGCGCACTGCGGTGGAAAAACCATCTTTCGCTCCCTCGATGAAAGCATCATATACGTTCACCTTCTTCTTCACTCCGGCAATAATGAATCCCACGATAATCGTCATCAGCAGTATGTTTGCCACTGTAGTGCTGACCTTGTTCATCATTTCGCCGTCGAGCTGACTGAACGACCATATCACTCCAGCCACCAACAGACAGGCACCTCCAAGAGTAAGCAGAATAGTACGGTTGATAAGATTGATGCGCTGATAGAGACTTGTAACTATAATACCTGCAAGCGTAGAAAAAAACGTAGCAAGAAGAATGGGGATGAACACGTCGGTGGGCTGTGCAGCCCCCATCTGAGCACGATAAACCATTATCGACACTGGAATGAGAGTAAGTCCGCTCGTATTGAGCACCAAAAACATTATCATCGGATTAGAAGCGGTGTCTTTCTTCGGATTCAGTTCCTGCATCTGTTCCATTGCCTTCAGGCCCAAGGGGGTAGCGGCATTGTCGAGACCAAGCATGTTGGCTGCTATATTCATGAAGATACTTCCCGTAACAGGATGACCCTTGGGTATGTCTGGGAAGAGCTTCGTGAAGATGGGCGACAGCAGACGCGCAAGGACATTCACAACGCCACCCTTTTCACCAACCTTCATTATTCCAAGCCACAGCGACAGCACGCCGGTGAGTCCCAATGAAATCTCAAACGCCGTCTTCGATGTGGCAAACGTGGAGTCCATCATTGCAGGAAACACATCGAAGTCGCCCATAAACACCAGCTTTATCACCGCAATAACAAATGCAATGATAAAAAACGAAATCCAGATATAATTCAGTACCATTTTATTATAATTATTCTACTATCAAATTCGGGACTATTCCTTCGGCAGCATATAAAGCAATACAACGATGATCGTCATCATCGATGCGAAGAACAACCTGTTCGTTGCGATGGGAAAGAGCATAGAGAAGCGCCAGCTCGCCATAGCCTTTGTCGTTGAATACAACGGTTTCACCAGGCTGTTTCAAATCAGATGAAAACTGAGGAACAGCAGAATACTGCCTAAGACTTTTCTTCACAGTCTTAACAACATCATATCCTTTATACTTATAGCGGTCAAGCACTAATCGCAAGAAATAGTCAGGTTTCTCAACCTCACGGCGGATCTCCTCGTAGCGCTCTACATAGAAATGGTGTAACGTCTTCGTGGCAACGCGATAGTCGTCTGCATACCGTCGGCGTTTCTCGATAGAAATAGTGATAAGACCATCGAAAACCTGGTAGCTATTGCGAGGAAGAACAGTGTTGACACCATGTATTACTACAGGGACGATGTCAAGTCCCAATTCACTGGCAAGATAGCATGCACCCTTATGGAAACGGAGTATCGACGACTCGGCGTTACGCTCACCCTCAGGGAAGACAACAATGCTATAGCCCTGGCCGATAAACCCTCGCATGGCGCGGAGGTTCTCGTCATTATCGGCAGAGAGAGTATAATAACCCATCCACTTGAATATCTGCTTCACCACATAATTGCCACTGGCATGGCTGTTTGCAACCAAAACTGTCTTAGTGGTGAGAGCCATAAACAATGCTGAGTCGAGCATCGACTGATGATTGCAGGTAACAAGTGCCGGTGTGTCGAAATGTTCGCCAAACGGATTACGGATATCGAAATCAACCCAATGGATATACTTGAAATCAAAACGATACAGAAACTGTACATAACGGCGGAAGAGCCTTCGGCGGCTTTCCTTAAAAGGAAGCAGACCAAAGAGCACGAAACCTAAAACATAAACCGATACAAGCTCTGCGAAGAAGAAAGAGCCACAGACAAACATTGCAAACAGTGAACGGAATGTAAGCGGACGACGACGATAACCCGAACTGCTTCGCACCAGAAACCTGAATATGAGCGGTGGAAAGATGTATGCCATAAGAACCACCGAGAACATTCCCACTATCGTAACTTCAGCAAGGGAGTGGAGGGCAGGATGCCTGGCAAATATCAGTGAGCCAATGCCTATGAACATTATAAGTGCCGATATGACTATCGAACTTTTGTAGGATGAAAGCATCTTACGTCTATAAGCATACTCATAACTGGCACCCTCGGTCATGAAGATAGTATAGTCGTCACCCTGGCCGAAAATGAAAGTGGCAAGGATAATGTTGACAATATTGAACTGAATGCCGAGCAGGGCCATGATTCCGAGAATCCACAGCCAGCTTAATGCCATCGGAAGGAACGACAATACGGCAAGTTCTACATGACCGAGCGAGAACCACAGAAAGAAAAACACTATCAGCGAGCAAGCCCACCCAATATAGTTGAAGTTGTCGGACAGATTATTTGCCAATGCACTATTCAGACTCGCGATGTCGAAACAATAATGGCCGCACAGCCGGCTGCCTACTGCCTCACGTATTCCATCAACCTTGTCGCTACTGACATGCAGCACATCCACGACATCATAACGGTGCCCTATACTATCTATGCTCACATTGGAGGCAAACATTGCCGAGAGTTCATGCAGAATGTCTCTGCCGTCACCGGCGCTGTATGAACCATTGAGGATGGCGGTGAACTCATCGAACGAAGCTGCAGAGAAACCGGCAGAGGCTGCTATAGCCGGAAGCTCTTTCTTGAGCTTCTCACGATAGCGGTCAGTGAATTTATTCCACAATGCCAGACGTCGCTCCTGTTCCGCTCTCGACGCAAGAAACCGTGTACAGCTGGCATGCCGCTCTATGACTCCTTGCCGCTGCAGGCTGTCGAAGTATTCCTGCACAGACAAACTCTTGTCGAGAGCACCATCAAGGGTACTGTCAGTAGATAAAACGTAGAGTATCTCTGTGGAACCGGAATTTCTCATCATCCTCTGAAAATAGGCCATGTCGCTCTTCTGCACATCGGTCATATAGTTGATATGGCTCATGTTGGCATCAAACTCTGTCTGATTGCTGAAATAACCGAAAACAAGCGTCATTATTACTATAGCAGCGATAAGCAACGGATGATTCTCTGGGGTAATAGAACTTATCTTTTCCAGCAGGGGCACTTTTACAGGCTTATGCGGTGTTACTATATGAGGAAGGAATATTAACACAAAAAATATTGTGCCAAGGAGCAGGAAAGAACTGAAGAGTCCCAAATCGCGCAGAGCCACCGATTGAAGAGGCACAAGGCTGAGGAACGCTCCAACAGTGGTGATATTTCCCACAAGCAGAGGTGTCACTATCTCCTTTATCGCCGCCCTCACATCAGAAACATGGTACAGATGGGCAATAAGATGAAGGGGATAGTTAACGGCTATTCCGAGGATAACCGACGAGATGCCTATGACGATTATTGAGATGTTGCTGTTTACGAGAGCAAGACCTCCAAGTCCGAAAATCCATCCCCAGCAGATAGAAAGGGTGATGAGGAACAGATTCTTGAAATTGCGGAACACAAACAGCAGCAGAATCAATATCAGGCTCACGGCAACACCCACCGACAACATGCTGTCGCTCTTTATCTGCCTGGCATTTCCCACGGCAATCACCGGGCCGCCAGTGAAATGAACATCGACATTGTCAAACGCTGCTCCTACGGCGGTGCCACAGGAATCGAGAAATGCGAGCAGCTGAGCATTATGCTCTGTCTCACTACTGCCGTAAGGCGACGTGACAACCACCATTGCCTTCATCATGTCGGCAGAGAATATATATCCGTCGTACAGTTCAAAGTTCATACCCACTGACGACTGGCGCAAAGTCTCAACCACCGGAGTAAAGAAATTCAGAGGGTCGCGTCCGATATTCGACGAGAGCATACTTCCAACCGGAAGCATCAGTATATGCTTATCTTCCTCCAACTGGCGAGCAATATAGTTGTCCTGTGCCATCAGGCTGTCAATACGCCGGTAGTCGCCTTCGTCAAGGAAGTATGGTATGTTATGATATATAAAATCTGTTGTGTTGGAAAGTTTCTCGATATCAACCTGTGCAAGAACATTGGCTATGCGTCCGTCAGTCTTACCCTGCTCAATAGCCGATAAAAAGGCATCGACAGCCCCGGTCATCACATCAGGGTCGGCCTTAGTGGTGTCTCTGTATTCAAAAAGTGCTATGAAATTGTTTGCTCCAGAGATATTCTGATACACCTTTAATGCTCCTTGGCTATTGTCTTCAAGAGGCAGAAAATCTGAGATGTCTTCCTTATAGTCAATACGTAAGATGTTTAGCACAAGCAATGAAGTGACCGATACGAAGAGTATCATCCACACCGCCCGATGACATCGCATATAGTCGTAAATCTTTAGGAACATAACCTTAATTCTTATTTTTATAAAGCCTATCTATCCAGTTGAGAAACCTTCTACGCCATTGTCGCGACTCGTCGGTACCCTTGGTATCGGATGCGCCAAAACCATGTCCGCCGGTGACATACTGAACATATTCATGTTCTATATTGCTGGCGGTAAGGGCTGAATCGAGAAGGACAGAATTGCGGTAGTCAACAACGGGATCATCGATGCAATTGACGAGGAATACAGGCGGGCAGTCGTCGGGAACATGGCGTTCCAAGGACAACAAATCGCGCAAGTATCGGTTATTCTTCCGACTGTCACCGAGCAATGCCCTGCGCGAACGTCGATGGCAACAATCTTCAATGAGCGTGACAACAGGATAAACAGAAACTACAAACGCGGGGCGATCAGAAGCGTCGAAGAGTTCGGCTGCAGACATAACCAAATGTCCTCCTGCCGAGAAGCCCATTGCTCCCACTCTGTTTTTGTCTATCCCATATTCATCGGCCCGCTTACGCACCAGGCGCAACGACTGAAGTAAATCATCATGGGCATCGGGATAGCGATTACCATGGAAGACCAACCTGTGGCGGAAAAGGAAGGCCGGGATGCCTGCAGTGCGATATTTGAGCACGAAAGCAGAAATGCCGTTGCTGTTGAGCCAACGTGCCACCGAATAGCCTTCTGTTTCCATGTCATGCCAGAAATAGCTGCCACCGGGACACACTATCACTGCGCAGTTGCCATTGCCAGAAACGATAAATGGTATCAGTTCAACGGAATGATGACTGTCTGTTCCTTCCCAAATATCAATCCGGTCGCTCGCCTTGACCGTCATAAGCCAGCATAAGGATAATGCCAAGAATAGTAATGACTGCCTCATCTGTTTGCATCGATTATCTGTTCATATATTTTCTTTGACGTAAGCAATTCACTACATGTCACTATTGCACCGACAATCACCCCAAGCATACCGTGAGAATTGATGTTCTGTCCTGTAAACAGCAAATTTGGAACCTTAGTACGATGAGGGACACGGTATTCCGAACCCTTATTGATGTCCTTAGCTATGCCATACAATGACCCACCTTCCGTACCGGTATAGTCAACATAGGTAAGGGGCGTTGATGTATAATAATGGGCTATACTGTCTTTGAATCCAGGGAAATGTCCCTCTATCGCATCAATAAGCCGCTCGGCCTTCTTGCGCTTGAACTCTTCGTAGTCAGCACCACGACGACCTACGTGCGTGCCTTCCCATTGCTGAACATCGGACATCTGCATATAGGAAAGGATTACACCACTCTGTGCATAAACAGGATTCGGAGTATGGCAGAAGTGCATGTAGAGGAAACCCTTCGGCCACGATGAGTCATCATAGAATTCGCAATTCCACGGTGTGTCACTATCGAAACCGTAGTAATTGTAGTTCATATACGGTATAGTGTCTTCTTTGAAATGCAAATACACTGAGAATCCTCCTACTGTCTGGGGTATGGAATTGATACGTTGTCGGAATGCCGGACGTATCATCTTCGTATCGAGCATCTCAAGAGCTCGCATAGGATGAGTGTCGGAGATTACATAGTCGGCATCTATCATCATCTCACCGTTGACTTCAACCCCGGTTGCCTGGATGGTGTTACATGCTATTTTAGTAGCCTTGCTATTTACAAGAATCCTGCCCCCATAGCTTTCTATCGTGGATATAAGAGCTGATGCAATACTATCGCTTCCGCCAACAATACGATATGCGCCCGCATTGTAGAAGTCCATTATGAAAGCATGAACCGAGAAGGGAGTCTTATCGCGCACCGGAGCATATAGTGGAAGATTACCCACCAATACCTTTGCCAACAAAGGGTCTGTAACGGTACTCTCAATAACTTCATTGATTGAACGCAACTGAAACTCCATGTTCACTGCAGAATCATTCTCAGCATACTTCAATGAGTGTAGAGACGATGCAGAAGCCACCTTTTCTATCAGGTCGTAATACTTTACAAGATTGCTACGTTGATGTGGAAAGTAACTGCTCATCTGATCTATAAAGGCTTCCCGGCCGTTGGCAAACTTATATCTTTTGCCGGCAATCGACACCACATCGTAGCCATCAACATCCAGACGCGAAAGCTGTAGCTTATGGTATATATCAAAATAGTGCATCAGCTTATTGAGAGTCTGACCCTCTGCAGCGCTGCCTATAAAGTGCATTCCCGTTTCAAACTTCACTCCACGACGAACAAAACACTGAAGGCATCCACCCGGCTGGGCAGCCTGTTCGAGCACTGTCACATCATAACCGTTTTTGGCAAGAATAGCACCACATGCCAATCCTCCCAAACCGCTACCTATTATTATCGTCTTCTTTCCCGTCATGACAGTTTTTTCTTCGCTTCAAGAGAAACTTTTGCCAGGACAACACCGCTGCTGCTAACCTCAATCTGGGCCTTGACAATACTATCCTCGCTCTTGACCTTGCTGACAGTATATGTTACCGATGGGGTGTCTGCAGGCTTTATTACCGCCAGAAACTTTACGTTCTTCAGACACACAATCAAAAGATCATAACCCAAACATTTTTCCAGCAGCTCGGCTGATATCTGCACGATGCACACTCCCGGCGTGACTGGCTCGCCGGGAAAATGCGCCTTATATATAAAACTGTCGGCATTCAGACAGATGTCGAAAGATACTACGCCTGCATCATCGTGCCTGCGCTCTACTCTATACAGATTATTCTCCAGTCGCATTGTCTTCGAGTATTAATGGCTTGAAAGAATACTTAATATGCTGCCGGTCGTTTATATATGACGGAATTCCGTTCCGAAGGTTGTTTATCAGCCGCCTCAAGTCGCGCTTGAGAACATAACGTATATACCACTTATCCATACGTCCGACAACAGAATGCAGTTTCACCTTATCCTTTTTCGGACTATACGAGAAATCAATGGCCGACACCCCGAACTCGTTGAATACTGAACATTTCATCAAATCGGAATCGCGCACCATGATACATATCCCGCTCAGATAGGCATTCTTCATCTCTACAATTGCGGTGAAACGCTGTCTGTCACCTGGTTTTTCAGGCAACAATGACTGGGCAGATACAGCCGTGATAACAGACAGCAGACTAATTGACAGCAAAGATATCCTCACTGAAGGCAACATTGGTCTTAATATTTTTAAGTTCAATAACAGTCTTGTCGCCATTCTTCTCTATCAGCTCTACAACAGTTACCATTGATGCTGATTTACTGAAATGCAGGTTTATCTTCTGAAACATCTGCTTCATATCCTTACGCAATGGTGTAAGCTGAGCTATCCACTCTGTCTGAGTGCCAGTAATACGCGACTTGAAGTCGTTCTCATCGTTGAGACATTTGCCTACAACGCTGTTCATCATAATACGAGCTATCTCACTGAACATCTTGTTCTTTTTAACATCGATGATGTCCTTACGGCCATTATTCTTCAGAAGTACTTTATTGCCATTGAGCACGAATACATATTTATATGGTGTTACGTATTCCCAGCGCAGGCGGTTGTCCTTACTGTAATACATCTTTCCTCTGGATACCATTTTGTCGTTAAGCATCTTCAGATGTTTGGTCTGAACAAAATCGCACTGCAACGTCCTCAGCGAAGATGCAACGCTGTTTATCTGCTGTTTTACAATTGCCTCGTTAACCTTCTGCGGGAACAAAGGCACACACGTCAGTACAGCTAAAATACAAACAATGACTCGATTCATATTACTGTTCTTGTGCTATTTTCTACTTGGCAATTAACAGGCAGCCAGCAACTATCAGAAACACACCTATCCACTTTGCAGCCGATACCGATTCGTGGAACACAACAATCGCTGCCACCATCCCAAAAACATAGCTAAGGCTTATCATAGGATAAGCCATGCTGAACGGAAATGTCTTTACAATATACATCCAGAGAAGTGAACCTGTGCCAAAGAGCAAACCACTCATAGCGAACTGCCAGTTGCAAAACACAGAAGTCCAGAATGAACAAGACCACTCAAAGGGCGGCATTTTCACCAATGCCAGCTTTAAGAATACCTGCCCACCGGTTAGCAACAGGCATTGCAACAATGTGTAAGGTATAATCTTCCACATCTATTTCACCTTGCTCTCAATATAATCGCAGAACTGGTTCAATGTGGTAACACCTGCCATTTCCTCTGGTTTAATCTTAAACCCGAAATTTTTCTCAACAATAACCACTATGTCAACGAAGTCAAGGCTGTCGATACCCATGTCTTCTTTTAACTTGGCATCCCCGAAAATCTTATCCTCATCTATCTCAAGATCGTCAATCAGGAATGACCTTACTTTTTCTTCAATTTCTTTTCTCTCCATTATCAGCTTTATATTTGTTTATTTCGACTCTTTTTTCAGGATATCACGTATAATTTTACCTATCTTCCGTCCCATTCTCAACGAGAGATATTTCGTCATTGCAAGTTTTGTCGTCAAGGCAGGAACCTGCGTAATAGCATCGTTGGTCTGAACGTCATCCATGTGGAAAAGAACGGTTCCGTTGGCAGAAACAATCTCCACACTACCTTTTATCTGCTCCTTACGACCCAACTCAGTCACGGTAATTGCCATTGTGTATGGGGCGTCGGGGTAATTACCTAAACGGAAATACTTCTTCACATGAGGTTTCAAGCCTTTAATGCAAGAGTTAACGATTGACTTCCTATCCTTATTCCAGTCAACCTCATATCGCGAGAATTCTTCTTCGGTGAGATTATATATTTTAGCCTTTGAGAAGTCCATCGTGAGGTTCATCTTGGAGATAATCGTTATTTCATCCAATTTATTAATTGTCACAAGTGCCTGCTGAGCATTCAAAACACCTACTAACATCATGATGAAACCCAATACAAATAATCTTTTCATTTTCACTCCTTTTACTTGAATTACCTAATTATTAAGTCTCTAATCGAGTGCAAATATAGCAAAAAATTTTTTTATCCGCAAATTTTTGATATAATATTGCTTCCTATGACTGCCGATTATAGAATTTTCGGTCTGGCTTGCCGTTGTATGTGCGCCTCACCGACTCCACCTTCTCATAAATCATCGGTATCTTATATGGTTCTAGTTTCATCTTGAGGAACAACGCTATCGCTTTCTTGTTGAGAACGTTGTTTTTTGTCACTACAAGAAGTTTCAGTGCAACGCCAGTTATCGGATGCTTTACAGGTATGCAGATACAGTCGGCAACATCTGGGTGTGCCATAGCTGCATTTTCAACGTCGGTGGGAGCAACCTTAAAACCTCCTACGTTGATTACGTCGTCCTCGCGTCCGGAAAGGTGTAGCATACCCTCATCATCAAGTCTGCCTATATCCGATGTGAAGACAGTTGCATCATGCAGCACCGTTGCCGTCCGTTCCGGCTCACCCACGTATCCCGACATCAGAGTGTCTCCCTGACAGGAAATTAGTCCGCCATCGGTAATGACAACCTTGGAGTTTTTCATCGGACGACCCAGACATCCTGCTATACAGCGGCCGTCGTTAAAGTTGTAGGTGCTTATAATGCCCGTTTCGGTAGAGGCATAAGTATTGTATAGGCGGCTTTTGGGCAACAAGTGACACAACTGCTTCATATCGTCGTGGGATATTGCTGCTGCACCGGTCTCGACAAAATCTATCTTGTCGGCAAGAGCTGCCAGTCGTTCTGCATTGAACTGGATAAGTATTCTGATACTTGCAGGCACAAGAAAGGTGGCGAACTTCTCTGCCGGGAAACTGAAGGCACAGAAGAAATCGTTGACATTTTTCAATCCGTCGGTAATAATGATTGTTGCACCAAGAAGTACCACAGGATAAATCTTCGACAGACTGCCGATATGGTTAAGTGGTCCGTTGATTACAAACACCAATTCGTGGCTAAATCCCTGGCCGTCGATAAGGTTCTCTGCATCGGCAACGATCGCACGATGGCTGACAATCACTCCCTTCGACTGTCCGGTTGTGCCTGTGGTATAAAGAATATCAGCTATGCCATCAGGCATCTCATGTGCCGACAAAAGCATGGTTACCTTGTCGAAAAGCTCGTCGGGCATACTCTTCTCTAATGGAGCCACAACGCAACCTATAATGTGAAGAGCGAAATAAGTTACGACAAAGTCTATCGACTGTGTATTTCGAGCAGTGACGATCTGACCCTTAACATACGACTGACCTTTAAGTTGATTTGCCTTGATTAGCACTCTTTCGTAAAGCTGAGAGTATGTCAGGATCTCGCCGTTTCCAACCAATGCCACCTTGTCAGGATATAGTTGCGCATCTTGTTGAAGGTAGTCTTCAAGAGTCATTTCTCGGCAAGTTTTCGTTCCACCATCTCTACAATACTGTCGAGTGTCTTGAAATTCCTCGGTGTAGCATCAAGCGATTCCAGTTTTATGCCATATTCGTCAGATAAGGTCATAAGGATTGTGGTCACACCAAGAGAGTCCAACTCGCTGAACAAGAAGTCGGAATCAAAATCCACCAATGGAAGAACGTCTTCCAGCAATGTTCTAATTTTCTCTTTCATCTTCTTTATTCTTTATGATTCACAGGTTTTCATTATATTTTCTATTGGATTAGAGTATATCGAAAGGAAAATATCCTTAAGTTGTTCCACATCGCAAGTATCGAAACGGTTCAGCTTGGCCATGCGGTCAAGAAATGCCTCTTTCTGGCTTTCTGTATATTGCAACTGATATTTGGTGTTTCCATAGCGAAGATCGTGGGCAATGAAATTGTTCGGAAAAAGTTTGTACGCCGCATTGATGCGTCGGTCAATCAACTTGGCTACTGAATGATGGTATTCGTTGTTTGTAAGATTCTCCAAAGCGCATAATTCTCCATGCGCAATCGGCTTACACAGTTCGAAATGAACATTTCCCTTCTGCTGGAGTATTCCTGTAAGAATACTATTGAGGTCTTCACCAGGTTTCTTGATGTACTGGCCGTATTGAGTCTGATACAACTCAAGTGTTTTAAGAATGTCGCACGACTCCCATTCGTATGATACTGATACCGGCACAATGTTTAAGTCGGCAAGAGCCTTTATCTTGTTCGACGGTTCGCTCATGCAGAACATTTTCACTATGCCCTGGTCAGTAGCATCGATACCGTTCTTAGTCCGCCCGTTGCGTTGCGCTATCCATACCGATTGATGCTTCTCGGTAATTACGTATCGAATATACTCTGACAGATGCATTGATGCCAAATAGAAATCCTTTGGGCTACCGCCAGGACGTTCCACCCTGAACATTTTATTAGCCTTTCCAATGTCAACCACCAACGGATTCATCATAAGGTTGGCTCCAAAGGTTATCTCAGTAGTATCGAAACCATTTATGAAAAGATGGTATTGCAACAGACTTGCATCAAGCATTATGTCTCTGTGGTTAGACACATAAAGATACGACTGCCGTGGATCAAGACGCTCTATACCGGTACATGTAAACTGCTTGATACTGTTCTCTATCACACGCTGATTCACAAGTCTCATTGTCTCAGCCTGGAACTCCTTTGTAGTCCTGAACGAGGAAATTCGCTTCTTCACGTCTTCTATCGCCTCGTTAGGGTATATGTATGACGCAAGCAGCGGAAACGATGCACTCTCTGCAATACGCTTCATGGCATCGGGTATCTCCTCTTCGTAATAAGGACGAATATCATCAAACTTCGGATTCTTCATATTATTCTTTTCTCGTGTTGATCTTATTAATAATATAATTTTGCCCTAACAGCACCTCACATGTGCTTATTGCCGTCAGTGCGACACCGCAAAAACCGTGTAGGTTAATGTTTTGGCCTGTGAGCAACAGGTTTTTTACTTTTGTGACAACAGGTATCTGTGAAACAATAATGTTATTGCAGTCCTTGCTATAACCAGTGATAGCTCCTTCCTTCACGCCATAGAAATCCCGTATGGTCAGTGGCGACGACATATTCATATTCTCAATGCAATCACGGAATCCTGGGTGTATTCTCTCTATCATTCCTATAATTTTTTCGGCACACAATTGTTTCCACTCCACATATTCCTTACCGCGACACCCTACAGAGGTATGTTCCCACCGTCGTACTGTGTCAAACAGCATCGGTGCTGTCACAAGCAGTTTAGTAGCATACTTGTCGGCATCGCCGTCGGGAGGAGTCATCAGTAGGAATCCTTTTGGCCAATCGCCGTCTGCTTCGCCAAACTTCCATATTTCATTGGAATGTTCTATGTAATATTCCGAATAGTTCATATACGGAAAAGTGCCGTTCTTTAGCTTTATGTATAGACAAAAGGCAGAATACGAATTAGGTATTTCCTGCAAGCGTGTCCTGTACGACCTGGGGAAAACATCTTGAGGCATCAGGTTAAGTAATGCACACGGATGAATATCTGAAATGAATATGTCGGCCCTGAAAATACGCTTGCTGACGGTGTGCACGTTTCTCACAACCTTGTCTGAGATATCTATCCATTCCACTTTTTCGTTCACTAATACTTCGCCACCATTATCCATTACCACTTCAGCTAACAGATTGGCAAACTTATCACTCCCCCCTTCAAAACGGCATGTGCCGTTTATATACAACACATTGATAATGGCATGTACGTATGCTGGCGTTTCGTTGCCACGCCCTCCGTACAGCGGATTCATATATGCAAGCAGGCTCCTCAACTCATTATCATCAACATACTTTGCAATAAACGAATCGGCAGCGGTGAGAAAGTCTGGAGGATAGTCGGTAAACAAAGAAGATGCCTGTCGGAGGTTGAACAGATCGATCTTGTCAGCAATCGCATAGATGGCATCAACATATCTTACTATACCTTCTTTTTCATGCGGGAAATACGACGTCAATGAGTTTATGAAGTTATTCCTGCCAATAGGTACTGAATATACTGCAGCACTATCGCCAAAGAAAATTTTCGAACTGCAGTTAACATCAGTGCTTCTCACTTCAACCTTGTCCATAATGCCAAGATACTCACATATACGCCTTGTATTGCCACCTTCGTGCATACCGCCAATAACGTGCATACCTGTATCAAAGGTTTCACCAAATCGCCGGAACGACTGTAGGCCACCTCCTATGGTTGCATTCTTTTCAAGGATAGTAACACGAAACCCTTCCTTTGCAAGAATGGCTCCAGTGAATAGCCCTCCAAGTCCGGCACCAATTATAACCACAGACTTTCTTTCCATAATATTCACCATTTACTCTCGTTCCATTATATTACATAGTTCGGCATATTTCTTTCTGTAGTGGTTGTTTAGTACCGATGTCTGATTTCGGATGCTTCCCATCAACTGCAATTTTTCCTGCGAGAGCCGCTCACCCACTTCAATATACATCTTACTTTTATTAAGCAGGTGCTTTTTCTTTGGCAGTACCTTTCCAGTGCCATACAGATACATCGGAACTATGTCAACTCCCAATTGTGATGCTATATAGAATGCTCCTTGATGAAAGCGTTGTATATGACAGTCGGTTGACCGTGTGCCTTCAGGAAAGATTCCTATATGATAGCCGCGTTCAACGAGCGAGCGCAGTTTTGGCAACAACGCTTCAACACCTTCGGCTATTGGATAAAACTCTGCATTTCGTATTATAGCGCCATACAAAGGATTATTCCATACCCATTGGTTCGTGAGAAACACTATATTCGGAGCAAGCATCATCTGGCACATAAGGTCAAGATGCGACTGATGGTTGCATATAATAACCGATGGTTTCTTGAAATCCTCATTCTCACCAATCTTATACGAGAACGTTGTGCCTGGCACCCCAATCTTCAGCAATATCAGTCGCGAGCATTTATATAAGAAACGGTGGAGATTGCGGCGTTTCTTCTCTGTTTTCTGACCGATATTCATATAAAGCCATACACACGGAGATATGATCATCATAATGAAGAATATGGTGAAAAGTATAGCAATCACTGTACGTACCACCCTGGCCGCAGCTCTCCATAATCGAAGCGGTAGCCCATAGAGAACAGCAAGAAAACACAAGACGGTATTCAGAATACTGATTCTGACAAAGTCTGCTCCCGGCCTGAAGTGACTGACACGTTCCTCCGCGGGTGGGTAGAACACATTTATCTCAGTCTCAGCAATCTCCACACCATGCCATGAAGCGAAGACAAGCAGTTCCAATTCCGCCTCATATCGTGATGTCAGCAGCGACAGCCCCTTCATTCTTTTCAGAGGATAGAGCCTGTAGCCTGTCTGAGTGTCTGACAGATAATTTCCTGTCTGTATATAGAACCAAAAGTTAGAAAACCGATTGGCAAATCGGCTTCCTTGTGAGCACGTCTTGCCTTCCATGTTGCGTTTTCCCACGATCAGTGCACCGGGGTGCTGCTGGTTTGCTTTCAGAAACTTCTCTATATCTTCTGCATAATGCTGGCCGTCAGAATCTATAGTTATTGCGTATGAGAAGCCCATTTCCAGAGCCTTTCTGAATCCTGTCTTCAAGGCATATCCCTTGCCCTGGTTCTCTGTATAGTCAACAACCGTGATTTCATCTATCGACTGCAATATCTGCCGTGTATCGTCGGTGCTGCCGTCGTTCACGACAATCACATCGTTGCAATGACTCTTGCAGTCGCAAACCACGCCCTCAAGAGTTGCAGCGTTATTGTACGTAGGTATTACTACACAAATTCCTCTCGCACTCAGTGTGTCTTTTATGCCGGTACTTGTCATTTCCTTCGCAGTACAATGGATTTAGAATACACCTGAATCATGCTGTCCATGCCCGCTTTTTCCGTCAGCGCACTGAAGGTTGGAGTGCTTTCGTCGTGACAGCCCACAAGCACAATGTTACACTTTCCGCTCCTCAACAACAGCCTCGCATCGCGCAATGCCCACTCAAGCGACTCGCGTCCCTGGGTGTACGTGATATTGTAACCGTGGCAATGCGTGCGGATGGCAACACTGCTGCTCAGGGTGTTATGAGTGCTCTGCATGAAGTAGGTAGGCTTAAGCATCACCTCGCCCTCGTCAAGCATCTGGAACAAGAGCTTCTCGCTGTTTTCAAGACAACCCAATGCTGTAGCTGTAACGATGGCATCAGGAGTTTCCACACCGGCAATACGCAAAGCCTTCAACGATGTTAGCATCGATGCCTTCATTAGCTTACCCATACGCCTTGCCTCTATTGGTTTTACATAGTCACGTATTTCTGACAGCTCCTCTTCTGATGTCACCTCTACCTCTGCCACTACTTCTATGCAGTCGTCACCATACTTGATGTATTTCCCGTCGGGATGCGGATATCGTGACAGAATCAGCGACGAGTCGTTGCCTCCAAAGCCGAAAGAGTTGCACAACACATTCTCAAGCGAGCAATGTGCTATTCCTAATGTTGGTTTAATACCGCCGGCCATAGGGTTCTTCCATCCGAGATTTCCGGGAACAAAACTGTCGCGCATGGCAAGCAAGCATATTACAGCTTCGATGCTACCCGAAGCACTGGTTGTATGACCGGTAAATGACTTTGTGCTTGAGACTAATGGCATTTCTTCTCCGAACACCCTCTTCATTGCCACACTCTCTGACAAGTCATTGTTGGGAGTGCCTGTACCATGAGCATTTATATACTGTATGTCTGTCGGTTTGAGGTTTGCCATCTGCAATGCCTGACACATGGCAAGGTAAGCACCTTCGCCATTGTCCGACGAGGCTGTCTGGTGAAAAGCATCACACGCATTGCCATAACCCGTCAAAAAAGCATGAATGGGGACACCTCGTTCGATGGCTGTCTCTTCTGCCTCCATCACCACGAAAGCAGCCCCTTCACCGAGATTCAACCCTGCCCGTGTCTCATCAAAAGGACGGCACATCTGCCTATCTAATATCATCAGCGAATTGAAACCATTCAGATGAAATTTTGTCAGAGCCTCTGCTCCACCGGCAACAACGATGTCGGCAACTCCAGCCTTTATCATGTTTGCTCCGACAATCATTGCATTTGCAGCCGACGAACATGCAGTCGATATGGTGGTCCTATCGCTGAAGATTCCGAAATATCCGGCTATACGGTCGGTAGAACTTCCAGCATCATGACTCTTCAGACAGTCGGCAGGAGTAACACCGGCAAGAATATCCTTCATGCGCTTCTCGGTAATATCCATCCCTCCGACGGTGGTACCGGAAATCAATACTATGCGCCGATGGCGGCCATTGACGTTGGCAGTACTGATGCCGGCATCATGTAAAGCCTGCCTGACAGCGATGATACCCATGAGCGTTGTCCGGTTTATCTCATCGCTTTCGGCAAATCCCAACAGCGACTTCATCTCAGAGTTCGACATCTTAACTTCGCCAGCCGGCAATTCTTTGTGCTCTGTGTCAAGATACCTTATCTCTCCTATGCCAGTTTGTCCGGCAAGTAATGCCTCCACTGTCTCCTGCTTGTTTTTGCCTATGGCCGAGACAATACCCTCTCCGGTTATTACAATGTTTTCGCTCATGCACATGTCGTTCTGTTGCTTCCTTACTTTGTCCGATGCTTGCTGACATAGTCAGCTATCGAGGCTACGCTCTTGAATATTGCCTTTCCTTCGGCTGGATTGGAAAGCTTTATTCCATAGCTCTTCTCCATGAGCACGATGAGTTCGAGAGCATCGATACTGTCGAGCCCCAGACCCGCATCTCCGAATAGAGGTGCTTCGGCATCTATCTCGTCGGGTGTCATCTCTTCAAGGTTCAAAACGTCGATTATCTTCTCTTTCAGTTCCAATATCAATTCTTCCATGTCGTTTTGTTTATTATAAAGTTTCTGTTATATAAATGTCAGCTACGAAGTTGTTGTCGTCTGTACAGTCAATCCACCCCGTTATCATGCTCCGCGTTGACTGGTCGAGGAAAGATGCTTCAACCAGCATGCCCATCTGCTGCTCATCACGCTCAGGCAAGATGTAGAACGCTGTCTCTCCATAATAGCTGTTCCTCATGGCTATTTCGCCTGTTACGATATTCGGCAGTGTATAGACAAAAACGGATGGGCTCGGATAGAAATTGTCGGCAGCAATCGTTTCCAGATATTTTCTGTCGGAAATTATCGACGACGACCTGTTAAACAATATCACCGCCCTGTCATCACGCCCGCGGAATCTGTCGCCCCCCTCTGCTTCGAGAAGAAGTTCCGAGGCAATGAACCCAAGTCGGCACAGAGTGTCCATCTTGTAGAACTTGGGATAGTCAATACCATATTTCTTATATAATGATGTTAGCATACGGCTGCCTGTACCTTCTATATCTATTTTTCTGCCGTCAACCGTGACTTCATTCACGGTAACTGTAACACGATGTGAAATTCTGAAGGCTGAAGCTGCAGGCGGATTATCATCTGAGTGCTGCACGAATGTGGTGTTGTAACAACGAGCGGAAACAACGGCATTGCAGCCGCCAAAGCCAGAAATCATCTTCAAGAATGCCTCTTTGTTGGTATTCAAGCAGTCTTTCACCACCTTTATCTTGCCTGAAACTCCACAATCATCAAAGCCTCTTGTCGGCAATATCACATTATTCTCAATCGCTTTCATTGACAATAATGTCTCCAATACTCCCGCCGCACCAAGAGTATGCCCGAAATAACCCTTATAGGCATTGACAGGAACGGTATTGAGAGCTGCCCTTTCTATTGCCACCGATTCCATCTGGTCGTTAAACATCGTGGCCGTTCCATGGGCATTGATGAATGCCAAGGAATCTGCCGACAAACCATCCATAGCCGCCGATATAGCCTTGTAGGCCCCTTCTGCATTCTTAGAAGGTGAGCTAATATGATAGGCATCATTCCTTACTACGCCTGTTTCGATAGCCCACACAGATTTGCACTGAGGTGCAGTGCGGCTGAGAATTATAGTGGCTGCACTCTCTCCGAGATTCAGCCCCGTGCGCTCCAAGTCAAACGGACGGCACTGCTCTGCCGACACTGCCTTGAGCGACTGGAACCCTGATACCACGAAACGTCCGATAATATCAGCCCCACATACTACCGCCTGGTCGTAATGTCCTGACTCCAACAGTCGCTTTGCGATGATTACGGCAGAAAGACCGGAGACACATGCATTGCAGACTACAATCGGTTTAGTGGTGAATCCGAGAAAGCGAGAAATCTTCATTGCGCTCATACCCGGCAACTCTGCTTCCGGACAGGCGTCTTTATCACTGAGCAGTTCAATATTGCCTTTGGTTGTTGCAAGTATAAGAACCACCCTGTCGGCTGTCACATCTACAGACGAGTTGTCGATAGCACGTCTGACAGAGGCTATCACCATTTGCTCGTACTGCGTGAACCCTTCCATAAAAATGTTCTGTCGCTGAACGTCGCTCAACAACGATGCACAGAAAGGCTCCGGCAATTGCCAGTGACCATTATAAGTAGTGAGTGCAGAATGTCCGGCAGCTACAGCCCGAAAATTCTGTTCTGTCGTATCACCCAAAGGCGACAGGATATTGTCGGATATTTTATATACCATTGCTTTAATTCATACTCCCCACCGTTTCCGCCATTCCATAAAGAAGTCGGGACTATAAAGCACGAGTTTGTAATCACGATCCATAAACACCTGAACAGAATGTCCGGTGGCGATTAGGCTCTCATCGGCAGTATCGTGGATCTCATAGTCGAACACCACCTTCGCAGCTTCTGAAGGACGGTAAATGATATCTACTCTCGGACGCATTCCATATCTTATCGGCTTCTTGTAATGGAAGGTAAGCTCAACTATAGGAGCAAAATAACCATGGTCGAAATATCCCATATATGTCAGTCCATACTTCTCGCCGAACACTTCGCGGGCATCCTCGAAATATAACGGATATGCTCCATGCCACACAACCCCCATCGAATCCACCTCACTGAATCTTACGTCAAATTCCTTTGATGCTCTTAGTTCATTCATCTGCTCGTTCCTCCCTGACAGCTATTTTCATTTCAGTCTTTGCAATCACTTTGCCGTTACATTCTACAGTTGCATTAGCCAGCGTCATGCCAAACACCTCTTCGCTGACGTCAACGGTAGTGGTAATGCGGTCGCCAACCATAGGCAGAGATAATACTTCCAAGTTCCTGATGGCACCTATGTATCCTATATTGATTATATTGTTCTTCAGTATGTATTTATTCACATAACCGAGACGTGCAGCACATGTTTGTGCAATATTTTCTATCAATCCCGAAGCACTGAACAGCCCGTCGTCGGTAAAGATATTGTCTTCGCCGACAATAGTCTCGGTGACTGTGCGCCTCATGTCAAAATGAGTCAGCCGACCTATCATCACAAACGGCTCCTGTTGCGGCAGTAGCTCGTGAATATCAATTGCCATGAGGAATTCACTCGAAGGCTTCTTCATATCTGTCTCCGTCATATCCAGAATTCAAAATAGTTATACCATTGGGTTGGATACTTAATCACCATTCGCTCCAGTTCGTAAACATATTCTTGCGACAACTGGCTAATCTGCTCCTTGCGGGATGCCTGCTTGTCATAATGCAAAGGCTTGGCGTAAATTTTGTATTTCTTTGCCGACGTCTTCATGACATTGACAGCAATCACGTCGAGTCCTCGCATGGCAGCGACACGGAACGGCCCTTCGGGAAACAAAGCCCAACGGCAGAGAAAGATGTGTCTCAGTGTTTTCTGCGAACCCAGGATTCTGTCAGCCGGCATGCTCACTATCTCACCACGCTGCAATGCTCCGTCGATTAGGAACAAATGGCTCATATCGTCACTTACGGGTATCATGCGCACATGGGTTCCTGCAAACATCTTATTGCGGTTTTTTATCACCGACGCCTTCTCGTTTCCAAAGACAAGAGCGTTCAACGGCTTTGACTCCATAGCGAGTGAATATCCGGCAATCTCATAATTACCAACATGAGCACTAAGTTGAACAAAGCCTTCGGGCTTTGATGCCAAACTCTGAAAATACTCCTCCCCCTCAATATCCACGCTGAACCGCTTGCCGGCATACATGGCAAACCTGTCAATCACCACCTGGCTGAACATACAGTGATTAAGGTATGTCTTCCATAACGACTGTAGCACCGAATCGCCGAAACGCTCGCGGAACACGCGGTATATAATGCCAAAACTGGGACGTAACAGGAGGCATACAGGCACAATAAACACAGCTGAAAAGACGTAAAGCACCCTCACATCAACTACGCGCAATATGCTAATAAGCCACCGGTGCATCCTGCTGTTTCCGTAGGTTGTTCCTGCCCATTGCCTTGCCTCTGCCATTATCCCCTGCTCATCTTAACTTACAAACTATAATGGAATGTCCCTGCCCGAGGTTGTCATGAATAGTCTCAATCTCAAGCCCTGCCTTCACAATGCAACTTTCCATATCCTCAGTGTTGTACATCTTCGAGTTACCGTTGGCTATCGCAGTAAAATAGAGACTGGTCATTGTAAGGCAGAATGCTGCCGTCTCAAAACGTTGCCGGTCCCATAACGTCTCCATGATATAGATACGTGTATCTTCATTCATTGCAGCTTTGGCTCTTTGCAGTATGCCAACAATCTCGTCCATACTAAAGCAGTCGAGAAACTGGCTCATCCAGATGGCATCGAGCCCGCCCTCACGCAATGGAAACTTGGCTTTCTCGTCAAGCAAGTTGATTCCATATCCGTCGATACGGTCGGCACCGTTTTTGCCATTCACGTTGTCGAGCATCATATCAATCTGCTGCGGAAGGTCGAGAACAGTTACGCGTACATCTTTATTATATGCCACACACTGTAGTGCCCACTTGCCGGTATTACCGCCCACGTCGTAGAGCGAACGGACACGGTGCTCATCGAAGATAATCTTCAGTGCCTCGGGAAACGATGAGTCGCTGTAGAAATGATCGAATCCGAACCAGCTCTTCTGCACATGCTCCGGCAGTTGCGAAAGCCCCTCATATACTGTAGGCCATGAGCCGAAATGTTTCAGGCCTTCCGGCTTGCCATTGACAAGCGACTCTTCAAGCCGGAACCACCCTTCGTAGTTCACGTCGTGGCTGAAGTCGATATTCACCCTCGTGGCAGGGTCGTTAAGCAAGAACCATCCGGTTTTTGATATCGTAAACCGGTCGGTTTCGGTATCAATAAGCAGTGTTCCTATGCAGAGCGATGCCTCAAGCAGACACTTCACGGCATAGTCAGACAGTCCTGTCCGCCCTACAATTTCTTCCCTCGTCAGTCCGTCGCGTGAGTCGCGTATCATGTCGAGGATTCCAAACTTTACCATTAGGCGTGATACCTGAAAGACGACGGGCCCCCACGCTATGAACTCAGCAAGCCGCTGAGCATCAAGGGCAGAAAGCGTTTCTGCAGTATATTTCTTCTTTAATGCCGGAGATAGTTTCATAGTACCTTCTTTATTACAAGTGCAGAGTTTGTGCCTCCGAATCCAAAAGAATTACTCAGTACGGTATTTACTTCAGTTTCTATGGTATGTGTGGCTATGTTCAGTGTCTCGGAATATTCGTCGGGGTTCTCAAAATTGATATTCGGTGCAACAAAGTTATTCTGCATCATAATGATACTGTACACTATCTCGCTGGCGCCTGCCATCCAGCATTCATGTCCCGTCATCGACTTTGTAGAACTAATCAAGGCGCGCTGTCCATGGAAGAGCCTGTTCAAGGCAATGGCCTCGTACATATCGCCCTGATGGGTACTTGTAGCATGTGCGTTGATATAATCGATCTCGGCAATCTCTATGCCTGCATCCTTGATAGCCCTCGACATTGCCTTTACGCTGCCATCGTCGCTTGGCTCAGAGATGCCACCTCCGTTGCTTGAGAATCCGTAGCCTATCACTTCGGCAAGAATGTTGGCTCCCCGAGCCAGGGCATGCTCGTAGTCTTCAACCACAAGCGCAGCTGCTCCGCCACTCGGAATCAGGCCGTCGCGGTCGCGGTCGAACGGGCGGCTTGCCTTCTCAGGCTCGTCCATTCTTATGGAAAAAGCTCCGAGGGCATCAAACGATGCCATTGAATAGTAGTTGGTCTCCTGAGCACCTCCACAGAGCACCATATCCTGCAAGCCTTGTTTGATGAGCATATATGCCAGTCCTATTGAATGACTGCCGCTGGCACATGCGGCACTGACGGTGAAGTTGACACCGCGAAGATGGAAGATTGTGCTCAGGTTCATGTTCACCGTAGAGTTCATCGACTGGAATATCAGTCCATAGCCCAACATGGCAGAGTCGTGTTTTTCATCCATAATCTTCGACGACTCGATGACAGGTTTTGCCGACGAGTCGTTACCAAAGATGCATCCCACTTCGTTCTCACGCAAGTATTCGTCACCGATGCCCGCCTCAGCAAAAGCCTGACGGCTCGCCATATATGCATACTGTGCCTCTTCCGACATTCCTGCACGTGTGTGGCGGTCGAGCATCTGCTTTGTTATGACTGGAGTCTCAACTATTCCGGTAAGGCCGGAACGGTATCCGTACTCTAAACGTTCGGGCTGCATACCGATTCCCGACTTGCCGTTAAAAAGCGATTCTTTTACTGTAGCTATATCATTCCCCAGACAGGACCAGATACCTGTTCCTGTAATCACTACTCTTCTCTTCATTTTGATTATTGGAACTGTTATTTAGTTTGCAAAGATAACAATATTTTCTTAAACAGCAAATATTTTTTTGCAATTTCACCAAATTACGAGTAAACGACAGTATTGCCGTTTCTGAATTGCTGTCGCTCCGAACGACGGCATTTCCGCGATTTCAGAATTCCCGTCGCTCCGGACTACGGCATTTCCGCGATTTCAGAATTCCTGTCGCTCCGAACGACGGCATTTCCGCGATTTCAGGATTCCCATCGCTCCGGACGACGGCATTTCCGCAGTCACGTTACAAATATTACTCGAAACACATCATGGGAGATGGGAACAAATACCAGTCCAGACTTTTGTTTCTGTCGGCAGCCCATTCGCCAAAGGCATGTCCACGCACCTGATATGCACCCGAGAGCACATTATCCTTAAGCAGTCCGATGGAATTAGCTTCAAGCGGATATGCAAAATCAGCCATAGGCACCTTCAGTCCCCACGGAATCGATGTATATGATGTGTTGTCGCCTGTGTCACGCAAGATTTTATTCGTGCGGTACTGGCCAGTATGCGTTTCCCATATACCTCCGTTGAACTCTGTCAGTATGAATGGATCGAGCGATTCGATAGAGAAATTGTTGAGCACGGCTTTGTTCTTGAACCTCACAATGTAAGTCACTTCCTTCGGTGCCAGCAGAACATAATTGTCTGAGTTTGCACGCCTGGTGTTGATATACTGCACCACGATGCCCTGGCCGTTTTCGCGCTGTTTGTTGTTCATCACCCAGTGGGCATCCTCGAAGAGACGGATTGCAGCCTCGCCATGCAGTCCCATCTGAAGATTGTTTGTATTGTCGATAAACCTGAGCATGAGTGGGTAAGGCTGACCGAAAGACTGTCCGTCGCTCGTTACCACACTCTCAACGTCATAGTAAGAGCATCCGACGATATTGATTGCCGCTGCAATCTGCCTTGTTGCCCCTACGGCTGCAAGCTTGACATTAATACGGCGTTCCAGTTCATCGTCGCCCGGCTCGACCCTGATGCGAAGCACACAGTCGTTCATATCCAAATCGCCGATGTCAGGATAGTTCTCCTCGAAGCAGTAGCTGTATGTAACCCATTTGAACTGTGGATTGCCCTGGAGTCTCGTGCCACCGGTAAAGCCAACATTGCGGTCGGCAGCCTTGAATTCCTTCAGCGTGGAAGTATTATTGCTGTTCTGCTGCACAGCGTAGAAGGTGTCCATCCACTTAGGTGCATAAAAGAAAAGCGTTACACTCCGCCCTTGGACCACAGAGTCTTCTGCCAGTATCTCTGCTTTTCCCGTGGTAGGATTGGCATTAAGCACCTGCACCTTTACCGCCTCTCCGTCGGTTCCGTTAGCCTGAATGCTAACGCTCCGTCCGGTTGTAAGATTCCAGGTGTGCAAGGCATCCACGGTTGACAGTGGCGCAGTCTCTTTAAGGTGTTGTTCATAGGCAATCGGGTCGAACAGATTTTTGGGTTTGCAAGAGGCTGCCACGGCAAGTATGGCAATGGCTGCGCAAAGATTGATTATCTGGCTTTTCATAACAGTCTGGTTTCTTCGATTTTACGAAGAGAGACATCTGTACGAGGCAGATGTCTCTCTATTATAATGTCAGCATATCGCTGTTTAGTATGTCACTACGTTTCCGGCAACAGGGTTGGCATACCATGTTGCGTTGCTCTGGATGTTTGCACCCCATTCGCCAAACTGAGAGTATGCGACGTTTATGTTGGTGCGCTCCTTCGGCCAGAACCATTTTCCGTCCTTGTCGCCGCTCACGATAACATAGAGAGGCGCTGCTCCGGGTGTGACAGCAGACGTAATCTGCCGTGTCGAACCGTCGTTGCCAGTCACTGCAAGAACAAAGGTAAGGTTGCCAGGAGTCTCACCATTAGCCAGCGTGAGTGTGCCAAGCGTGGTGAAGTCGTGGTTCACTGAATTTGTATTCACCATGACGCTTGATGACTCGCCAAAGGCAGCATGAACTTCTGAACCTACATTGATGCCGTTGTACTTCAGCTGTGCGGGCAGTGTACCGCCGGCAGCCACGAGTTCTACCGTGCATACATCATTCTCGTCGGCAGCTGAAACGCGTATGATAACGTCGTTGAAATCGAAGTCGTCGGTCGTTCCAAGATCCTCGAAAGCGTAGTACGTATAGCTCGGAGTAAGCGGAATGTTCGGTTTGCTCGTGAATGTTACACCGCAGTTCTCTGTCTCATCCTTTGCTACGGTATATGAGGGTGAGGTACCATAAATACATGTGGCACGGCTGTCATCGCCAAATGAGGTCTGTGCAGTACCTGTTTTCCAAGATGGAACCCATTTTGTTTCATTATACCCATAATAATCATTTACCTGAACCCACCTTACAACAACTTCAGTGAAGTTATAATTGTCGCCATTTATCAGTCGGCATGCATAACCATTGAACCAACCGTAAATGAGATTTTTGGATGGATAAGTGCTTGCATTTGCATCTAAATAGCCAAGGCCATAAGCCTTATTGTCAGAGCTACCATTATAGCCATAGTCAACGCCTGAAGGAAAGTTTTCTGGAAGAATCAACTCAACATTATCGAGCATGAACGTTGAAGCACTTCCAGTTGTGTAATTCGTATAGCTGCAGCCTCCAATTTTGAAGATGGCACGGTTGGTGGCTGCTGTTGCAGTACCTACCGGTCCCCAAACGCCGAAGTTATTTACCGAGAGCGCACCGATACAGTTTACGTATGCTGCCTCGCCCATGTACATCACGATGCCACCGTTGTTGCTTCCGTTGAGATGAAGAGTCTGGCACTGTAAATAGCTGCCGTTGTCCATTTTCGTGCTGTTGCCGATAGCGCAGTCGCCGGTAACGATGATGTTACAAGCATTATCAAAGCTCATTCCGGCTCCGCTGACGCTGGTGAAATAACACTGACCTACGTTGATAAGCTTGCTTGGTACTTCAGGCGTGCCTGCGGGCCCCTCGATAGCTGTCGTTGTATTGGTAGCCTTACCGATGGTACCGATATTATAGAGAGTACCGCCATTGATGTTGATGTTTGCAACGGTGATTTCACCTGCATTGTAGCTGTAGGTCTGCGTACCGTTAGAGAACTGTAGCTCTCCGTCGCCCGTAATCTTTCCTCCTGGCTCGACATATATCATACCCGTCGAGCCTTGGCCGTTGTTGGCATTGGTAGATAGCATCACTCCTGCCGGAACGTTGATGGTTCCCGTAGGACCTACTACGATTACGCTACCGCCGTTGGTGCGCTGTTCTTCAGATAAAGTCCACGTACCTGCTACATAAACAGACTCACCGCCGTATGCCTGAATAGCTGGGATATTAGCAGTCCAAGTGGTTCCCTCGGGAATAATGTATTTCTCGGGATAGTTGCCTGGACTTGTAACATTGTTGGCTGCAGTAATCTCTACAGCACCCGTCTTATAGGAGGAGAGGTCGGGCATGTTCTTCTTCTCTACACTCCAGCGGTTTCCTTCAGAGACAGCCTTATGCATACCCTTGGCTCCCGATACGGAAGTGTAATTGTTGCTGAACTCTACCTCGACACCGTCTTTCGTCACGGGCACCATCTTTACGATGGCATGGCTGTTTTTATCGTAAAGGGCTGCATAGAGCAGAGGTGACGATGCCGGACGCGTGAAACTGAACGTCTTTGTTTCGCCCGACTTCACCACAGTCTTGCCCACGTATGCCACATCGCTGTCAATAAGAGGTGCGCCCTCTGTAAGATATAGTGTATATTCTTCACCGTAATTGAGGTCAACGGTAACCTTTGCCTGTGTTATGGCAGAAGTGTTCCAAGTCTGCTTCGGGTCAATTTGCTTACCACCCATCACATTGTTAATAAAGTTCGCATTGAATTCCTGCTGCTGCGTAGTTGGGTCGAAATAATTCTTTTCACCACAGCTTGCAACTGCTATTGCTATCGCGATAACAGCCCCACCTTTCATAAAAAAATTCTTGTTCATAACATTTATCTTTAATAATTATATTTTTTTGTCCGTACCACTATATTATACGACTGCAAAAATAGGTATATTTTTTTTTATAGTCTAATATTGTTTGTTAAAAGATATAAAAATGCTCTTTTCTCAACTTAGACTGGCACAGCTGCAACAGGCTCTTCCTCCATCTTCGTACGGTCGCTTTTGGCAGCAAAAACAGCATCGATGAACTGCGGCTCGCGCTTGAGTTTCTGCAATGTCAGCTTTGATGCCATCTGCTGACTCTCTTTTTTTGAATAGCCTGTACCCGAACAGCCCTCAACATTCTCAAGCACAACCTGATACATGAATTTTGGACTCCCGACTTTATCCTCCGACTGCTCTACGAGTCGGAACTCCATCTTCACGCGGTTTTTCTGCGTCCACTCAATCAGCTTCGACTTGAAATTCACCTCCTTATATGCCACTTTATCGATATTTATGAGCTGTGCCAATATGCGCTTCTGCATGAATCTCATGCAGGCATCATAGCCACGGTCGATATAAATGGCTCCCACAATAGCCTCGAAAGCATTACCGCCTTTGTAGCTATTATGAGAATTATTTCCTCTGGCTGATTTCACAAGCTGTAGTATTCCCATCTCCTGTGCCAGTTTGTTCAGCGTCTCACGCTGTACCAGCTTCGAACGTGTGTTAGTGAGAAACCCCTCGCGTTTCCCCTCAAAATGGCGATAAACGATATCTCCGACAACAGCATCGAGAATGGCATCGCCAAGAAACTCCAGACGCTCGTTGTTCAGCGGGCGTCCTTTCTCATTGCGACGGCTTGCACTCCGGTGCATCAATGCCAACTTATAAATGTCGATATTATGAGGAAAGAAGCCCAAAATTTCGTAAAGGGTATAATAAAGCTCCTTGTCCTTGCGGAAAAGGAGCTTTATACGGTCAATGATATAGGTGTTCAGCATAGCTTATACCGTATATTTCTTGAACACCACACATGCATTATGTCCTCCGAATCCGAAGGTGTTGCTAATGGCAGCACGAACCTCGCGCTTCTGCGCCTTATTGAAGGTGAAGTTAAGGTTATAGTCGATTTCCGGATCATTGTCGCCCTCCTCGTGATTGATAGTCGGGGGAACGATATCGTTCTTCACTGCCAGCACGGTAGCCATTGCCTCGACTGCTCCGGCAGCACCGAGCAGATGTCCCGTCATCGACTTTGTGGACGAGATATTCAGCTTGTAAGCAGCTTCTCCAAATACGTCCTTGATAGCCTTAGCCTCTGAGATGTCGCCCACGTGGGTAGATGTACCGTGCACGTTGATATAATCGATATCCTCGGGTTTCATCCCTGCATCTTCCAGGGCATTCTCCATCACAAGCTTTGCTCCGAGACCCTCGGGATGTGAAGCAGTGATATGATATGCATCAGCACTCATACCGGCTCCAACCATCTCAGCATATATCTTTGCTCCACGAGCCTTGGCGTGCTCCAGTTCCTCAAGAATAAGACAGCCTGCACCTTCGCCCATAATGAATCCGTCGCGGCTGGCACTGAACGGGCGTGAAGCGTGCTGTGGGTCATCGTTACGTGTTGAGAGAGCCTTCATGGCGTTGAATCCGCCTACACCCGTAGCACATATGGCAGCTTCGGCACCTCCTGCTAAAATTACGTTTGCCTTACCCAGCCGGATAAGATTGAATGCGTCGGCCAACGCATTCGTCGATGATGCACATGCCGATGTGGTAGCGTAGTTCGGCCCGTGGAATCCATATTCGATAGAAATCTGACCGGCGGCAATATCGCTGATCATCTTCGGTATGAAGAATGGGTTGAACTTTGGTCCGTTTTCTTTGTTAACACTGTAATATGCCACCTCTTCCTCAAAAGTTTTGATTCCGCCAATGCCAACTCCGAACACCACTCCAACACGGTTTTTATTTATCTTTTCAAGATCCATTCCGCTATCTGCAACTGCTTGCTTAGCTGCAACCATTGCAAGCTGAGCATAACGATCCATCTTGCGTGCTTCCTTACGGTCAATGTATCCGCTGGGGTCGAAATTCTTCACCTCGCAGCCGAACTGAGTCTTGAAAAGAGCTGAATCAAAAAGCGTGAATGGAGCAGCACCGCTGACACCGTCCACAAGGTTTTTCCATGTCTCCTCCGGGTTATTGCCAACAGGAGTTACCGCACCAAGACCAGTAACTACTACTCTTTTTAATTCCATAATATCCTTTTATGAATAATCTGTTTTAGAGAATTGGATAATACTATAAAAAGAGAGAATTACAATCGGTCTGACACAAATCAAGGTCAGAACCAATTATAATTCTCAATGTCAATTCTCAATTATCAATTGAAAAATTATTTAGCGTTCTCCTCGATGTAAGCTATAGCGTCACCTACAGTACCGATCTTCTCAGCCTTGTCGTCAGGGATAGAAATACCAAATTCCTTCTCAAACTCCATAATCAGCTCTACTGTATCCAATGAGTCAGCACCAAGGTCGTTTGTGAAACTTGCCTCTGGCTTAACCTCAGCCTCATCAACACCAAGCTTATCAACGATAATTGCCTTTACTTTGCTTTCAATTTCTGACATAATTTTAATCTTTAATTGTTACTAAATATTCATTCTATTTTCAAAATCGGGTGCAAAGTAACTAATTTTTATTCATATAAACAAATATTTTCGTAAAAAAACATTGTTCTGTTGCACAAACAAGGTAATATTGTGCATGTTTAAGTGCATAATTTTGTCTTTTCGACACTTTATCAGGTGTTCCCGTGCACAATTTCTGCCTTCTCACGTCGCAGAGGATAGTCTCCCCTCAGTCGTTCAAAGTCATCGGGATTTCGTTTCAGCTTTATGCTGTCATCGAGCGGATTATAAAGCTGCAAAGGATTTCCGGTATATACGAAGTCTGAAGGAAGCGGCGGCGGCATTATTTTTCCAGGATTAGGAATGCCGAAATGCCGGCACAACCCCTCGATCACCATGTTGTCGGCATTTACCTTCCCGTCGGCAGAATATCCGGCAATATGTGGAGTCCCGATATATACCTTATTTAATAATATAGTATTTATTGAGGGTTCATTTTCCCATGTATCGACAACGGCCCCTCTCACCACTCCAATGTCAAGAGCATCAATGAGCTCACGTTCATCCACCACACCACCACGGCTACTATTTATTATCCAGGGCTTTTTACGCAACATGCTAAAAAATCTCTTCCCTGCCATATAGTGTGTAGTGCCGTCGAGAGGCACATGGAAAGTTATCACATCTGCCTTGGATGCGATTTCTTCGAGGCTGACAAAATCTGGACGGCCAAGCGGAGGGTCGCTCACCATCACGCTCATACCCAATTGCTCGCCCACTGCTTTAACAAGCGAGCCTACATGACCGCAGCCTACTATACCAAGAACACTGCTTTCCAGATCAATGCCCAGAACGAGCAGAGTACTGTTAATATATTGCGCCACACTCGCCGCATTGCATCCCGGACAGCTCATCCAACTAATACCGGCACTCTGGAGATAGTCAACATCGATATGGTCGAAGCCTATCGTAGCTGTAGCAACAAACTGCACGTTGGTTCCTTCCAGAAGTCGTGAGTCACATCGTGTGCGAGTTCTTACTATCAGGGCATCAGCATCTTTTAAATCGTTCTGGCATATCTCCGAACCGCGTATGTAAACCACGTCATCGGTTATCATAGCCAGCTTTTCCCGTATAAAAGGTATCTTATCGTCAACAATAATCTTCATATTAAGTGCAAAAGTACATAATTTTTTAGAATTTTGCACAATTTCGTTGGATATTTGAAAAGAAATGATTAGTTTTGCAAAGTGAAACAATATATTTGCATTAAATGTCATTTACAGAACAAGCAAACAAAATTTTCCGACAGGCGATAGACGATTATCACCTAACTGACAGTGTAGATGCTCCCATACGCAATCCTTATGAACGCGGAACTATCGAATTCAGCCTTTATCTAAAATGCTGGATTGATACCGTGCAATGGCATTACGAAGACATCATTCGCGACCCATACATCAATCCATCGGAAGCACTGTCTCTTAAGAGAAAGATAGACCGCAGCAATCAAGACCGCACCGATCTGGTGGAGGAAATAGACAGCTATTTCCGCCAGTATTTCTGCGATGTGACACCTTCGGCTAATGCCACCCTTAACACAGAAAGCCCGGCATGGGCTGTTGACAGGCTGAGCATTCTCGCCCTGAAGATATATCACATGCAGGAACAGGTTGGCCGCAATGATGCCGATGCTGAGCACATAAATAAATGCAAGCTGAAACTTGAGATACTGCTTGAGCAGCAGAAAGACCTGTCGCTTGCCATCGACCAACTTCTCGAAGACATTGCCGCAGGCAGAAAATATATGAAAGTATATCGTCAAATGAAGATGTACAACGACCCGTCAACAAATCCTATACTATATAAGAAAAAATAAAACGGCGACAGTGAAGAAGGAACACATTCTCATCATCAGGTTCTCGGCTATCGGCGATGTAGCAATGGCTGTGCCAGTGGTCTATTCACTGGCCATGCAATATCCCAAGTTGCGCATCACCGTGCTCAGCCGTGCCTTCGCACGTCCCTTCTTCGAAAACCTTGCCCCCAATGTGAGTTTCATGGAAGCCGACCTGAAGCATGAATATCACGGCATCAAAGGTCTGAATGCACTCTACCGCAGGCTCACAGCTAAGAACTTCACTGCCATTGCCGACCTCCACAATGTGCTGAGGTCGGAGTTTCTTCGGATGAGATTCTCTCTCGACCGCTTTCACGTAGAGCACATCAACAAGTACCGCAAGGGTCGCAAACGACTAATTTCTTACTCTCACAAACGGCTTGAACAACAACCCACATCGTTCCAAAAGTATTCAGAGGTACTGGCCAAACTCGGATATCCAGTGGATATTCACTTCCATTCCATTTTCCCTTACGAGGGGGGCGACCTTAGCTTGCTTCCCGACAGTCTCAAGCAAAAGGGTGAGAAAGAAGTATGGATAGGCATTGCTCCCTATGCAGCCCATGATACAAAGGTTTATCCAATAGAGCAGATGAAACAAGTGCTCACAATGCTCATTGAGCGTCATCCTGATGCCAGACTGTTCCTTTTCGGTCGTGGGGAGCGTGAGGAACAGACATTTGACGAATGGGCTTCGGAATTCAGCCAGTGCGTGAAGGTTTCCTCACTCATCGATAATCTGAGACTGGAGCTCGTTCTCATGAGCCATCTCAATGTGATGGTATCGATGGACAGTGCCAACATGCATCTTGCATCAATGGTAGCAACTCCTGTCGTGAGCATTTGGGGCGCAACACACCCTTACGCTGGCTTCATGGGATGGGGCCAGGAACCCGACAGCTTAGTTCAAGTGCCACTTGCCTGTCGTCCATGCAGCATCTATGGCAACAAACCATGTAAGCGTGGCGACCTTGCATGTCTGACACAGATTGCACCCGAAACGATAATCGACAAGATTGAGAAATATATATAATCACCCATTTTTATTTTATTAATAACTAAACATTAAAAACTATGGACAAGTACATTTGCAACACATGTGGGTATGTATATGACCCGGTAGAAGGAGATCCTGACAACGGCATTGCACCAGGCACGGCTTTCGAAGACATTCCTGAAGACTGGGTATGCCCCATCTGCGGAGTAGGCAAAGACGACTTCAGCAAGGAATAAGCCACTAATCACCAACAATTACTAAAACAAACGCTTAATTTATGAAAGAATTGAAAATGTATATCAACGGCAAATTCGTTGATAGCCGCTCCGGCAAGTGGATTGACGTTCTTAACCCGTCAACGGAAGACGTGATAAGCCGCCAGCCCGATGGAACCGTGGAAGACGTTCAGGAGGCAATCGATGCAGCTGAGAAAGCCCAGAAGGAATGGGCTAAAATTCCGGCTTGCGAGCGTGCCGTATATCTGAGAAAGATGGCACAAGGCATCCGAGATAATTTCGACAAGTTCCAGGAAATTCTCGTTCGCGAACAGGGAAAAACCCAGGCTCTGGCCGGTGTCGAAGTGAACGTTACGGCTGAGTATTTCGACTATATGGCATCGTTTGCACGTCATATCGAGGGAGAGATTATCCAAAGTGACAACCGTGGCGAGACGATGCTGCTTCAGAAAGTTCCATGTGGCGTTGCCGCAGGTATTCTGCCATGGAACTTCCCGTTCTTCCTTATTGCCCGCAAGGCGGCAGCGGCAATGATTGCTGGCTGTTCCATTGTGCTGAAGCCATCACAGATTACTCCAGAGAACTGCTGTGAGTTCTGCAAGATTGTTGACGAGAGCGGACTTCCCGCTGGAGTCTTCAATGTTGTCACCGGTCGCGGTTCGCTCGTAGGCAATGCCATGGCAGGCAGCCCGAAGGTGGGTATCGTCAGCCTGACAGGTTCTGTTTCAGCAGGTGTGAAGATTATGGAGGCTGCAGCTCCAAATATCACAAAGGTGTCACTTGAACTTGGCGGCAAGGCTCCTGTCATCGTATGTGCCGATGCCGACCTTGAGTTAGCAGCTCAGGCTGTTCTTGACAGCCGTATAGGTAACAGCGGCCAAATATGCAACCAGGCAGAGCGCGTATATGTTGACAAGCGCGTGAAAAAACAGTTCACCGACCTCATCGTGAAGAAGTTCTCTGCAGTAAAAGTAGGCAATCCTGCTGTTATGAAAGATGCCGACATGGGACCTCTCGTAGAAAAGCGTGCCCTTGAGAGTGTCAGCGAGAAGGTGGAACGTGCCGTGAAGCAAGGTGCCAAGTTGCTGTGCGGCGGCCACCGCATCGGCGACAAAGGTTATTTCTATGCCGCTACCGTTCTCGACGGATGCACTCAGGATATGGACATCATACACGAAGAGACCTTCGGACCTGTGCTTCCGCTCGTAGAGTTCGACACTCTCGACCAGGCTATTGAGTGGGCTAACGATTCTGAATACGGACTGGCATCGAGCGTCTTCACAAAAGACCTTGACACGGCAGCCCGCGTATGCCGCGAACTGAACTTCGGCGAAACTTATATCAATCGATTCCACTTTGAAGCTATCCAGGGTTTCCATGCCGGCGTGAAGAAGAGTGGCATCGGCGGTGCAGACGGCAAGCATGGTCTTGAGGAGTATCTCAACACCCACGTTATTTACTACCAGAGCCATTATTGATTGACAATGAAAATTGGATTGTTTATTCCTTGTTATGTGGACGCGCTCTACCCTGAGGTGGGCGTTTCCACATACAAGTTATTAAAGTACTATGGACTCGACGTTGATTATCCCGAGAAGCAGACATGCTGCGGACAGCCGCAGGGCAATGCCGGCTTTGAGAAGATGTCAACAGAACTGGCAGAAAAGTTCGATGACCTCTTTTCCACCTACGATTATGTCGTTGCTCCGAGTGCCAGCTGTGCTTCGTATGTCAGATTCTTCCATCCTCATCTGCTCGAAGGCAGGCACGATTGTCGTGCTCCACAGAAGACAATGGACATCGTAGAGTTTCTCCACGATATCATGAAGGTGAAGAGTGTACCAGGACGCTTTCATCATAAAGTGAGCCTCCACAACAGCTGTCATGGTGTGCGCGAACTGGGACTTTCCACTCCGTCAGAACGTATGGACTCGCCCAGGTTTAACAAGATTCGCGACCTGCTCGAAATGGTAGAAGGCATCACCGTCGTTGAACCCGAACGCCCCGACGAGTGCTGCGGATTCGGAGGGATGTTCTCAATAGAAGAACCCGACGTGAGCACTCGCATGGGACTCGACAAGCTACGGCGTCATGAAGAGACCGGGGCTGAATACATTACCGGTCCAGACTCATCGTGTCTAATGCACATGCAGGGCATAGCCAAGAAGCAGCATCATGATATTAAGTTCATCCACGTAGTACAAATATTAGCCCAGGGATTATGAGCACCAAACATTCCATAGCAGCACGGCAATTCAATGAGGATGCCGTCAGAGTGAACCATCACGACCGCACCTTTTGGAGTGTACGTCAAAAGCGCGACAACATGGCAGCGTCACTGCCCGAATGGGAGGAGCTGCGCCAAATTGCCGACAACATCAAGCGTCACACTGTAACCCATCTTGCCGACTATCTGGAACAATTCGAGGCAAATGCCACCAAAAACGGAGTCATCGTGCACTGGGCAAAGGATGCCGACGAATATAACGACATCGTATTAAAAATACTGCGTGAACACAACATTAAGAAAGTGGTGAAATCGAAGTCGATGCTAACCGAAGAATGCCATCTCAACGAACATCTCATTCGTGCAGGCATCGACCCTATCGAGACTGACCTCGGCGAACGCATACTACAGCTGATGAACTTGGCTCCGAGTCATATAGTGATGCCAGCCATACATATCACAAAAGAACAGGTGGGCAAATGTTTCGAGGAGAAGATCGGTTCTGAGCATGGCAACTGCGACCCGACCTATCTCACCCATCAAGCCAGACTGCACCTGCGCAACAATTTCATGACAGCCGGATGCGGAATGACTGGTGCCAACTTCGGCATTGCTGCCACTGGCGACGTTGTGGTATGCACCAACGAGGGCAATGCTGACATGAGCACAAGTATTCCAAAGCTGCATATAGTAAGCATGGGAATAGAAAAACTAATCCCCGACTACAAAGCAATGGGAGTATTCCAACGGCTGCTGGCCCGTTGCGGCACCGGACAGGAGACTACCGTCTATACATCCCACTTCCGCAAGGCGCGTCCGGGTGGTGAGATGCACATAATACTTGTTGACAACGGGCGTAGCAGCATTATTTCCAACGAGGAACACTGGCAGACGCTGAAGTGCATGCGCTGCGGAGCCTGCATGAACACATGCCCCGTATATCGCCGCAGCGGTGGTTATAGCTACACTTATTTCATTCCCGGTCCCATTGGTATCAATCTTGGAATGCTGAAAGACCACGATACCAACTACCATAACGTATCGGCATGCTCACTGTGCTGCTCGTGCGACAACGTGTGTCCTGTACGAGTGGATTTGAGCACACAGATATATCGTTGGCGACAGCATCTTGACGAATGGCATCATGCTGACATAATGAAAAAAACAATGTCGCAAGGAATGAAATATTTGTTCAACCACCCGTCTCTATATACCACTGCCTTGAAGTTTGCACCTCTGGCAAATATCGTGCCCGAATGTCTCACCAACTCTCGTCTCAACGGATGGAGCGTAGGCCACACGATGCCAGAATTCCCGAAGAATTCATTCCACCAGCTATGGCGACTTCACCTAAAAGATAAATAATACAAGTTTTGCATGTTTAGTAGAGAAGAAATATTAAGCCGCCTGCGGAAAAACACCCGCATGGCATTCGATAAGCCCGAGGTCAACATCAGGGGAATACAATATACCGATCCCGTGGCTCAGTTCGTAAAGACCGCCACAACCAGCGGAGGCGCAAAAGTCGTGGAAATTAATGCAGACGACGACCTGAACCTGAAGATTCGCGAATGTTATCCTGACGCAAAGGTGGTGAGCAGCAATATTCCCGGCATTAAAGCCGACAAAAACCCAAACACCGTAATTACGGCACAAGACCTTGAGGATACCGATGTAGGAGTAATCCGCGGCGAGATAGGAGTGGCAGAGAATGCATGTATTTGGATTCCCCAGACCATGAAGGAGAAAGCCATCTGCTTCATTAGCGAGAACCTTGTCATACTTATCTCACGGAAAAATATCGTCAACAATATGCACGAGGCATACGACCACATACAGTTCAACGACTACGGCTTCGGCACCTTTATCAGCGGACCGTCGAAAACAGCCGACATTGAGCAAAGCCTCGTATATGGAGCCCAGGCTGCACGCGGAGTTACCATCTTTCTCTGTGAATAACGTGGAAGCAAATTAAGACTATGAGAATGCAACATTCACACCACGCCTTTATATACATACTACTATCAGTAATATTATCTTCATGTTCCGACAACATGAAGACATACCATATCGGAGTGTCACAATGCAGTGAGGATATCTGGCGCGAGAAACTTAACCGCGAACTGCGCACTGCCACATACTTCTACGACAATATCGACGTCTGCATCGCTTCGGGCGACGACAACGACCGGCGACAGATAGAGCAAATAGAACGGTATATCGATAAGAATGTTGACCTGCTCATCGTAGCACCAAACCAGATGATGACAATGAGTTCTGTTATCGACCGTGCCCACGACAAAGGTATTCCCGTAATCGTTTTCGACCGCAAGACTTCGTCGAAGAAGTTCACGGCATACATTGGAGCCGACAACTACAATATGGGTTTCGAAATGGGAAGATATATTGCAGCACAAATGGACGGCAAGGGGCGCGTTCTGGAGATTATGGGCCTAAAAGGGTCGTCGCCCGCCATCGACCGTCACAACGGCTTCCTTGCAGCAATTAAAAAGAGCCCCGGCATCGAGATAGTAGCATCTCTGCAAGGCGACTGGACCAGGGAGAGTGCCATCAAGGCAATCAATGATTACAACGGCGACCTGTCTGACATCGACTACGTGTTTGGCCAAAATGACCGCATGGCTCTCGGTGCTCGCGAGGCACTCAACACATTACGGCGCAATGAAGAGCCGCCTTATAATCCACACACTACAAAATACTGCGGCATCGACGGCTTGTCGGGCAAGGGAAACGGCATAGAGAGCGTGCGTCAAGGTCTGCTCGATGCCAGCTATATCTATCCCACTCGCGGCGACCTCGTGATGCGTCTTGCCGTAAACATCCTGAAGGGCAAACCTTACGAACGCGACAACCTAATGAAATCGGCCATCGTCACCCGGGAAAATGTCGAAGTGATGCTCATGCAGGCCGAAGAGATGGAAATACAGAACGACCGTCTCGATCGTCTGCACAACAAAATCGATTGGTATTTCACACAGTACCGTCACCAACAGGTATATCTTGTTCTACTAGTAGTAATAATCGTTCTCATACTCCTCGGAGCATGGTTTGCACTCACCACCATGTATCGCCGTCATCAGCTTGAGCGCGAAGCTTTTTCACTGGTTGTTGGAAATCTCGAGAAAGAGTCCTCGGCAAGAAACGTTGCCAAGCTTACGCCTGAGGAGCAGAAGCAGATAGAGCTGTCGTCGAATATGGACGACCGTTTTCTAGAGCAGTTGCGGCAGATAGTGCAGTCGCAGATGGGCGACAGCGAGTTCACTGTAGAGACACTTGCCTCTAAAATGGGTCTCAGCCGCGTTCAGCTCTACCGCAAGACTAAGCTACTCACCGGTCGTACCCCTGTTGACATCATCCGTCAGAGCCGTCTGAACCGTGCAAAGGCATTGTTGTCGTCAAGCCATAAGTCTATCTCTGAAGTAGCCTACGAGGTTGGCTTCTCCGCCCCCAGCTATTTCGCCAAGTGCTTCAAAGACGAGTTCGGCATCAGCCCCACCGAAGTACTTCAACTTTCTAAACAATAAGAGCACTTACATATTACGTATAAATTTCGTTCAAAACCTTTTAAAAATGTTGCACGAAACATTTTTTCAAGGCTATGAACGAAACATTTATGCCGTTTATCTGCGGCATCACTACTTTTGCAATCATTCAGAGACAATAAATATTAACTAAAAACAAAAAATGTATGAAACAATCTAAGCGATTCCTGTTGGGCTTAATGCTCATCTTTGCAAGTACTATAATGTACGCGCAAACAGTAATCACTGGTACGGTGACAGATGCCATGGGACCTGTCATCGGTGCTACGGTGATGGAAAAGGGTACGACGAACGGCACCGTGACCGACTTCGACGGAAACTTCAAGTTGAAGGTTACCCCCGGTAAAACTCTTGTCTTCTCTTTCATTGGTTACAACAATGTTGAGATGCCGGCAGCCAACGGCATGAAGGTAGAAATGAAGGAAGACCAGACCCAACTTGCCGAAGTAGTTGTTACCGGTTATCAGGTACAGCGCAAAGCCGACCTTACTGGTTCAGTAGGTGTAGTTGAGACTAAGGACTTCAAGGCAAGCACTACCGATCCTATGGCATCACTTCAGGGTAAAGTACCCGGAATGACAATTACCACAAACGGATCACCGTCGGGCGAAGCCGACGTACACATCCGCGGTATAGGCTCAATGGGTGGTTCAAGTACTACACCGCTTTATATCGTTGACGGTATGCCCTACAGCGGTTCACTTAACAGCCTTAATGCATCAGATATTGAGTCGATGCAAGTATTGAAGGATGCCGCCTCAGCCAGTATCTATGGTAGCCGTGCAGCCAACGGTGTTGTCATCATCACTACCAAGAAAGGCAAGAAAAACGACAAGATCAACATCGATTTCAACGCCTCGGTATCCATGTCATGGATGACTCAGAAGATGAAACTTCTCAATACGCAGCAGTATGCTACCGCCCTGGTACAGGCAGCCCTCAACGACGGAAAGAATCCTGCAGACTATGCTGCCAACTATGGTTTAGCTCTTGATGCCGTAGGCGGTATTCCTATTACGGTGTATAATCCTGAAACAGGATCAATGGCATCGTACTCCATAGGAGGTTTATACAATGGTTATATGAACCATAACCAGACAATGCCTTTTAGCGATACAGACTGGGTTGACGAAATCAGTCGCACTGGAGTTACACAGAACTACGACATTGCCTTATCGAAGGCTACCGACAAGGCCACCACGCTCTTCTCATTCGGCTACAAGAAGGCTACAGGTGTGCTGAAACACACCGACTTTGAGAACTTCTCGGCACGCTTCAACAGCACCTATAAGATCAACAAGATAATCAGCGTTGGCGAGAATGCCACGTTCTCATATTCTAACAATGTTGACTGCGCTCCGTTGGAGAATGCACTTAAGATTGCTCCTACGCTGCCTGTATATGAGATTGACGGCGAGACTTTCTCAGGTCCTGTTGGTGGTATGAGCGACCGTCAGAACCCCATGCGCGAGCTTTACCACAACAAGGACAACCGTCTGAAGAAATGGCGCATCTTTGCTAATGCCTACGTAGATGTCACCCCCATCAAGGGTCTGCTGTTCCGTTCGAATTTCGGTATCGACTACACCAACAGCAACATCCGCAGCCTGCAGCATACATTTGAGTCGGACGTGGTGAAGAACAACACCAGCGCCAGCACTCTGTCACAGACACACAGCACAAAATGGACATGGTCGAACACATTGCAGTATAACTTCAATATTGCAACTACCCATAACTTCAACATTCTCCTCGGTCTTGAGACCCACCAGGACAACTATACCGACTTCTCTGCCCGTCGCACAGACTATCCGCTTGAGACTATCGACTATATGTGGCCCAGTGCCGGAACAGGCATACAGAATGTTACTGGTGCCGGCGACTCATATAAACTGATGTCTTACTTCGGAAAGATCGACTACAACTGGAACGACCAGCTGCTGGCTTCGTTCACACTGCGTCACGACGGTTCCAGCCGTTTCGGTAAGAACCACCAGTATGGTACATTCCCCTCTGTTTCGCTAGGTTACCGTCTCTCCAAGCACATCAATGCCAAGTGGCTTCGCGACTGGAAGATTCGCGCCAGCTTCGGTGTCACCGGTAATCAGGGCATGAACTCCAATACAGCCCACTACGGACTCTATGTTGCCAACTACGGTTCCGACCGTGAGAACTCCACCGCCTACGATCTCAACCTTCAAGGCAGCGGTACACTGCCTTCCGGCTACTACAAGCTGCAGTCGGCCAATGAAGACCTGAAGTGGGAGTCTTCATCACAGTGGAACTTCGGTACCGACTTCTCGCTCTTCGATGGCGATCTCTACGGTTCTTACGACCTGTTCTTCAAGAAGACCAAGGACATGCTCGTTCAGCCCGCCTTCCTCGGTGCCATCGGCTTTGGCGGACAGACCTGGATCAACGGTCCTACACTGAAGAACTGGGGTATGGAGTTCAATCTGGGCTATCGTCATAAGACAAGCTACGGACTGTCATACGACATCAGCGGAAACCTCGATTTTTATCGCTCAAAGGTGACCTATCTGCCCGAGAAGTCAAAGAACTCCTACGAGCACAACGATTTCCATAATCTGGCACAGGACGGGAAGGCCTACGGCTCGCGCATCGGCTATGTGGTTGAGGGTCTCTATCAGTCTCGCGAAGAGGTGCTTGCCCACGGACAAGCAGGAGCACGTGTGGGCGGTCTGAAGTATGCCGACCTAAACGGCGACGGCAAGATTGGCGAGGCCGACCGCACATGGATATTCAATCCGGTGCCCAACTTCTCATACGGTATCAACATCAACCTTGCCTACCGTGACTTCGACCTTACGATGTTCTGGCAGGGCGTGTCGGGTGTTGATGTTGCCAACGACCAGAAATACCAGACCGACTTCTGGAGCATCACCGATGCCGGCTCCAACAAAGGTGAGCGCCTGATTAATGCATGGACACAGGCCAACCCCAACTCCGACATTCCTGCATTGACAACATCCAATGGTGCTGACGAAGGACGCTTCTCGTCATACTTTGTTGAAAGCGGTTCCTACATCAAGATGCGCAC
>CAMOEW010000002.1 GCA_946612625.1 uncultured Prevotella sp.
TATAGGACTTAAAAACTAACTCATTTGGAGTTACCCACTAACTCTATTAGACTTAACCACTAACTATAATAGAGTTACCCACTAACTCAAAAAGCTATGTTTTCTCAGACGTTATAATACTTTTCTTTTCGTCGAAGACTGATTCATCAGTCAAAGGAAAGGTGAACGAGAGAGTAGGGAGCAATGGCGATTGATAATTCCTCAGTAAAAAGAGAAATACGGTCGAAAGATGCTGAAAATTAGTGAAATACGAGGCAAGTACTTGGTGAACAGGTACTTGCCTCGCTTCTTTTTTGCACGTTCTAAAAGCAGTCCATGACGGGTTTGTTTTACAAATGCTTTACACTAAATCAGCAAATGTTTTACACTAAAAAAATGGTACTGTCGAATTGAGAATAACCAGAATGCAAATATTACATGCTCTCTGTCAGTATCTGTATCACTTCGTCGCGTGTCAGCTTGTGATAACCGGCATCGAAGATGATGGTGCTGTCGGCAATGGCCTCGATGTTCTCTGAGGTCACTCCCAGTTCGGCAGTATGCATCACCACGCCGATTTCCTTCATCCAAGCTTCCAGGGCGGCGATGCCTTCAGCGGCCAGCTGCTCGTCGGTCTTGCCGTCGGCAGCGATGCCCCATACGTTTTGAGCAAAGCGGGCGAACTTCTTCACGCCAAACTGCGACACGAATCGGTAATAAGGTATCGAGACGGCAGCCAGCGTCATGCCGTGGGTGGCATCGGTATGGGCACCGATGGCCTGGCCTATCATGTGTACCATCCAGTCCTGCGTCTTGCCCTGTCCGATGAGCGTGTTCAGTGCCCACGTAGCCGTCCACATGATGTTCGAGCGGGCCTCGTAGTCCTTCGGATTCTTAACGGCAATGCGGCTGGAGTGGATGAGCGAGCGCATCAGTCCCTCGGCCAGATAGTCGCTGGTGTTGTCATCCGTGCCCGAGAAATACTGCTCCATGATGTGGCTCATGATGTCGAAGAAGCCAGCCACCATCTGATACTGCGGCACGGTGAAAGTAAAGGTAGGATTCAGCACGGTGAACTTCGGATAGGCATACGAGCCGAACACTTTTCCTATTTTCATGCCGATGGAGCGGTTGGTGATGACGCTTCCGCCGTTCATCTCCGAGCCGGTGCCCACCATCGTCAGCACACTGCCCACGGGAATCACACGGCACGTAGCCTCCTGCTGCTCCATGTAGTACTTCTGCCACGGGTCCTCGTCGCACCATGCCGAGCAGCTCACACCCTTGGCATAGTCGATAGTTGATCCGCCACCCACGGCGAGAATCAGGTCCACGTTATTCTCACGCGCTATCTTTGCACCCTCGTAGAGTTTTTCTACAGTCGGATTAGGCATCACTCCAGCGTCTTCAATGATAGTCTTGCCAGCCTCCTTCAGGGCTGCGACCACAGCGTCGTAGATGCCGTTCTTCTTGATACTGCCGCCGCCATAGCAGAGTTGCACGGTGGGGCCGTACTGCTGCAGTTCGTCACTCAGAAACTTCAGCGCATTCTCGCCGAAGTATAGTTTTGTCGGGTTCTGATAAGAAAAGTTTCCTTGCATAATTTCTTTTTTTGTTTTAGTAAAATAACATGGCGCAAAGTTAGGAATAAATTCCGAAACCGCCAAAGGCTTGTATTCATTTTCCGTATTTCGGGTAGGAAATACTGTCGTTCGGAGCGACACTAATTCCGAAATCACGGAAATACTGTCGTTCGGAGCGACACTAATTCCGAAATCACGGAAATGCCGTCGTTCGGAGCGACACTAATTCTGAAATCGCGGAAATACTGCCGTTCGGAGCAGCGCTAATTCTGAAATCGCGGAAATGCCGTCGTTCGGATGCTGATAAAGTTAGCCGTTTATTGTCTATAATTTCTTATAGACAAGCTCAAGTTTTGTGTATTTGTGTTTGTCGTTCCAGTGTTCCATCAGTCCTAACGGTTTCTCAAGAGGCTTGCCATCCTGTTTATATACCGTTCCGCTGTGTGTGTTCGGTATTGTTGCCGCTTCAAGAAGATACTCATCACAATAGTTAAGGCTGCCATATTCTGGCCACTCGCTGATGAGCATATCCATGGCAACGGCATCGCACGCCACTTCGTCCTGCGAAACGATGAGTGAACAGGCCCAGTCGTTGTTGAAAGGAGCTTTCTGCCATTTTGGGAAAGGCTTGAAGTTCACATGTCGCGAGCCATAGGTACCATCGATGAGGAAAAGCAGGGTCTTTTGTCCTAAGTGCTTGTGGGCAATGAAGTCAACAAACGTTTTGTAACCAGGTTTCCCGTTGCGCTTATCGGGGCTGAAGTTGCTATGACCGTTGCGTCTCCAGACGAGGTTGATATCTGTCGCTCCATACCAGTTTTTCGAAGTAAGCGTCACGCCTGGTCCGTTGTGCAGTTTCAGCAGCGATGTGTTTATGAGGTAGTCGGCATCAACGATACACTTGGCCAAGCCTCTGGCGAGATTTCCATTGTCAGCAGAGTAGGTAATCATGTCGGGATAATACTCACACTTCACGCGACCGTCGCCTCCAATGTTGTCGATAAAGGTGACTCCGGGAAATTCCCTATATACCTTATTATATATGCTGTCGGTGATGGCGCGGCTCGGTTCGCAAAGTATGATGTCGCTTTGCTGTATTCCTCCGTCGTTCACCATTGAGCGCACTATTGCAAGCGTGACGAATGGCGATGAGTTGAGCTCTATCGTGTCACGATGGGTCAGGGCGTTGTTAAGATTCAGCTTCACGGCAATCTTTTCACCCTTCCGGTAGCCCTTGTTGCCCCGGCCATGCTGACTGTTGAAATGTTTGAAGAGTGCTGTCCATGCTTTTTTCGCTGTTTTCTCGCCGGTAATCTGCATTATTGCCTCTCTTACCATCTGGTCGGCTTTCACCTGAGAGTTCCATCGGTCTTCCACCCATAGCCCGGTATGGCCATCCCATGATGCCACTCCCGGCGAATGAATCCACGCCACGCGTCCCGGATGTATTCCCTTTCCTTCACCCACCGGCTCATTGGACTTAAGCATCAGTGGCGGCAGTTTCCTACCGTTAAAATGCCCGAAAAACAGACGGTTGCGGTCAACGGCCATGTCAAGAGGCTGAATTGTCGTGGACGGACCAAGGTCTGGATTACGCCATGAGCGCAACACACTTACCACGTTGCCTGCTTTGTCGATTTCAACAGCCTGGACGGGGGCGTTGGCAGTGTCGAGTGGAGCCTTTCCCCATTCGTTCCACCATGAGTTAAGAATTGTGTTTCCGTTTTTCAGCCTGACGGCTTTTTGAACCTGGGTCAATCCTGTACCTTTAAGGTCGGGCTGCCACACCACCTTACCGTCTTCGCGGCTGATTTCCATCACGGTATTGCCTTTACCTACGCACAGGAAGTTCTCCTTTGCAAGCTCCGTTGCCGACCATGCTCCGGGCAGCGGCCAGCGATACAGTTCGTTGCCTTCTACACTGTATTCTGCTATATAGCCCATACCCATGTGGCAGACAAGCAATGTTCCGCGCGACGTCAGACGGGCATTACGGAACTGACCGTGAACGCCCTTTGATGCTGGCACTTCAAATTCGTGCACTATCTTCAGATCGGGTATATGCATAACTCGCACCAACGCCGGATGACCGTTCTGAACAAACACCACATGGTCTTTGCCAATAGGCTGTATCGTGTGTATCTCTGTACCCTCGGGAGCATCAAACTGCCATATAATCTGATGAGCTTCGTTCAGTTCCGCCACGCCATACTGATGGGCTAGCAGTATATGGCCGTCTTTCAGGAGAATGGCATCACTGATTTCTCCACGCAGGTCCTTAGCGTTATGATACCAGCTCACTTTGCTGTCTTTCACGATGAACATTCTGCGCTGCTTGCTTTGTCCGGCGTAGAAGAAGTCATACTTGGAGAGCATTGACTCATACGGCTCTCCCTGCTTCTGACCATACACTAACATTGTTCCTGTCAACAATGCTATAACAAAAAAAAGTCTCTTCATTTCTCTCCTTTTTACTGTTTATGTGTGCAAAGGTATTATTTTTTTGCTAAAAAAAATAATATAATACAGAATAAAATGCTAACTTTGCAACAAATAATTGGATTTTTATCGAGCAGTAAATCAGTAATGTGTAGAATTAGAAAAATATTGTTGTGTCTTTTATTCACAACGTTCTGTGTAAGTATAGACTCACAGCAGACAAAGACGATAGCACTCTCGGGGACTGTCGATGGAAAACCAGTGATGTGGGACTTCCGTTGTTCGGCAGGACAAAACAGCGGCAAATGGTCAAAGATTAAGGTTCCTTCATGCTGGGAAGTCCAAGGTTTCGGCAAATATACTTTCGGCAGATATTATCTCAAGAAGGGAGCAGTAGCGAGCGACGAACATGGAGAGTATCGACGCAAGTTCCATGTTCCGTCGTCATGGAAAGACCATCAGGTTGAGATTGTCTTTGAGGGTGTGATGACAGATGCGGAAGTGAAGGTCAACGGCTCAATTGTCGGTGCGAAACATCAAGGTGCTTTCTATGAGTTCAGCTATGACATCACCCCGTTAGTGAGATTCGGAAGTAGCAACCTGCTTGAGGTGACGGTGTGGAAACAATCGTCAGACAAGAGTGTCAACGAGGCCGAGCGCCGTGCCGACTGGTGGCTCTTCGGCGGAATCTACCGTCCGGTTTGGCTGAAGGCTGTGCCCCGACAGCATATACGTGGCGTGCAGATCAGTTCTCTTGCCGACGGTACACTCCGGATGAAGCTCTCGACACGTAATACAACCAAGGGATATGGTCTGCGTCTGACGGTAGCAGGCAAACAACAGACCGTTGCACTTCAGGAAGGCGATGAGCACAATGTCGAAACACACTGGAACGGCATAAAATCATGGGACACCGAGCACCCGCACCTCTATGACCTGACTTTGCAACTGCTCAACGATGAAGGTATGGTGGTTCACGAAAGACATGAGCGTATAGGTTTCCGCACAATAGAATTCCGCGAAAATGATGGGTTCTATCTCAACGGTACAAAATTAGTGATAAAGGGCGTCAACCGCCATTGCTTCTGGCCTGAGGGTGGACGCACCGTAACCCGGCGACAGTCACTCGACGATGTGATGCTGATAAAGCAAATGAATGCCAATGCCATACGTTCACACTATTCGCCCGACCATCATCTTCTCGACATTTGCGACTCGCTCGGTGTGCTCTATCTCGATGAATTCTGCGGATGGCACGGACGTTATGACACTGCCATTGGCGAGAAGCTGCTCCGCGAGCAAATGGCTACCGACCAGAACCACCCCTGCGTTTTCCTCTGGGCCAACGGTAATGAGGGCGGCTGGAACACACGACTCGACCATCTCTTTGACGACCTTGACCTTCAACAGCGTCATGTCATACATCCGTGGCAAGACTTTAATGGGGTTGACGCCCATCATTATCCTGGCTATTATACCGGTGTCGGCCGACTGCAGAATGGCTATAAAGTGTTCATGCCAACGGAGTTCCTCCACGCTCAGTACGACCGTGGAGGCGGAGCCGGATTGGAGGACTACTGGCAGCAGTGGACTGCAGCTCCTAATTTTGCAGGAGGCTTCATCTGGAGTTTCAGTGACGAGGCAGTAATGCGAACCGACTATCCTGACTCTCTCGACACCGACGGTCCGAATGGTCCAGACGGTATTGTTGGACCGCATCGTGAGAAGGAAGGCTCTTTCTTTACCATCCGCGACATCTGGAGTCCGGTTCAGATTCTTCCACTGCGTATCACCAGCAGTTTCAACGGTAGCCTAAAGATGAGCAACGACTTTCTGTTCAGTCGTCTCAGCAAATGCACTTCACAATATAAGATATTGAGCAACGGTGCGGTGATAGCCAACGGCAGTGTAACTGTTCCTGACATTGCTCCCGGTGAGACCGGTACTGCAGGTTTTTCATTGCCATCAAATTTCTTCGACGGTGACGTACTGCAAGTCGAGGTCACTGACTGGAATGGCTGTTGCATAAACACTTGGACATGGCCCATTCATTCTGCCGGTAAATACTATTCAAAGAATCACAGTTCGCCAGCCACTTCAAATCATGCCACGGTGACAGACCATTGCCTGTCTGCCAACGGTGTGAAGGTAGAATTCGACTCGCAAGGATTGATTTCATACGTAGAGAGCAACGGTAAGGTCATTCCTATTTCAGGAGGCTCTCCCGTTGGTCTGAAAGCAACGTTACTGGATTTCCATACTCGTATGGAGGGCAACGATGCACTCTTCGTCTCAAGATACAAAGGGGGAATTGACAGTATAGTATGGCGCATGACTCCTGACGGACGTTTGAGCATGGAAGCTGTGCTCGTAAACCGCAAGGGCAATTACTATGACTCCAAGATAGAGTGCCTGGGTATTACGTTCAGCTACCCAGAACAAGCTGTGAAAGGAATGCGCTGGATGGGGCGCGGACCCTATCGAGTATGGAAGAACCGTCTCCGTGGACAACAGTTCGGCATCTGGCAGAAAAACTACAACAACACGGTGACGGGAGAGCAGACCAAAAATGTCGGCCATCTTGACTACCCGGAGTTTAAAGGCTATCATGCCAATATTTATTGGGCTCAGCTTCTGAACGACAACGCACCTATTTCTATATATAGCGCGACGGATAATCTCTATCTGCGACTGTTCACTCCCGATGAACCGGAACATCGCCGTGACGGAAAAGCCACCATGCCCGACTTTCCCGACGGCGACGTGTCTTTTCTGTTCGACATACCTGCCATACAGTCGTTCCGCAGCATTTCGGAACAAGGACCTCACAGTCAGCTTGGCAGCATTCGGCTAAACGGCGGCGACGAAGGACTGCATCTGAAACTGTGGTTCTGCTTCGGTGAGGATATGTAGAGTCAGGCCAGACTATTCTGATACCACTCGAATAGACGGTTTACTCCGTCATCGATTTCCACCTTATGAGTCCAGCCGAGGCTGTGGAGCTTGGTTACGTCAATGAGCTTACGCATGGTGCCGTCGGGCTTGGATGAGTCGAACTCAACTTCACCCTCGAAACCGACAGCCTTGACAACGAGTTCCGACAAATCACGTATTGTAAGTTCCTTGCCTGTGCCTACATTGATATGGCAGTTGCGAATCTCGCCAAGTTGAGGGATAGCTCCGCCACGGCCTGCACTATGGTTGCGGTCAACGGCTCCGTCGGTAGAAGCACCGAAGTGTACGCTTGAGTATTTTTCTATTCCGATGATGTCGGCGAAATTTACGTTCAGAAGCACATGCACGCTTGCATCTGCCATATCTTCGCTCCAGAGAAACTCACGCAGTGGAGTGCCTGTACCCCAAAGCACCACCTTATTATCATAAACCCCGTATTTCCCAAGCACAGTGAGTATCTCGTCGTGGCTACTGCTGCCGCTGACACCCTCAACGGGCCGTTTGTTCATGTCGGTGGTGATGGCATTCCAATTGCTGTCATGAATAAGCTTTGCAAGATAAATCTTGCGCATCATAGCCGGCATAACGTGGGAGTTCTCAAGATGAAAATTATCGTTAGGACCGTAGAGATTGGTTGGCATTACGGCAATGTAGTTGGTGCCGTACTGAAGGTTGTACGACTCGCACATCTTCAGTCCTGCAATTTTCGCTATAGCGTATTCCTCGTTTGTATATTCCAGCGGCGAAGTAAGCAGACAGTCTTCTTTCATTGGCTGCGGAGCGTTCTTCGGATAGATGCACGTAGAACCAAGGAAGAGAAGTTTTTTTACGCCGTGCGCATATGCCTCGCTGATGACATTACACTGTATTTTCATGTTCATCATTATAAAGTCGGCACGATAGAGCGAGTTTGCCATAATGCCACCAACGAAGGCGGCAGCAAGGACAACGGCATCAGGGCGTTCGTCGTCGAAGAAACGGCGTACGGCAAGTTGATCCGTGAGATCGAGTTCACTGTGTGTTCTGCCCACGAGGTTAGTATAGCCACGCTGCAGAAGATTGTTCCAAATGGCAGAACCCACCAAACCATGGTGTCCTGCAACATATATTTTTGAGTCTTTATTCATAAGAAAGGATGGGGTAGGGTATTATTTAACAATACCTTTTTCGAGGTATTCTGCCAGGTTCGTGCGAACCTTGGCAGCAACACCTTCGGCAGCTACTTTTGCCATATCGCTGTCAACCATTATCTTCACAAGTTCCTCGAAACTGGTACGGCAGGGATTCCATCCGAGCTTTGCCTTTGCCTTTGTCGGGTCGCCCCAGAGGTTCACAACATCGGTGGGACGGTAGAAGTCGGGACTAACCTCGATGAGAACCTTACCGGTAGCCTTGTCGATGCCTTTCTCATCGGCTCCTTCGCCCTTGAACTCCAGCTCAATGCCCACATGCTTGAAAGCGTAGTAGCAAAATTCGCGTACGGAATGCTGCACACCAGTGGCAATGACAAAGTCTTCTGGTTTCTCCTGCTGCAATATGAGCCACATACATTCAACATAGTCCTTGGCATAGCCCCAGTCGCGCAGTGAACTGAGATTGCCGAGATAGAGCTTGTCCTGTAGCCCCTGCTTGATACGGGCAGCGGCAAGGGTGATTTTTCGTGTCACAAATGTTTCACCGCGCCGCTCGCTCTCATGGTTGAAAAGTATGCCCGAGCAGCAATACATATTGTATGCCTCGCGATATTCCTTTACAATCCAGAATCCGTACTGCTTTGCGACAGCATATGGAGAGTAGGGGTGAAATGGGGTGTTCTCGTTCTGTGGCACTTCCTCAACTTTGCCATATAGCTCTGATGTTGAGGCCTGATAAATACGACAACTGGAAGTAAGTCCCAACTGTCGGACGGCTTCGAGCACTCTCAAAACGCCTGTTGCGTCAACGTCGGCGGTGTACTCAGGTGAGTCGAAACTTACCTGAACGTGACTCTGTGCTGCAAGGTTATATATCTCCGTAGGACGTACTTTTCCGATAACTCCAAGCAAACTCATCGAGTCGCCCATGTCGGCGTAGTGAAGGTGGAAGTGTGGCATTCCCTCAAGATGGGCAATACGTTCGCGGTAATCAACTGATGAACGGCGAATGGTGCCATGAACGTCATAACCCTTTTCGAGCAGAAACTCAGACAAATAGGAACCATCCTGACCGGTAACTCCGGTTATTAGGGCTACTTTTCTCATATTTTAAATTCTTTAGTTTTAAATCTTATCCTGTCCGGAGAATTGTTTTATACGCTGTTCTTCCGAGAGCTTACATATAAGCAGTGTGTTGTTGTGCTCGGCTACTATATAACCGTCAAGTCCCTGCACTACGACCTTTTTCTCGCCTACGGTGTGAATCATGCAGTTGTGGGTATCAAAAAGATTGATGTCGTTGCCTATGCATGAGTTGCCATAAAGGTCTTTCTTGGTTTGCGAGAGCAGCGAACCCCATGTGCCGAGGTCGCTCCAACCGAAATCGGCAGGACAAACGAAAATCTCTTCTGCCTTCTCCATGATAGCATAATCTACGCTGATATTCTCGCAGTCTGGAAACAGCCGGTCTATTTCCTGCTGCTCCTTTTCTGTACCATATACAGGCAATAATTGTTCGAATATCTTGCTTATCTGAGGCGAATACATTCGGAAAGCATTTACGATGGTGTTGACGTTCCAAATAAAGATTCCTGCATTCCAGAAATAATAGTTTTTCTGAATATATTGTTTCGCTGTCTCAAGGTCTGGTTTCTCGCGGAAAGAGTCAACGCGGAAGATGCTCTTGTTACGCAACGAGTTTGAAGCAAGGTCTGCCTGAATATATCCATATCCGGTCTCTGGCCGGGAGGGTTTCATCCCAAGTGTCAGGATAGCATCAGTGTCGCTTGTGAAGTCGAGACACTCTTTTATCACACGCTGAAACTCCTGAACGTTCATCACTATATGGTCGCTCGGAGTGACAACGATGTTGGCTTTCGCATCCCGCGCCTTTATCTTCCAGCTGACGTAGGCTATGCAGGGTGCGGTGTTTCTGCGGCATGGCTCACACAAAATGTTACCTGCCGGAATGGATGGCAGTTGCTCGCGTACGATGTCAACATAGTTCTTATTGGTCACAACCCATATATTCGCGTCGGGAACAAGACCCGAGAAACGCTCCACAGTGAGTTGCATTAGCGACTTTCCCACACCGAGAACATCGATAAACTGTTTTGGACGTTCAGCAGTGCTCATTGGCCAAAAGCGGCTACCTACACCACCGGCCATAATTACGAGGTGATTGTTTGTCTTTGCCATATAATCATCATTTTTAAGTTTTTCCATTGTCAGATAGTCTTGCGCTTGCGCAGGGCATACTTGACGACAAACCATACTATTGCAACAACGACAATGCCTACGATAGCAAGTTTGATATATTCTGAGTATTCTTCAATCTTGTCGTTCAACTGCGATTCGGGCACAATAGTATGCAAGTACCATCCGAGTGCAGCGAGAATGGCGTGCCAACACCCTGCACCGATGGTCGTATAGAGTAGAAATTTCCAATAGTTCATTCTTGCCAGACCAGCAGGAATTGAGATTAGATGTCGTATGCCAGGGATGAGCCGTCCTGTAAGTGTTGCCACGATACCGTGGTCATCGAAGTATTTCTCGCTGTGCTCCACTTTTTCCTGATTCAACAGACAGGCGTGTCCCCATCGGCTGTTTGCAAACTTGTAGATGATGGGGCGTCCGAGAAAATAAGCCACAACATAGTTTATCGAGGCCCCCATGTCGGCTCCGATGGTGGCAAACAGTACGACGAGCCACACATCAAGGTTGCCTGATGCAGCATGATATGCCGCAGGTGCGACCACAAGCTCTGATGGCACAGGAATAACTGTGCTTTCGAGAAGCATTAGGAACCATATTGTTCCGTAGTTCAAATTGCTGAGCAAGCTATTGAATATATCCATTGTTGTTTACTGTCTTATTTTTATTTATCAAAGTCTTCGTCAAGGTCTTCGTCAATGTTTTCGTCGAAATCGAGATTCGCCATACATTCGGCTTTTATCGCCTTTGCATTGTTATCGTTGCTGTCGATGGCAAGGGCGTAGTCGCAGCTGGTGATGGCATCGTCGATTTTTCCTGCCATCATCTGTACAGTGGCAAGTCCAAGCCAAAAGTCGATATTGAAAGCGTCGCTATCAATGAGTTCGTTCATCATACGCTCTGCCTCGTCGAAATGTTCCTGGGCTGCTTGGCAATATGCCAGAGCCATACGTACACTTGTCCTGTTCTTGTCGAAAACGAAAGAAAGCAGTAACATTGCTTCATCGTCGAGGTCATACTCACTGTAGAGTGAGGCAAAGTCTTCGAGCAAGTCGTCGTGGTCGTTATCATCAAGCTCGCTTACTGCACTGAAAGCAAAACGGTGAGCTTCGGCATATTTATGTTCTGCCAAAAGCAATCGCATATGTAGATAGGAATAGTCGATGTCGCCGGTATCAACGATACTCTCGTCGTACTGACGAGCCTTAACAAGGTCACCCTCTTCTATTGAATGGTGTCCCATGAACAGTTTCGGCCCGATAGCATCAGGAAAAGTCTCTGCTGCTTGGCGTATGATGTCAAGGGCTTTCTCTTTTTTCCCCAGAAATTTATAGTAGTCGGCAATGTCGGTCAGGTCATCAGAATCCATGAACACCGGTTCACCGTTGCTCTCCGCATTCTCGTATTCGTATAGAATCTCAAGAAATTCCGGACTGCTGTAGTAGTCGTTATCGCTGATTTTCAAGCTGTCTTCTCGTTTTGTTAATCCGATACTTGGAAGCGTCGCCTACTAATTCTTGGATTGCTTTGCCCATGTATCCTTCAGACCAACCGTGCGGTTGAACACCATTTTCCCGGGTGTGCTGTCCTGGTCGAGTGTGAAATAGCCTATGCGCTGGAATTGCAGGAAGTCGCCTGGTTGCTTTTCCTCAAGATATCGCTCCACATAGCAGTTTGTCAGCACGGTGAGAGATTCCGGATTGAGCAGCTCGCGGAAGTCGCGATCATCGGCTCCGGGATTCTCAACCTGAAACAGGCGGTCATAGAGACGCACCTCGGCTCCGACGCAGTGCGCACAGCTCAGCCAGTGCAGTGTGCCTTTCACCTTACGGTCGGCACCTGCCATACCGCTTTTGCTCTCAGGGTCGTAGGTGGCATATATTTCCTCAACCTCGCCGTCAGCATTCTTCTTGCATCCGGTACACATTATTATATATGCGTTCTTCAATCGTACTTCCTTGCCTGGCGTAAGACGGAAGAACTTCTTCGGAGCATCTTCCATGAAGTCGTCGCGCTCTATCCACAATTCTCGCGAGAAGGTGATGGTGTGTTTGCCGTCGGACTCATTCTCTGGGTTGTTTACAGCCACAAGCTCCTCGGACTTTCCCTCGGGATAGTTGGTGAGTATTAGCTTCACTGGATTGAGCACGGCCGATACGCGCGTTGCCTTTTTATTGAGGTCGTCACGAACAGAAGCCTCAAGCAACGCGTAGTCGTTGAGAGCATCAAACTTGGTGTAGCCTATGCTGCGTATGAAGTTGCGTATGCTGTCCGATGAGTAACCTCGGCGACGCATACCGCAAATGGTGGGCATGCGAGGATCGTCCCATCCATTGACGAAATTCTCATCTACGAGTGCTTTCAGCTTGCGCTTCGACATTACCGTATAGGTGAGGTTCAGGCGGTTGAACTCTATCTGACGTGTGCGGTAGCCGTCGGTCATGTCAGCGAAACGAGTATCACCAGTCTCATTCTTGTATTCAATTAGCCAGTCAATGAAATGGTCGTAGAGGGGACGGTGAGGCACAAATTCTAGCGTACAGATTGAATGTGTGACACCCTCGAAGAAATCGCTTTGACCGTGGGCAAAGTCATACATTGGGTATGCGTGCCACTTGGTACCCGTGCGGTGATGGGGAGTATGTATGATACGGTAGATTACCGGGTCGCGGAAGTGCATGTTGGGATTGGCCATGTCGATTTTTGCGCGGAGCACCATCGAGCCTTCAACAGCTTCGGCGGTGTTCATCTTCTCAAACAATGCGAGGCTCTCCTCTATCGGGCGGTAGCGGTACGGGCTGGCTGTACCGGCCTGAGTGGGTGTGCCTTTCTGTTGTGCCATCTGCTCAGAAGTCTGTTCGTCAACATATGCACGGTTTTTCTTTATCAACCATACGGCAAAGTCCCATAGCTGCTGGAAATAGTCGGAGGCATAGTAGATATTTCCCCATTTGAAACCAAGCCACTGTATGTCGCTCATGATGTTGTCAACATATTCGGTGTTCTCTTTCGATGGATTGGTGTCGTCAAACCGTAAATTGCACACGCCGCCGAATTCCTCGGCTGCACCGAAATCCATGCAGATGGCCTTGGCATGGCCGATGTGTATATATCCGTTTGGCTCTGGTGGAAAACGGGTCTGCAGTCGCCCACCGTTCTTGCCTTTCTCAAGGTCGCCCTTAACTATCTGTTCAACGAAGCTCAAGCTCTTCTTCTCTTCGTTTTCGTTGGTTGTTTTTTCTGCCATAATAAAATGTTATATGAGTTTAGCTTGCAAAATTACATAAAAATGACGTATTCCCCAAACGAAATACCATTTTTTTACATTCCTATGACGTATGGCCACTGGAATTTATAGACATTGTCATTATATCCGTTTTGTACGTAATCAGAAACATTCATTGGGAAGAACATGCTCAGCCCCCCATATCGGGCATCAGTGACCTCGAAGTCGAAAATTACAGGAAGTTGCCACCCTGTCGTCCATTTCTTCACTGCATGTCTGAAGACAACGGCCTGTTCAAAAGACTTATACCATTGAGCATACACTGCTGAATCAACATTGTGCATTATCACATCATTCATGTCGTACATCAGGTTGCTTGAATAATAATGAATAAGTCCCGTCATGTTAAGTTCTTCTTTCTTGCTGATTTGTTCCATTACTGGTCGCGTAGCCTCTGCCAGCTTATCCATTTCACTGAGTTTGACAATAGTAAGCGGGACACCATTTATCCCAGTGTATCTCGCGTCGTAATATGCACAATATTTTTCTGCAATTCTCTTAAGACTATCGCATCCTTTCATCGGAAGAAGGCTTGCAATATCAGAGTAGTTTGCGCCTTCTTCGGGAATTTCAGCTGGAGATCCAAGTATATAGTCGGCAACATCACGCAATTCATATATACTTTCTACGCACATGAAATTACAGCAGTCGGCGAAGATGTTTCCAAAATGTATTCCGGTACTCTTCAATGCGCGTGCAAGCGACGGAATGTTTATGTATATTCTCTTGCTGTTGTCAACGCTCTGTCCGTATGCACGCCTTGGTGCATTCACAAACAGGTTGTTCGCAATCGAATCATTCTTTATTAACCATCCATTTGCGTGCCCCCATAGCACAAGGTTCCAGTTTCTTGACGGGTATTTTGATTCAATGGCACGAATGACATTTGTTATATGTTCGGCATTGGCCGTCGAAAAAGATTCTGAAAAATCTGTAAAAGCTTTCTTCTCCACTTTGCCATTTTCGATAACTTCCACATACTTTTGTGTACTTGTTACGGCAATAGCAATAATCCTACTGTCGGCATTCATATTTTGAATGCCTTTATGCAGTTCATCCAAGTCTGTACTCACAGTGCTACTCAAGTCGTTGTTGCCTGCCATAAGAAGAATTACGCTATTTTCGACAGTGCTGATTTGTGGCTCTTTCGGAACTTCATCATTACTGCTGCAAGCCGAGAAAAAAATGGCAGTTGATACTAACACCGTTAATAAATATTTCATTTTGTCACATTTTTGTGCAAAGTTACATTTTTTTCTGCAAATAATTTGTAACTTTGCACTAAATTTACCGAAAAATGAAGAATTTATTGATATTTCTTTTATTGTCAACGTCTGTTTCTGTCTTTTCGCAAGATGAAATGTTCGACGCAGATGAGGTGTCGGCAACTGTAGTATTAAAAGAGGTGGCAGACCGTCGGCAGATGCAATGTGAAGACACGTGCAACCATATACATGGAATCGACCTTAGTCATTATCAAGGCGAAGTGTTTTGGGAGCATATCGGAAATAATACGCGTATGACGTATGTCTATCTGAAAGCCACTGAAGGCGGTGACAACATCGATGCGCGTTATAAGCGCAACATCGATATGGCTCATCATTACGGGCTGAAGGTGGGTAGCTACCACTTCTTCCGACCGGCAACACCTGTCGGACTGCAAGTTAACAATTTCTTATCGCAATGCCGTCCGAGCGACCAGGATCTTATTCCGATGATCGACATCGAGACCACAGGACGCCTCTCTACAGAACAGTTCCTTGATTCGCTTCACAAGTTTCTATCCATAATTGAGAGTGTATATAAGCAGAAGCCGCTGCTTTATACATTCCGCAATTTCTATAACCGTCATCTGCAAGGCCAGATAGACGACTACAAACTCATGATAGCCATGTACACCGATGAGGAACCTGTGCTTGCCGATGAGCACGATATCACAATGTGGCAATACACGGGTAAAGGACGTATCAACGGTATCAACGGATATGTTGACAAAAGCCGTTTCATGGGGCATCATGGTATGCGTGAAATACGGTTCCGACATTAGTTTAATTCGAATGGTAATAAACAGTTAAGGTTAAATGGTAAAAAAAAGAATTTCAAAAGGCATTGTTGCTCTTGTCATTGTAGTGCTAGCTTTGCTGACTACAGGAGCAGTCTTTTTATACATGAAAAATGGCGAACAGCAACGAAAGGAGGCTGATGCCTACGAGAATGCCATGACAAGCGAAGACCTCGCTGTTGTGCAGAACTTCCTTGATATATATACCACCGCGCCGATTGCTCACCGCGATAGTGTCAGTCTGCATCTTGAACATCTGAAGATGATTGAGAGGGAATGGGAAAAAGTGTTGGAAAGTCAGTCTAAACCGGCAATCGAGGCCTTCATAAAACTCTATCCATATTCTAACCATGTCACAGAGAGCCTTCTGAAAATCGACTCGCTCGACTGGGTAACAGCACGCACTGACGATACACCAGAGGCTTACCAGAAGTATATGGACACACACTCTAACGGTCATTACTATGACGATGCGAGAGCGGGATATAATGTAGCAGAACAACGCCGTGAGGCAGAGCTTCGTGACAGCGTCGCCAATCCTACTGACAACAGTGTCAGCACAGCAGCATCAGAGTAATCCACGCTACTCTTCTATATGCGACAATGAATGTGCAAAGCCCGCTATAATGTTTGTGAGCGATTCTGCTGGGTAATATTTACTGTATTTCACATTGTGTCGCATGTGCCACATCATTGCCGAAGAGTCGTTGGCACGCACGAATATGTTCTTGCCCTGAGTGAAGTACCAGTCGTTGGAGTGGCTCTCGTTCAGGGTAAAAATGTCTTTCACTATATCCTCGTTCTTTATATGCGAGTTGGCATTCAGGAATGGCAGCTCGTCTTCCTCGAATTTAAGCAGACTCATCAGAAGCACGCCCTCAAGGTGTGCCATGCGCTTCATCTTAAGCTGTTCAATCCACGACTGAAGCTTCACGAAGTCGATTCTGTGGCCTTGGCGGCGCAATAGCATTCCCATATCTACCAACTGTTTCATGCTTATGCCAGCATTGAGCAGATTAGCCGAAATCTGGAGCATTACATACAGCAGGTTCAGTGTAGGAGGATTGACTCCTTTCTTCAGTGAACTCATGTTGTCGAAGTCGCTGTTTTCCTGTTCTATAATTCGTTCGAGCTCGCGATTCAAAAATGGATTAGTAAGTCGTAGCGAAGCCTGCCCTGTTTCGTTTTCCATGATACTGCCGCATTCGTTTGAGGCGGTCCAATGCTGTAACATCTTGTCAGGAATTTGCAGGAAGAAGTCATCCTTCAGGTTGTCCAGTCCTTTGATGATAACTGGCGTTATGTTCTGCATCAGTGCCAATTGGTACAGACGATTCCATTTCCATGCCGTCATCGGCTCGATTTTCTCGTCGGTGGCGAAAGCCCCACTGCGTACAAGCCGCAAGAAATTGCGATAAATGATGTTCATGAGTATTTTCTTGGAAGTCGTAGTATGATGAAGATTACTGCAAGTATGCCGAGCACAATAGGATAGTAGAGATACGGCATTATGCCTACTGGGTTGATGTATGCCAATCCAGATGCCATGAGCAGCTGTGCTCCATATGGTATGAGGCTCTGTGCCACGCACGAAAATGTGTCGAGAATGCTTGCACACTTCCTGTTGTCAACTCCGAAGCGGTCGCCTATTCTCTTCACTAATCCCCCTACGGTAAGTATTGCCACGGTATTGTTGGCTGTACATACATCAACCAAGCTAACCAATGCTCCGATACTCAGCTCGGCTCCGCGCTTGCCGCTAATGCGGTGGGTCATCTTGTCCACAAGGTAGTCTATGCCTCCCGCCTCTTTTATCAGTTCGAGCATTCCTCCGGCCATCATCGTGATGATAATCAATTCACCCATACCGATAATACCTTCACCCATGGCTCCAAACCATCCGAACATGTCGTATGCTCCGGCGACAATACCGATTATTCCAGTGAGAACAATGCCAAGCGTAAGCACAGCCATGACGTTCATTCCCAAAACTGCCGCCAACAGCACAACAAGATATGGTATCACTTTCATGTATGACACCTCGGGTATATGCTGTGGCGAAGAAATGTCTTTTCCGATGAACAGATATGTTATAAGCACTATCACTGCCGCTGGGACTACAAGCATACTATTGACGCGAAACTTGTCGCTCATCTTGCATTGTTGTGTCTGGGTTGCAGCAATCGTAGTGTCGCTGATAAATGACAGATTGTCGCCAAAGAACGAACCTCCTACGATTACCGCAACAAGTAGTTCTGTTGATGCACCAGTGGTGGATGAGATGCCGGCTGCGATGGGTGTCAACGCAACTATCGTTCCGACACTGGTGCCAACCGACACTGAGATGAAGCATGCGGCGATGAACAGTCCTGCGAGAATCATGTTCGACGGCAGAAGAGCCAGCGTGAGATTCACTGTAGAGTCGATACTCCCCATAGCCTTGGCAGCACTGGCAAATGCTCCTGCAAGAACAAAAATCCAGATCATTAACATCATCTGGCTGTTGCCCGCACCACGACTGAAGGTCTCGATACGTTGTTTCAGAGGCTGCTGCCGGAATATGCTAATGGCATATACCGACGATAGCATGAATGCCACGGTGATAGGAACTTTATAGAAGTCACCGGCAATCATGCTGGTGACTAAATACAATACCATGAACACCACGAGCGGCGACAGTGCTATCAGTCCGTTATTCAAAAGTGACTTTTTTGATACGTCTTACAAAATCAGGTAATTCAACGACGAAATACTATAGAGTTACTCCGTTCTTAAAAATTGAAATCTCGCTATAGCCGTTCTCCTCGTTGCGCGATTTCTCGCCGCTTGCGACTGCCAGCACTTTGTCAATGAACTCAGGAACAAGTTCCTTCATTGTTCGACCCTCAATAAGCTGTCCTGCAGAGAAGTCTATCCAGTTGGACTTACGAGCTGCGAGAGAGGGATTCGTAGCAATCTTCATCGTAGGGATGAACGTGCCGAACGGCGTGCCACGACCTGTCGTGAACAAAACTATCTGACATCCTGCCGAAGCCAATGCTGTAGCAGCCACAAGGTCGTTGCCAGGAGCCGAAAGCAGATTCAGTCCGGTTTCCTTTAGGCGATCGCCATATTCGAGTACGCCACTTACTGGCGCGCGTCCGCATTTCTGCGTACAACCGAGAGCCTTGTCCTCAAGTGTTGAGATACCCCCGGCTTTATTACCCGGTGACGGATTTTCACCCACCGGCTCACCATGGGAGAGGAAATAGTTCTTGAAGTTGTTGATCATTAAAACGGTTTGGTCGAACAAGTCGCGCGTCTCGCAGCGGTTCATCAGTATGGTTTCGGCACCGAACATCTCGGGAACCTCGGTGAGCACCGACGTACCGCCCTGTGCCACAAGCCAGTCGCTGAACTCGCCGACGAGAGGGTTGGCAGTAATGCCGCTGAAACCGTCGCTACCGCCACATTTCAGACCTACGCGCAGCTTGCTCACCGACACATCCTCACGTTTGTCTTCCTTAGCTTTCTTGTATAGACTGCGCAGAATCTCCATTCCTGCCTCTATTTCGTCGCCGTCAACCTGCTGGGTTACGAGCAGTTTAATGCGATCCTTGTCGTAGTCGCCAAGCATCTCCATGAACTGGTCGGGCTGGTTGTTCTCGCATCCGAGGCTGAGCACAAGCACAGCTCCTGCATTGGGGTGGAGTACTATGTCGCGTAGAACCTTACGAGTATTCTCGTGGTCACCGCTGAGTTGCGAACAGCCGTAGTTATGATGCCACGCATGGATGGCGTCAATACCCTCGCAGTGGGTTTCTGCTATCAGATTATGTACAAGTCTCTCTGCTATGCCGTTGACGCAACCAACAGTAGGAACAATCCAGATTTCGTTGCGAACGCCAACCTCGCCGTTCTTGCGTACGTATCCCTTGAAGGTACGCTTTTCGTTGGCAATATTAAGTTTCTCGTTAACAGGCGCGTATGTATATTCTAGTGTTCCCGATAGATTGGTCTTCAGGTTGTTTTCATTCACCCAGTCACCCATTTTCAGGTCTTCCTTTGCATGACCGATGGGATAGCCATACTTGATAATGTCGGTTCCCTTGGGAGCATCCACAATTAACACTTTGTGACCGGCGGGAGTGTCTTGGTTCAGTGTGACAGTCTTTCCGTCAATCTCGATTTCATCGCCTTTTTTCTTCGGCTGCAGACAAACGACTACGCTGTCAGCAGGATTAATTTTAATAAAAGTTTGTTCCATAAAGTAGTTGTTTTATTTTATTTCATCAAATTATCCTATATTAGTGCGCCGGTAGAATTCGGCATTCTCCTTTGTAAGTATCTCTATTGGCATATAGTTAACTGCCGTTACTTCACGTTTCAATACAATGGCATTGAACAATGCCTCTACACTGGCGTAACCCTGCATGTAGGCGTGCTGCGCAATTAAGAATGAAATGCTGCCCTGGCGTATGCATTCATGGTTCTTAGGCACCATGTCGTAGCCCATGATCCAGTGGTTGCGCAGATTAGTACGTAGCAGATACTCGCCCACGATGTGTGCTTTCGAGTTGAACGTGATGCAGTGGTGTACCAAGGTGTGCTCTTTAAAGAACTTTCCGAGGATGTCGTCATATTTCTCGCGCTTTTCATTCATGGGCAAATCCACTTCGGTAATCTTTATCTCAGGGAAGTGGTCGCTCATGTAGTGGCGAAATCCAGTTTCGCGGTTTGCTTGTTGCTTAGAGCCTACCAGTCCGTTGCTGGTCTGTTTCACTATTGCTATCTCTTTTTCCTGCTTGGCGATGAGCATCAGCATCTTGGCAGCGAAATACCCGCTGGCGAAAGAGTCTTGCCCGAAGAATGCCAGAGGCTGAAGGTCGGGCATGTAGCTGTCGAGCAACACGTATGGTATATTCTCTTCGTTAAGCTTGTCGGTGAACTTAATCATCAAGTCAAGGGCAACAGGCACTATGACGATACCGTTGGGCTTTTCTTCCAACACTTCCTTAGACACTTTTTGGAAGGAAGCCTGGCTGAAGCGTTCGTAGTATATGAATTTCACCGTAATGCCGAAGTCGCGGCGACGCTCGCAGGCTGCTTTGGCCCCTTCTTCAATCTCGTCCCAGTAGGCTTCGTTGTCGTGTTTAGGGATGATGCAAAAGAACTTGTAACTTTTATTGTATGCCAATGCCGATGCGTACATATTCGGTTGGTAGTCCATCTCCTCGAGAGCCTTGTTCACTTTCTCCAGAGCTTTTTTCGAAACATTCGGACGATTGTGCAGAACGCGATCCACAGTGCCTACCGAGACGCCTGCACGTTCTGCGATGTCTTTAATTCTAATATTGTTTGATGCCATAATTATTGCAAAAGTACAAATTAAAAGTGAGACGCACAAATTTTCAGCAAGAAATTTTGCTGATTAAAAAAAATGTATTACTTTTGTCGCACAAACAAATTATTATAGTCTATTAAACATTAAATTAAAAAAACATGGCTAAAATTGTAACATTGGGCGAGATTATGCTTCGCCTGTCGCCTCAAGGCAACGACCGTTTCATTCAGAGTGAATCTTTTCGCATCATCCCTGGCGGTGGTGAGGCTAATGTAGCTATATCATTGGCTAACTATGGTCACGATGCCTATTTCGTGTCTAAACTGCCAAAACATGAGATTGGTCAGATTGCTGTAAATGCAATGCGCCGCTATGGAGTGAACACTCAGTTTATTGCCCGTGGAGGCGAGCGCGTGGGTCTGTATTATGCAGAGACAGGAGCTTCTATGCGTCCTTCGAAGGTGATTTACGATCGTGCGCATTCGTCTATCGCAGAGGCTGACCCGAAAGACTTCGACTTCGACGCAATCATGGAGGGTGCAGCATGGTTTCACTGGTCAGGAATCACTCCTGCAATTTCCGACAAGGCTGCCGAACTGACGAAACTGGCTTGCGAGGCTGCAAAACGTCACAATGTTTGTGTATCTGTTGACCTTAATTTCCGCAAGAAACTGTGGACCAGTGAGAAGGCAATTTCGATTATGCGCCCACTAATGAAATATGTCGATGTATGTATCGGCAACGAGGAAGATGCAGAACTTTGCCTCGGCTTTAAGCCTGATGCCGACGTTGAGGGAGGCAAGACCGACGCTGCGGGCTATGAGGGAATCTTCAAGCAGATGCGCGAGGAGTTTGGCTTCAAGTATGTGGTATCTACTTTGCGTGAGAGCTTCTCGGCTACATTCAACGGCTGGAAGGCTCTTATATACGATGGCAAGGAGTTCTATCAGTCTAAGCGTTATGAAATCAATCCTATTATCGACCGCGTAGGTGGTGGCGACTCGTTCTCTGGCGGTCTTATCCACGGTCTGCTGACGAAGCCGACTCAAGGCGAGGCTCTTGAGTTTGCTGTTGCAGCATCTGCCTTGAAGCACACTATCAACGGCGACTTCAACCTAGTATCTGTAGAAGAGGTAGAATCGCTTGCCGGCGGTAATGCCAGCGGACGCGTACAACGATAGTGTTTTTGTACAATAGTTAAAAAACAATAAAATAGTCAAATGGCAAAGTTTGATAAGATAGCCGTATTGAAGAAAATCGGCGATACAGGTATGGTCCCTGTATTCTACAACAAAGACCTTGAGGTATGTAAGAACGTGGTGAAGGCCTGCTATGAGGGCGGCGTTCGCGCATTCGAGTTTACAAACCGCGGCGACTTCGCACAGGAAGTGTTCGGCGAGCTTGTGAAGTGGGCCGACAAGGAGTGCCCTGAGCTGGCACTCGGTATCGGCAGTGTTGTTGACGCTCCCACAGCAGCACTCTACATTCAGTTGGGTGCCAACTTCGTAGTAGGACCGCTGTTCAATCCCGACATTGCACCAGTCTGCAACCGCCGCCTCATACCTTATTGCCCTGGCTGTATGACCGTCAGCGAGATTGGCAAGGCCCAGGAGATGGGCTGCGACCTGACAAAGGTATTCCCCGGCGACGTTGTCGGACCGAACATGATTAAGGGGCTAAAGGCTCCGATGCCATGGTCTAAGATTATGGTTACCGGTGGTGTTGCTCCCGATGAGGAGAATCTAAAGAGCTGGTTTAAGGCTGGTGTGTTCTGCGTTGGCATGGGTTCGAAGCTCTTCCCTGGCGACAAGGTGAAGGCCGGCGACTGGCAGTATGTTACCGACAAGTGCAAGGAAGCACTCGGATATGTTGCCAAGGCTCGCGCATAAACGTTACATACTTAAAGACCCAATATGGCTTATGGCTATATTGGGTCTTTTCCTATTCTCAAATTGTTCCGGCGATGACGCATACCACCGCATAGATAGTTTGAACATGCAGTCTTATTATTGGCATTACCGGAATATCGACTCTACAGAATATTATGCGTCGAAAGCCTTGAACGAGTCGGCATCGTACAATGACGGGCGTGCCGAGGCCCTTAATAATCTTGCCTTCGTGAATATTATCCGGATGAACTATGCGGACGCGCGTCGGCAACTCAATGAGGCAGTGCAAATTACCGACAATCAGGTTGAGCTTCTCATTGCCTACATCCAGCAGATGCGTCTCTGCCAGCGGATGTCAGATAACCGCGAGTTCTATGCTTTCCGTGAGCGCGCCATGAATTGTCTAAGGCGCATAAACGAGGAGCGTGACATGTTGTCACCACGTCTTCAACAGCGAATGATATATGCTGACAGCGAATATGCCATTGTCTGTTCCACATATTTTTATTATGTTGGTCTGGAAGACAAGTCACGTGAGGCTCTCAACGAGATTGATCCTAACGGTGCTGTCAGCAACGACACAGCACAATTGCTGAACTATTTATATAATGTGGGGGCCGGAGGCATTATCACCAATGGCAGTGCCGTGGAAATCCAGCAACAGGAGTTCGACTGTCTTGTACGCTGCCTACAGATTGCCGGTCAGCACGGATATACATATTTCATTGCCAATTCACTTGAGGCTCTGTCGGAGCATCTGATGGTGGCTGATGTTCGCAATCGTCTTATTGCGGTCAATCCTCCGGCAATACGTATGATAAATCCTGACGGTGTGAGCGACTCACTCTTGGCAGGAAATCTTGCTGAGCGTAGCCTGTGGCTGTTCCAAGAGTTTGGCGACGTGTATCAGATTTCAGGTGCCTATCGCACTCTGGCATCGTGCTATCATAGTATAGGCGACTATGAGACCGCCCTATACAATCTTAATCTCGCCTTGTCCGACGATAAAATCAACCAGGCTCCCGACCTTGTGGCAAGCATACGTGAGCAAATGTCGGTAGCATATTCTGCCATGAACAACAAGGAGGCGAGCGACATCAGCCGCAACATCTACCTTGACCTGCAGGAGCAGACTCGCCAAGACCGTTATCTTGAAGCCCGTGCTGCGATGTACGATGAGACATCGATGCAGCTCAACCTCATGATAGCGGCTGTAATGGGTGCCATCATTCTGCTCGTGTTGTCGCTATGGCTGTTTCAGCGTCTTGGTCGTCGTGGACGCGACGGTCATTCACTCGACCATCTGCTTATCCCTTTACGCCAGTGGAAAGAGGAAAACGGGCATCAGATGGCCGAGCTTGAAGAACGATATGATGAGATACAGGAGCATCGTGCCGTCAGCCAGCTACATATACGCAACCAGCGAAGGTTGAACATCGAGAACCGTGCCAAGATTTCACTCGTTAACAGTATTACTCCGCTCATCGACCGTATGAAGCACTGCATCGACAATCAGCGATTCTCTCATGATGCGGCGCAGCTTGACTATGTACGCGAGCTTACCGACAAAATCAACGAACAGAACGACATCCTTACACATTGGATTCAGTTGCGCCAAGGCGAATTGAACATACACGTCGAAAGTTTCCCACTGCAGACGGTCTTTGATATTGTTGCCCGCAGTAAGATGTCATTTTCGCTCAAGGGCATCAGCCTCGATGTTCAGCCTACTTCCAGCATTGTGAAAGCCGACCGCATTCTTACGCTTTTCATGATCAACACCCTTGCCGATAATTCTCGGAAGTTTTCGAAGGCTGGCGGCCGTGTTACCATTAGAAGTAACGAAACAGATGGTTTTGTTGAGATAAGCGTAGCTGACGACGGTAGAGGTATGAGTGCCGACGAACTAAACCGCATCTTCAATATTGAGCGTATGGCACAGACCGGCAGCGGCGGTCACGGATTCGGACTGCTTAACTGCCGAGGCATTATCGAGAAATACAAGAAGGTGAGTCAGATATTCAGTGTCTGCACAATTGGTGCAGAGAGCAAGGAGGGCATAGGCAGTCGTTTCTTTTTCCGTTTGCCCAAGGGTATGCGTCGTGCTTTGCTCCTTATCGTCGTTCTCGCCTCTCATCTTATCTCCATCCACTCCCAGACGTTTACAGCCAAGGCTCGCCAGTTTGCTGACTCGGCTTATTTATCCAATCTCAACGGGACATATGAACGAACATTGGTATTTGCCGACTCATGTCGTTTTTATCTTAACCGCCATTACCGGCAGCATGTAAAGGGCGGCATAGACTTAATGGTCGGTGAAGGCGATACAGAGCTTCTCGCATCCGAGATTAAATGGTTTCACGATTCGCTCAAGATCGACTATCAGGTGATACTCGACATCCGCAACGAAAGTGCTGTGGCAGCTCTTGCCCTTCATAAGTGGCAGCTATATACATATAATAATAAGGTATATACTCAGCTCTTCAAGGAGCTGAGTGCCGACGACACTCTTGCCGGCTATTGCCGTATGATGAGCCGTTCGCAAACCAACAAGACGATAGCCGTCATCATACTTGTCATCATGCTTATCCTGATACCGCCAGGATATTATCTGCTCTATTATCGTCACCGACTTTATTATCGTTTTTGCGTTGAGCGTATCAAGACAGTCAACGAGATACTGTTGGGCGACAGCAGTGCCCGCCAGAAACTATCACAGATAGAACCGCTTACCCACGAAGAATATCCTGACGAGTTGCAACGTGTGGTCGAAGAGATAGTGCGTACCCTCAACGATTCCATCAAGTTGCGTGAGCAGAAGGATGTCAATATGGAATTGGCAGAAGACGAATTGCGGCGTGCTGAGTATGAAGTAAACATGCTTCATGTCAGCAATTCTGTGCTCGACAATTGCCTATCAACCCTAAAGCACGAAACGATGTACTATCCGTCACGCATTCGCCAGCTCGTTGATGAGCATAGCGTCAACATGGATGCACTACGTGAGGTTGTGGCATATTATCGCGACCTGTATTGCCTGCTTAGTCAGCAGGCAATGCGTCAGATAGAGCGCATAAAGATTCATATCGGCTCTATTAACAACGGCATCCTTGGCGATGCAGAGATGCTTGGCTATATGAAAGAGATTCTTCTCAGAGAGGGTGGGGGAGCCGAGCGTGATGTCAGGATCGAGGCTGTTGATACACAGCGAAGCGATGGTGCGAGATACGCTGAGATGATTGTTCCGATGCCACGATTGTCGTTAACAGCCGAGGAACTTGCCACGCTTTTTACTCCTAAGCCGCAGAATATTCCATATCTCATCTGTCGCCAGATAGTACGTGAACACGGCGAGGCTACCAATCGTCGAGGTTGCGGAATTGCAGCTGGGCGCGAAGGCCGTTTGGTAGTAATCAGAATAATTCTCCCGCGGAGTAACAAATAGTAAAATAGTATGATGAATCGTTTTAGTGTGATAATTGTAGAGGACGTGCCCCTCGAACTGAAAGGCACAGAAGGTATAGTGCGTAACGACATTCCAGAAGCCGAGATTATAGGTACGGCAGAGAATGAGCAAGAGTATTGGCGACTGCTGAAGAAGCAGCTGCCCGACCTCGTTCTGCTTGACCTCGGGCTTGGTGGCAGTACAACCATAGGTGTAGAGATATGCCGTCAGACGAAAGAAATGCACCACGATGTAAAGATTCTCATTTTCACCGGCGAGATACTCAACGAGAAGCTGTGGGTTGATGTTCTCGATGCCGGTGCCGACGGCATTATCCTGAAGACAGGCGAGTTGCTCACACGCAGTGATGTACGCTCAGTGATGGAAGGCAAGCAGCTGGTGTTTAACGAGCCCATATTAAAGAAGATTGTTGAGCGTTTCAAGCATAGCGTGAGTAGTCAGCTTGCACGTCAGGAGGCTTTGGTGGATTACGAGATTGACGAGTACGACGAACGTTTCCTGCGTCATCTTGCCCTTGGCTATACCAAAGAACAAATAACCAATCTTCGTGGCATGCCTTTCGGTGTGAAGAGTCTTGAGAAGCGGCAAAACGAGCTTGTTCAGAAACTGTTTCCTGACGGCAACGGCCGTCTTGGCATCAATGCCACACGCCTTGTCGTACGTGCGCTTGAGCTTAGAATCCTCGACATTGACAATCTTGAACCAGATGCGGAGTAGTTTGCCATATATTGCAGTATCGCTGATTGGCATACAGTTGTTGCTCATCCTTGTGTCATGGCTTCTCAGTGCCGTAATGCCCGATTCCGGTATCAGCAGTCTTATTAGCAGCGAGGGTGTGCGCTGGTATTTCGGTCAATGGGTCGATTGGGTTGCCAGTCCGGTACTCGTATGGATTATTCTGGCATCGAGTGCCTGGGGTGTAGCCAGGTCTCAGTTGTTGACACTTCGTCGTCCGCTGTCTTATCGCGACCGTATGGCGCTTCGCCTCGCGTGCGTACTTATTATTATATATATAGCAGTGATAGCAATGCTGGCATTTGTTCCACACGCCGTGTTGCTCAGTGTCAGCGGTTCACTGTTTCCGTCGCCATTCAGTGCCAGCATTGTTCCGATTGTATTGCTCGGAGTGATTGTCTTTGCCGTCACTTTCAGCCTTGTTTCCGGCCGTATGACTCTCACTGCCGTTTACGACTCATTAATTTCGGGTATTAGCAATGCTTCCCATCTGATATTGTTTTATATCCTATTAATTCAAATTTATTACAGTTTCATGTTCGTTTTCTTTTAAACCATAACTTTTAGGTATTGTTTTCACAGTTTTTTCTCATTACCTTTGCAGTCGGAATCACAAACATAACCACAAAGTAACAAGAAATAAAAAAATGGACAAAACAATTGTAGTATTCGGTTCCTCAACGGGAACATGTGAAGCAATCGCCGAAAAGATAGCTTCGAAGTTATGTGTAGAGTCAATCAATGTTCAGGATTTCAATGCCGACATAGTATCGGAGAACCAGAATCTTATCCTTGGAACATCGACATGGGGTGCCGGCGAGCTTCAAGACGACTGGTATGATGGCATCAGCATTTTGAAGGATGCCGACCTCAGCGGAAAGACCGTTGCCCTGTTCGGCTGCGGCGACTGCGAAAGCTATGGTGACACGTTTTGCGGTGCTATGGGCGAACTATACGAGGCTGTCAAGTGTGCCGGAGCAACTGTCGTAGGTTCTGTAAGCACTGACGGCTACACTTTCGACGATTCCGCCGCTGTTGTTGACGGTCGTTTTGTCGGACTTGCCCTCGACGATGTCAACGAGGATGACAAGACCGATGAGCGCATCGACACCTGGATTGACTCAATCAAAGGAGAATTGAAGTAGGAAACAGACGTATCCATCGTCAGAAGAGTGAAAGAATCAAAAGAAAAACAGAATTATGGTTGTTGCGTCAGAGAAGGTTCCAGTTGACATGAAAGTGCTCATGAATCACATCTATGAGTACAAGAAGGGTGTTCGCCAGATGGTGCTTTTCACTTTCAACAAGAAGTATGAGGAATTTGCCGTTCAGCGACTTGAACATCAGCACATCAACTATATACTTCAGCCTGTAGGCAACAATCGCATGAATCTGTATTTCGGGCGCAGGGAATGTCTTGATGCCATACGCCTGATAGTTACCCGTCCGCTCAGCCAGCTCACGCCCGAGGAGGACTTCATTCTCGGTGCAATGCTTGGCTACGACATCTGTGCCCAGTGTGAGCGTTACTGCGAGCGTAAGGGAAAATGCCGGAAATGTGAATGAAATTCATAAAGTATTTGTTTAGTTTAGATAGAATTGGCTCGCTGTGAAGCGAGCCTTTTTTACATTTTCATCAGTATTTGCACCATGCGTTCTGCCGTACGTCCGTCCCATCGGTCGGGCAGCGACGCACTCTTCCATCTGCCAGCAAGCATGTCGGTGAGTTTGTCGCCAAGCAGTTTGCTGTCTTCGCCTGTAAGCACGTTCGTACCCAGTTTCACGGTTTCTATATGCTCTGTATATCTGTTGAGGGTGATACATGGTATATTGTTGAACGTGGCTTCCTCGGCTACATTTCCAGAGTCGGTGACAATGCCCATTGCGTGGGCGGTTAGATAGCCGAACTCCAGATATGGCAGTGGACCTAAGTATGCCAAGCTGTCGCCACACACGGATTTCACCTTTTCCAGCGTTGAGCCTCGTAGCAGTGCTAGCACGGGTATTCCTGCTTCACGAGTCTTTGCTGTCAGTGTTGACAGCAGCTGCATCAGTTTAATATCGTCGTTGAGCAGTGCCTTACGGTTCAGTGTCAGCACAATGTATCCGTTTTCCGCTAAATGCAACGTGTCCATGCATTGAGGCCGCCTGAACCTGTTGGCATTCATTCGCAGCGTGTCCATTAGGATGTTGCCCACATTGTATATCTTGCTCAACTCGGCTCCTTCGCGTGTGGCTATGCTGCTGGCTCCGTCGCCGGCGGTGAATAGTATGTCGCTTAGTGCGTCGATGACCAGCCGGTTTATCTCCTTCGGCATGTTGATGTCGAACGAACGTGTGCCTGCCACGAGGTGTACCAGTTTCAAGCCTCTTTTCTTCGTTACTATCGCCGTTGCCATGGTCGAGGCCAGATCGTCAACGACTACGACGATATCGGTGGCGTGATTGTCGAGATAACGGTCAAAACGCAGCATCACCATTCCCGTTAGTTCGTTCATACTGTTGCTGTCGGCTTCGAGAAAGAAGTCGGGATGTCGCAACTGGAGATCGTCGAAAAGCGATGCTTCCAAATCGTTGTCATCGGCTCTGCCGGTATAAACCAGTTGTACATTGATGTCGCTGCCGCTTTCTCTGTGCCGTTCGATGGCAATTACAATAGGAGCAACCTTAATTATGTTTGGACGCGCCCCTGTAACGATGCAAATATTCATGAATAAAATGTTATTTTGCCCACAAAGGTAGTATAAATATCATTGAAAAACAAATTTTTCCAGCAAAGAATTTGGATATTATAAAGAATCTTTGTAACTTTGCAACCGCTAATGAATCAGGGAATCGGGTGTAACTCCCGGACAGTCCAGCTGCTGTGAGTTGTCTTTTACGGCGCAAACATAATAGTCACTGATGGATAGACGATGAAATCGGGAAGACGTTTGCAATGCCGGCAACGAGTCAGAATACCTGCCATTTGGCTTTGAGAATATGCCTGTTGTCTCTTGGGTTAGACGCAAGCAATAAAAATGAAAGTAAGTAAGAATATGAAGAGAGCCATTGCAATGGTATTTCTGTGTGTGTGCATACAAAGTGTTCCGGCACAGACAGCAAGACACAGTATCACCGACAGCACTTATCAAATTAGTGGAGTTGAGGTGACAGAGACTCGTGGTCATCATGCCGTCACGAGCACCGCTCCTCTTCATGTTCTCGGGCGCGAGGAGATGGTAGGCATGGGCATCACCGATATTGCCGATGCAATGCACCGCATGCCCGGCATTAATCTTCGCGACTATGGCGGAGCGGGCGGTATGAAGACCGTCAGCGTGCGAGGCTTCGGTTCGAAACATACCGGCGTAAGCTATGACGGTGTGATGCTGAGCGACTGTCAAAGTGGCGAGATTGACCTCTCACGCTATTCACTCGACAATGTTGAAAACCTTCAGCTGATGGTTGGCGACAACGACGATATCTTCATACCTGCACGTCAGGCAGCCAATGCCTCGCATCTGAGCATCAACACTATACGTTTGCCATCGAACGACTTGCACCCTCATTTTACAGGTCAGGTAAAGTTCGGTTCTTTCGGCTACGTCACTCCTTTTCTTCGCTACGAGCAGAGCGTATCGCCTAAGCTTGCATTCTCACTCTCGGGCGAATATACTTATGCCGAGAACGACTATCCCTTCACTCTGCGCAACATCAGTGTAGCAACAGAGGAACGTCGTGTCAACAGCCGCATGAATAGCGGTCACGGCGAGCTGAACGTGGCGTGGCATCCCGACAGCGCCAACCGAGTTTCGTTGAAGCTCTATTACTATGACAACGACCGTCAACTGCCGGGTCAGGTGCGCTATTATACCAATCTATGCGAAGACCGTCTGCGCGACCGAAACTTCTTTGCCCAACTGCACTGGCTGTCGCGTCTTGGCAGCAGTTTGTCATTGAAAACCATGGCAAAGTTCAATTGGTCGGCATCTGACTATCGCGACCCGCTGATGCCCAACGGTTTCAACGACGGAGCCTACTGGCAGCGTGAGTTGTATGCCACGGCCAGCCTGCTCTATGCCCCAACGGAACATCTGTCGTTCGACTATTCGGCCGACTACAGTTTCAATAACCTCAACAGCAGTCTGAAGACCGACGTCAGGCCCTATCGTCATACGGTGTTGCAAAGTTTCACGGCGAAGTATGCCGGCCGTCGCCTCACGGTGATGGCACGCCTGCTGTGGTCGCTCTACTTGAACGACTCTCGCAATGGAGAGTCGGCCCGCAACATGCGCCGCCTATCACCGTCGCTGTCGCTGAGCTATCGCCTCGTCAACAACTACGATTTTTTCGTGCGTGTGTCATATAAGAACATATTCCGTGCTCCGACGTTCAACGAGAACTATTATTTCCACTACGGAAATCCCGACCTTCAGCCCGAAGCCACCGACCAGTTCAACCTCGGACTGACGTGGCAGCATCATTTCGGCAGTCATACCACGGCACGCATCACAGCCGACGGATATGTCAACCACGTGAAAGACAAGATTGTTGCCATGCCGCATAATATGTTTGTGTGGACATGTGTCAACATCGAACGGGTAAAATCGTATGGTGCCGACTTCACACTGAAATTTTCCCACCGGTTCAACGGCCGCCATGCAGTCACGGCCGATGCCGGCTACAGTCATATCATTGCCGAGAACCGTGCTGACAGTGAGTCGTCAGACTACGGCAAGCAGCTGGCCTATACTCCACGCAACAGCGCGAGCTTTTCCATTGGATACGAAAACCCTTGGGTGAGCCTGTCGTTTCACGGCTACGGCATCAGCAGTCGCTGGGCAAACAACGAGCACTATAGGGGAACAGAGATTGACGGTTTCTGGGACTTCGGCATTACTGCCTGGCACGACTTCCGTCTGGCTCGTCATAATCTCCATGTACGTCTCGACCTGAAGAATCTTTTCGGCAAACAATATGAAATAGTATCGTTCTATCCCATGCCTCGCAGGAATTATCTTGTAACAATTAAATATAACATTTAAAATCAATCAACAAAAAATGAAAAAGCATTTATCAAGCATCGCAGCACTTCTGATTGCTGCACTGACATTCACATCGTGTGGCAGCGACGACCCCGCTCCATACATTCCCACTCCTGTAGAGGTTAGTAACGGTGCATTCTTCATCGGTTCCGGCAATAAGAGCGCAAGCATCATGGGTAATCTGGCCTATTATGACTATGCAAAGGGTACCGCCATGCTTACTCCGTTCGAGACGGCCAATGGTATAGAACTTGGACTGACAGCCAACGACGGTATCGTTTATGGCAGCAAACTTTATATCGTTGTTGACAACGAAAACACCATCTTCGTATGCAACAAGAACACTATGAAGATTATCACACGCATATCTACTACCGACATGCTTGGCGCTGCAGCCGGTATCAGCCCACGTCACATCATTGCCGACGGCGGCAGTTTATATTTCACCACATACGGCAAGGTAGTTGCTAAGATCGACACCACAGCTTTCACACTCCAGAAGACATACAACGTAGGCAGCTATCCCGAGGGTCTTGCCATCACCGACGACGGCAATCTCTACGTGTGCAACTCCGACTATGGCTACGGCAATGCCTCGCTGTCGAAGATCAACCTTTCTACCGGTAATGTTACCGAGATAAAGGACGAACTTATTACCAATCCCAATTCGATAGTTGCATCAGGCAACGACATCTACTATCTCGACTACGGCACCTACGACGACTCTTGGAATCAGCTTGGCACTGGTGTACGCAAGGTGACGGCCGCAGGCGCAGTGAGCAAAGTGTGCGAAGGAACTACAATGGGCTATGCCAACGGCATCATCTATACTGCCAGTGCTCCCTATGGAGCCACCGGTGTTGACTTCTACAGCTACAATATTGCCACTGGCCAGAGCCAGAAGCTCAACGACAAGATCGATATTGCCCATCCTGCAGCTATCGGTGTTGACCCTGTATCTGGCGACATCTTCATCGCAGCACAACAGGACAAGGGCGGCTATGCCAGCTATAAGGATCCATGCACCGTTACCCACTACGGAGCCGACTTCTCTGTCAAAGGCACATTCTCTGTTGGTGTGGGCATATGCTCTATCTTCTTCAACACAGGCGTTGAGTTGAGGTAATATATAATTGATGACTCGTATTATTATATATTTTGTTTCAGTGCTTGCCGTCTTATGCTCATGCAAAGGCGGCAGCACTTCATCTTCAAATGGTGGTGGCGACAGCCTCGCGTTCAAGTATGCCGAGCATATCGCTGCCACCATTCACGATGGCTATACCGTGGTGCGCCTTTCAGACCCGTGGAACAGCGGCAAGGTGCTTCATACATACATACTCGTTCCCCGTGACAGCGAAATGCCTGTCGGCATTCCCGAGGGGACTGTGGTGCGCACTCCGCTCCAGCGTGCCATAGTGGCAACGAGCGTGCATTGTGGTCTGGTCATAGCCATGAATCGCAAGGAAAATATTGCCGGCATCTGCGAGTTGAGATATATCAACAACGACTATATCCGGCAAGAGTGCAATGCCGGGCGGATTATTGACTGCGGCAGCGGTCTTTCTCCTACGCTTGAGAAGATTATCGACCTCCAGCCCGACGCCATATTCCTCTCGCCGTTCCAAAACAGCGGAGGCTACGGCAGGGTAGAGGAGCTGAATATCCCAATCATCGAGACAGCCGACTATATGGAGACATCGGCTCTCGGACGTGCAGAATGGATGAAGTTCTATGGTATGCTATTCGGTGCTGAGCGCGAGGCCGACAGCATCTTTAGCCGTGTTGAGCGGCGCTACCATGAGCTGATGGTCATTGCTAAGCATTCCGACGTGCGACGTTCGATGACTATGGACAAAATGACAGGCTCAGTATGGTATGTACCAGGCGGACATAGCACTATCGGCAAGCTCATTCAGGATGCCAACACCGTCTATCCGTGGAGCACAAACGATAACAGCGGAAGCTTGGCTTTACCGTTTGAAAGTGTGTTCGAGCAGTCGGGCAATGCCGATGTATGGGCATTCCGCTACAACGCTCCCGAACCGATTACGTTTGAGTCGCTGCTATCAGAGAATGCCAGCTATGCACAGTTTCGTGCGTTTCGCAGCGGCGAGGTGTATGGCTGCAATACTGCCACTACTACATTCTACGAGGACACGCCGTTCCATCCCGACACCCTGCTACGCGACTTCATCATAATGTCGCATCCTGACATCAACCTCGGTGCCACGACCTACTTTACGCGAATTGTGAAATGAGAGTCAAGTTGATGTGTCTGTCCGTTGTCATCGTCCTGCTGTTTGCACTGAGTCTTGTGGTAGGAGCCATCGATATACCGCTGCGCGATGTCGTGGCGATACTCCTTGGCGACGAGAGTCAGCGTAAGTCGTGGCAGTATATCGTACTGCAGAGCCGGTTGCCTCAGGCAATGACGGCTGTGCTTTGCGGAGCGTCGTTAGCCGTGAGCGGACTGATGCTCCAGACAGCGTTCAGAAATCCCCTGGCCGGTCCGAGCATCTTCGGCATCAACAGCGGAGCATCGCTGGGCGTTGCACTCGTGATGCTGCTTCTTGGCGGCAGCGTCTCGGCCGGCTCGTTCACTCTCACCGGTTTTGCTGCCATACTCTTTGCGGCTTTTGTCGGTGCCATGACGGTCATGGCGCTAATTCTGTTTTTCGCCACTGTTGTGCGCAACAACGTCATGCTGCTTATCATAGGCATCATGATTGGCTATCTCGCTTCGTCGTCGATTTCGCTCCTGAATTTCTTCGCAACCGAGCAGGGAGTACAGAGCTACATGGTATGGGGACTGGGCAATTTCGGAGGCGTCACTATGCAGCAGATGCCGGTCTTTGCCTTTGTCAGCATTCTTGGGCTCTTCGGTTCACTGCTGCTCATCAAACCCCTCAACGCCCTTCTCTTAGGCGAGCAATATGCCGAGAACCTTGGCGTAGATACTCACAGCGTGCGCAACCGCCTGTTGCTCATCACCGGCATTCTTTCTGCCGTAACCACGGCTTTCTGCGGCCCTGTAGCGTTCATTGGCTTAGCGGTGCCTCATGTTGCGCGACTTATCACCATGACCGACGACCATCGCATTCTTATGCCTGCCACGATGCTTGCCGGTGCCGTTGTTGCCCTTGTCTGCAATATCATCTGCGTGTTGCCAGGCGACAGTGGAATCATACCGCTCAATGCTGTCACCCCACTGATGGGGGCACCTGTTATTATTTATGTAATAATCAAAGGAAAGCGGCGTTGAAGCAGGGCGGTTTTCAGACGACGGTAATTCTGAAATCGCGGAAATGCTGACGTTCGGAACGACGGTAATTCTGAAATCGCGGAAATGCTGACGTTCGGAACGACGGTAATTCTGAAATCGCGGAAATGCTGACGTTCAGAACGACGGGAATTCTGAAATCGCGGAAATGCTGACGTTCAGAACGACGGGAATTCTGAAAACGCAGAAATGCTGTCGCTCGGGCGGACACTATAATTTGGAAAAAAGCCAACCTTTTAGACTTTTATTTGGACGTTTCGGAAAAATTCCGTACCTTTGCCCCATAAAAGAAAACTAATCTACAATTGAAACAATGAAGAAATTGACTATTGTGTTTGTGGCATTACTGGCGATATCGGTGGTAAATGCTGCCAAAAGCGTGAGAGTGGTAGTGCCATTGAACTTCGGCTGGAGTTTCCATGCAGGCGATGTAAAAGGTGCAGAGGGCGCGAGTTTCGACGACAGCGGCTGGCAGAAAATCAATCTGCCCCACGATTTCCAGATTCACCAGCCATGGGTTGAACCCGACCCGTCGGAACGTCCCGACAACAGCGATGCTGCCGCTAATATCAAGAGCCGTCTGTCGAGCCGTGGCTTCAAGGAAATGGGCCGTGGATGGTATCGTTTCCATCTCACACCCGCCGATTCGCTCAAGGGCAAGCGTCTGCTGCTCGACTTCGGAGGCATCATGTATGTGGGCGATGTATATCTCAACGGCGAGCATGTGGGCAAAACCGACTATGGCTATGTAGGGTTTGAGATTGACGTGACCGACAAGCTGAAGACAGGCCGCGACAATGTCATAGCAGTGATGGCCGACACTCGCGAGCCCAACAACTCGCGCTGGTACACCGGCGGCGGACTGTTTCGTGGAGTAAAGCTCATCGCTACATCGAAGGATTATTTCTTCGGTCGTTATCCGCTCTATATCACCACACGTGACAACCAATATGTCAGCGTGAAGGCCGAGTTTACCAACCGTACTCGGCAGGATGCCCGCATCAGCGTCAGTATTTACGACCCCGACGGTCGTCAGGTTGGTGAGACCGTCAACAGCTTTCCACGTCACCGCATGGCGCGTACTGTGGAAGTGATGGCCGCTACTGACGTGAAGATAGACAACCCTCAGTTGTGGGACACCGACACACCCCGTCTCTATACCGTTGTAGCACGTCTGTTGCGTGATGACGGAAGCATTGCCGACGAATATACCGACCATTTCGGCATACGTACTATAGAATATGGTCCGACGTTCGGAATGAAGCTTAACGGCCGTAAAGTGCTCCTCAAGGGGTATGCCAACCACCACACCCTCGGAGCTCTCGGTGCCGCTGCCTATCCGCGCGCCATAGAGAAGCGCATACAGCTGATGAAAGAGTTCGGTATGAATCACATACGCACCAGCCACAACCCCTACAGCCGCGAGTTCATCGAGCTGTGCGACAAATACGGAATGCTCGTGGTCGATGAGCTCTACGACAAGTGGACACGGCAGCACACTGGTGGGCGCGTGGCGTTCGAACAGCTGTGGCAATATGACGTACCCGAGTGGGTGAAACGCGACAGAAACTCTCCGTCGGTAGTGATGTGGAGCCTCGGCAACGAGCTGCAACAAGACCCCAACCAGCCGTTCAACGACTTTGGAGTGACGATGTTCAAGCTACAGAAAACACTAATCAACCGCTACGACTCAACACGCTTGGTGACTACAGCCATGCATCCACGCTACCGTAACTGGCAAACCGACTCGCTGCCATGCGACCTTGCCATGGTGACCGATGTTCAGGCATATAACTACAGATATATGTACTTCCCCGGCGACTACAAGCGCTTCCCCTGGATGAAGTTCTATCAGAGCGAAGCTACCATGGCTGCCATGGGACCGAACTTCTACGAGATGAATCTTGACCAGGTGATTGGTCTGGCATACTGGGGAGCTATCGACTATCTCGGCGAGAGTCAGGGATGGCCCGCCAAGGGATGGAGCCAGGGCTGCTTCTACATCGACCTTGAACCAAAGCCGAAGGCATACCTCATGCGCAGTATGTTCAAGCCCGACGAGCCGGTGGTGCATATCGGCATTATCGACAAGAAGGGCGACATGATGTGGAACGGAGTGCAGACCGGCAACGAAGGCATGAGCGACCACTGGAACCGCCAGCCAGACAAGAAACTCAGTCTCGTGACATACACCAATGCCGACGAGGTGGAACTCATCGTCAACGGCAAGAGCATAGGTACGAAACCCAATAACCGCAAAAATGCCAAGGAACGCAACCAGATACGTTGGAATGACGTGACATATCAGGACGGCTACTGCGAGGCAGTGGCAAAATCTGGCGGCAAGATTGTAGCTCGCCACAGGATAGAAACTGTCGGAGCGACGAAGAAACTAACGGCCGAGAGCGACAACAGCCAATGGCGTGCCGACGGTACCGACCTTCAGCACATACGCATCGCAGCCGTTGATGCCAAGGGGCGCTGCTGCCAAGGTGACACACGCAACGTCAAGTTTACTGTTGAGGGCGAGGCCGACATCGTGGGTGTGGTCAATGGCGACATCAACAGCAATGAGATGATGGATGCCGACAACCGCAATCTCTTCAACGGCACCTGTACCGTCATCCTGCGTTCCCGACCAGTAGCAGGCAAGGTGGTGCTCACTGCCTCTGCCAACGGACTGAAGCCGGTAAAGGTGACGATGCAGACAAAATAACTAACAGAAGGCACAGCCCGTCATGACCATGAGACTTAGGGGAATAGCACAGATGCTGAGCGCTGCCATGATTGCTGCCGGATGCTCAACGACAAAATTCGTTGGCGATGGCAGCTATCTGCTCGACAAGGTAGAGGTCAGCGTTGACGGCAAATACAAGGACATCAACACCTTGCAGCTGAAGAACTACCTCAGGCAGACGGGCAATTCACGTTGGTTCTCAACTCTGAAAATACCACTTGCCACCTATTCGCTCTCAGGACGCGACTCATCATGGATGAGCAGAGTGCTCAGATCGATTGGTGAGGCTCCGGTCATCTATGACTCCATGCTGACGCGAAGGGCGTGCGACGACCTCCGTGCAGAACTGCAGAACGAAGGCTATCTGGCAGCAACCGTAGATGTCTTCACCAAAACAAAAGGAAAGAAGATGAGGGTAAACTATGTGCTCCATCCCCGGGAGCCATTCTTTATCCGCAGCGTGAAGTATGACATCCGCGACAAGGCTTTGGAGGGAATGCTGAGGGGGATGCATGTGCTGACGTTAGAGAACAGAGGACGTATGAAATTCTCGGCTGTAGAGCTGAACAACGAGCGCAAGAGGATAACCGATGCGCTGACAAACATCGGCTACTACCGTTTCCATAAAGACTATATCACCTATATAGCCGACACCGTGCGAGGAAGCCGTGACATCGACATTACGCTCGTGCTGCACAACTACCACACAAACAACATTGACGATGCGCCACATCCGCAATACACCATAAGGAGCGTCAGCTATCTCAGCGGACAGCCGGGCGACTCCGTAATCAGACTGAGACGAAAGGTGATACACAACAATACGTTCATTGAACCGGGACAGATGTATTCGGCAAAGAAACTTCAGCAGACATACAACCACTTCGGGCGGCTACAGGCAGTGAAATACACCAATATCAGCTTCGACGAAAACCCGGCAACACACGAACTCGACTGCAAGATACAGCTTAGCACCAACAAGCCGCATACCATCAGCTTCGAGCCTGAAGGAACCAATACCGCAGGCGACCTCGGTGCTGCCGCCACGCTGGCGTACCAGAACCGAAACCTCTTCCACGGCTCTGAGCAGCTGAGCGTGAAGCTCAGGGGAGCATACGAGGCAATACGTGGACTTGAAGGATATTCCAACCAGAACTTCCTTGAGTATAGCATAGAGACTAACCTGATGTTCCCGCGATTCATCGCCCCATTCCTCTCAAAGAGCTTCCGACGCAGAATCAACGCCACGTCACAAGTGTCGCTTCTATACGACCTGCAGAATCGCCCGGAATACCATCGACGAGTGTTCGCAATGGCATGGAAATACAGATGGAACGACGACAACCACCATGACCGATACCAAATCGACCTGCTCGACCTGAACTTCATCTCAATGCCTTGGATTTCAGAAACGTTCAAGACCAACTATCTCGACGACGCGAGCAGCCGAAATGCCATACTGAGATACAATTACGAAGATTTGCTCATTATGAAAATAGGCTTCGGCTACGCGTACAACAACGGTCGATATGCCATCAAAGCCAATGTGGAAACAGCCGGAAACGTGCTCAATGCAGCCGCACGGATGTTCCACTTCTCAAAGAACGACATGGGGCAGTACAAGGTGGCGAGGATTGCATACGCACAGTATGTAAAGGGCGACATCGAATATACTCGCAACATTCGCTTCGGCTATAACTCAGAACTCGTACTCCACGCAGGTTTCGGAATAGCATACCCATACGGCAACAGCACCGTACTGCCATTCGAGAAAAGGTATTTCTCCGGAGGTGCTAACAGCGTCAGAGGGTGGTCGGTGAGGAGTCTTGGTCCGGGACGATATGTACGCAAAGACGGAAACATCGACTTCATTAACCAGACGGGCGACATGAAGCTCGACCTGAACGTGGAATACCGGGCACACCTGTTCTGGAAAATCTTCGGAGCACTCTTCGTCGATGCAGGAAACATATGGACTCTCAGGGCATACGACGAACAGCCAGGAGGACAGTTCCGTTTTGACACCTTCCTAAAGGAACTTGCAGCAAGCTACGGACTTGGAATACGCTTCAACTTCGACTTCTTCATCGTCAGGTTCGACATGGGTATGAAGGCCGTCAATCCTGCATACGAAACCTCAAAAGACCATTTCCCAATAATTCACCCGAAGCTCAGCCGCGATTTCGCATTCCATTTCGCAGTAGGAATGCCGTTCTGATGTTTATCTGTGTTAAATTATCTGCTAAGATGACGGATAGATTTGGTTATACCAGCTTTTTTGCGTAATTTTGCGCGAAATTTTGAAATTGAAATGCTGAAATTTATATCCTTTGGAAGCGGAAGCAGCGGAAACTGCTATTATTTATTTACCGCGACAGACGGATTGCTGATAGATACAGGAATAGGAATACGCACGCTGAAGAAATACTTCAGAGACTATGGTCTGAGCCTTGCGAAGGTTAATTATGTGCTTATCACTCACGACCATGCCGACCATATCAAGTCGGTGGGTGTCTTCAGCAACGACTATCATCTGCCGGTATATGCTACACGAAAAGTGCATGTCGGGATAGGGAAGAACTACTGCGTGAAGAAGAAAATCGACCCTCATTATGCTCGCATACTGGAATGCGGACAGCCGATAGAGCTGGGATGTTTTCGCGTAACACCGTTCTCCGTTCCTCACGACAGCAGTGACAATGTGGGCTATAAGATAGAATGCGAGGGCATCACTTTCTGTCTCATCACTGATGCCGGAATCGTCACCGACGAGATGAAAGAAGTAATTGCACAGGCCGACTATCTCGTAATGGAAGCAAACCACGATGAAGAAATGGTGATGAGCGGACCTTATCCAGAGTACCTCAAAGAGAGAATTCTCGGGGCCACGGGACATCTGAGCAATAAATCGTGTGCAGTTGCCATAGCCGAAAACATGACGGAGAAACTGAAAATGGTATGGCTGTGTCATCTCAGCCAGGAGAACAACCATCCCGAACTGGCCCGGAAAACGGTGGAGGCTGTACTGCGCTCTTATGGCATTGTTGTTGGAAAGGACATCACACTGGAGGTGCTAAAGCGCACCGTTCCATCGGGAGTGTATGAACTGACCCTCGACGAGGGCGCAAAGCAATTTCCGACAGATTTATTTTGAGAATTGGGGAAAAATTACTACCTTTGCGCACTAAAATCTGAACACATAATATTAACGTATAATAAAATGGCAAAAAAATTCGCCGAACACAAGGGATTAAACCTTACAGAGGTTAACAAGGAAGTGCTTGCCGAATGGCAGAAAAACGACATTTTCCAACGTTCAATAAAGGAGCGGGAGGGATGTCGGCAGTTCGTATTCTTCGAAGGACCGCCATCGGCCAATGGACATCCGGGTATTCACCATGTTCTTGGACGTGCTCTGAAGGATACTTTCAACCGCTATAAGACCATGCAGGGATTCCAGGTGAAGCGCAAGGCAGGATGGGACACCCATGGACTACCCGTGGAACTCGGAGTGGAGAAGGAGCTCGGAATCACCAAGGCCGACATCGACAACAAGGAGAGCAACAAATATATCTCAACTGAAGACTATAACCGTAAGTGCCGTGACAACGTCATGACGTTTACAGCTGAATGGCGAGAGCTGACGGAGAAAATGGGATACTTCATCGATCTCGACAACCCATATATCACATACGACAATAAATACATCGAGACGCTGTGGTGGCTGCTGAAGCAATTCTACGAGAAAGGACTGCTTTATAAAGGCTACACTATTCAACCATACAGCCCAGCCGCAGGCACCGGACTTTCAAGCCACGAGCTGAACCAGCCCGGCTGCTATCGCGACGTGAAGGACACGACATGTACGGCTCTCTTTAAGATAAAGGACCGTCAGGACTGGTACTTCATGGCTTGGACGACAACCCCCTGGACACTCGCAGCTAACTCCGCCCTCTGCGTAGGACCGAAGATTGACTACGTGGCCATCGAGACCTTCAACCCCTACACAGCAAAGCCAATCACCGTTATTCTGGCCGAGGCTCGCGTCAGCGCTTACTTCAAAGAAGAGGGTAGGGATGGTGACTTCAGTGCCTACAATCAGGGCGACAAAATCATTCCCTGGAAAGTGATTGAACATTACAAGGGAACTGACCTCGTGGGCATGGAGTATGAGCAGCTGATGCCGATGATTAAGCCGATGGGCGAAGCTTTCCGCGTAATTCCAGGCGACTATGTGACTACGGAAGACGGTGCAGGTATCGTGCACATCGCACCCAACTTCGGTGCCGATGATGCCTTCGTGGCAAAGAAAGCAGGAATCTGTCCTATCGTGCTCATAGACAAGAAAGGTAATGAGCGCCCAGTAGTAGATCTACAGGGCAAATACTTCAAGGTTGAAGACTTGGACGAAGCTTTCGTCGCTAAATACATGAACGTCAGCGAGTGGCAGAAGTTTGCCGGACGCTATGTGAAGAATGCCTACGACGATACTCTTACCGACAAGGACGAGACGCTCGACATATGCATTTGTATGGACCTGAAGTCACAGGGCAAAGTGTTTAAGATAGAGAAACATGTGCATAACTATCCACACTGCTGGCGCACTGACAAGCCGGTGCTATACTATCCGCTCGACTCTTGGTTTATCAAAAGCACCGAGAAAAAGGTGCGCATGAGCGAACTGAACACCACCATTGGCTGGCATCCGGAATCGACGGGAACGGGTCGCTTTGGCAACTGGCTTGAGAATCTGAACGACTGGAATCTCTCGCGCTCGCGCTTCTGGGGTACTCCGCTGCCAATCTGGCGCAGCGAAGACGGCGAAGAGAAGTGTATAGGAAGTCTGGAAGAACTATACAACGAAATAGAGAAAGCAGTTAAAGCAGGCATCATGGCCAACAACCCATTGAAGGAAAAAGGCTTTGTGCCGGGCGATATGTCGAAGGAAAACTATGACAGAATAGATATGCACCGCCCATACGTTGACTACATCCTGCTCGTGAGCGAAAGCGGCAAGCCGATGAAACGCGAGAGCGACCTGATTGACGTATGGTTCGACTCAGGCTCAATGCCTTACGCACAGGTGCACTATCCATTTGAGAACCGTGAGCTTATCGATGACCACAAGGCATTCCCAGCCGACTTTATCAACGAGGGAGTGGACCAAACACGAGGATGGTTCTTCACCCTGCATGCCATCGCCACGATGATTTTCGACTCGGTGGCATTCAAGAATGTGATTTCGACGGGGCTGGTGCTTGATGCCAAGGGAAATAAGATGTCAAAGCACGTGGGCAACGTGGTTAACCCATTCGAGATGATTGACAAGTACGGTTCGGATGCGGTGAGATTCTATATGATGACCAATTCGGAACCATGGGACAACCTGAAGTTCGATCCAGAGGGAGTGGCTGAGGTGAGCCGCAAGTTCTTTGGAACACTATATAATACATACTCGCTCTTCGCAATGTATGCCAATGTTGATAATTTCAACACACAGACAGCTCAACTGCCTGTAAACGAGCGCCCAGAGTTCGACCGATGGATTCTCTCGTGCCTCAATTCGCTCGTGAAAGATGTGGAGAACGAGATGGACAGCTACGACCCGACACGCGCAGGACGACTAATCGACAAGTTCGTAGATGAAAACCTGTCGAATTGGTACGTGCGATTAAACAAAAAGCGCTTCTGGGGCAAGGAGATGGACAACGACAAACTTGCTGCATACCAAACACTCTATGAGTGTCTGATGACTGTAGCCCGTCTGTTGGCTCCGTTTGCTCCGTTCTTTGCCGACCGGCTCTATAAAGATCTCGGAGGACAAATGGACAGCGTGCATCTTGACAGATTCCCACGCTATAACGATGAACTCGTCAACAATGATCTCGAAGAGCGTATGGCCTTGGCACAGCGCATCACAACCATCGTGCTTGCACTGCGACGGAAGGAGAGCATCAAAGTAAAGCAACCTCTGCAGACACTGATGATTCCGCCAATAGATGTCGCGCAGCGTGATGCCATAGAGAGCGTGAAGCAGATATTCCTGCAGGAGGTGAACGTCAAAGAAGTGAAGTATGTTGAAGGTACCGGCATTCTGGTGAAGAAGGTGAAGTGCAACTTCCGAACCATGGGAAAGAAATTCGGCAAGCTCATGAAGGGTGTTGCTGCTGCCGTCGATACCCTCTCGCATGAGCAGATATCACTCTTAGAGACTCATGGTACAATAGATGTAGATGTAGAGGGACAGCAGCTGACTATCGAGGCTGCCGATGTGGAAATAATTAGCGAGGATATCCCTGGATGGCTTGTGGGCAACGAGGGCAATCTTACTGTGGCTCTCGACATCACGCTCACCGACGAACTGAGAGCCGAAGGTATGGCACGTGAGCTTGTGAACCGCATCCAGAACATCCGCAAGAAGAGCGGACTGGAAATCACCGACCACATCCGTGTGAGCATCGAGCCTAACGATGCCTCGAAGAATGCCGTCGAAGCATTTGGCGACTATATCTCACGTCAGGTACTGGCAGACGAGCTCACTCTCAATGCCAACGACGGCCAAAGCGTGGAATTCGACGACTTCAAACTAAACATAAAGATAGAAAAGATATAACTAACATTGTCAATAACTTGTAATCCAAACTATTATGGCAGAGAAATTACGTTACTCTGACGAAGAACTCGAGGAGTTCCGAGCCATCATCAATGAGAAGCTTTCGCTCGCCAAGCGCGACTATGACCAGATGATGAAGGTGCTGATGAATCAAGACGGCAACGACGTGGACGACACATCTCCAACGTACAAAATCCTGGAAGAGGGCAGCGCAGCACAGTCGAAAGAAGAACTGATACAGTTAGCATCGAGACAACAGAAGTTTATCAACGGACTCAAGGCTGCTCTCGTAAGAATAGAAAACAAGACATACGGTATCGATCGTATTACAGGTAAGCTGATTCCTAAAGAGAGGCTGCGTGCCGTACCTCACGCCACACTGAGCGTAGAGTCGAAACAAAGTCGCAAGTAAGTGGAGAAGAGCAGAAAGATGATATCCGACGGCTGGATGGCAACGCTCATAGTAGTTGCCATCCTGCTTATCGACCAGACAATAAAAATCTGGGTGAAGACAAACATGACCCTTCACGAAACCATCTCAGTCACCGACTGGTTCAAGATATGTTTTATCGAGAATAATGGAATGGCATGGGGTATGGAGATAGGCAGCAAGCTCGTATTATCGCTATTCAGAATTGTCGCCGTGGGATTCATTGCAAAGTATATCTGCAGTCAAGTGTCGAAAGGTGCAAAGCTGGGGTATGTGATATGTCTGTCAATGGTTCTGGCAGGAGCTGCCGGAAACATCTTTGACTCGATGTTTTACGGACTCATTTTCAATGGTTCATCGCAATACTACACCAGCTATTTCGTGCCTTTTGGCACAGGCTATGCTCCATTCCTCATGGGAAAAGTGGTGGATATGTTCTATTTCCCACTTGTCGTTACAACATGGCCAGGATGGATGCCGATGATAGGGGGCGAACAGTTCGTGTTCTTCAGTCCTGTGTTCAACTTTGCAGATGCGTGCATCAGTGTGGGTGTAATGCTGCTTGTTTTTTTCTACCGCAGTGAACTGTCGGAGATAAGTCTGTCGAAAAAAGAGGAAACGGTGAAAGCCGACGACATTGAGAAATGAGAAACCTGTTGTATGTATTCATAGTTGTGATTATGGTAGCGATTGGCTGCAAGCCATCGGTTCCGAGCCGCTATATCCAGCCCGAAGAGATGGAGGATATACTATACGACTATTTCGTTGCCCAAGCGATGGCACGACAAAGCTCGCAGAATGAATACGGCTACCGCTCACAGCTATATTTCCAGGCAGTGTTAAAGAAACATCAAATAACGGAGGCTGACTTCGACTCGTCGCTTGTATATTACTACGGCAGGTCGGAGAAGTTTAAAGAAGTGTTTCACAACCTCAAAGACCGGATAAGCAATGATGCTCTGTCACTGGGAGCTTCTATAGGCGAGATAAACAGGTACTCACAATACAGCAGCAATGGCGATACTGCCAATATATGGAGCGGACCGACATCGGAGTTCCTTTTTGTTGCGCCGCCATACAACAGATTGTCGTTTGAGCAGAAAATCGACACAGCATACCACAGGGGCGACAGCTTCCTGTTCAATTTTGAGACAATCTTCCTCTACCAGTCGGGGACGAAGGATGGTGTGGCATGCGTATTGGTAGGATATGACAACGACAGTGTGGCAACATTCACAACAAGCATCTTCAACACAGGGCTCTCGCAGGTGCGTATTCCTGGCGACACTCTGCACAACATACGCAGCATGAAAGGATTCATCTATCTTGACCGTGGAAACGAACAAACACAGTCGATGAAACTGATGTGGGTCAACAAACTGCAGTTAGTGAGATTCCATGACCGCCGTTACAAGAAATAGGCGCGTTGCTGCCAACACCATCGTCACTCCACGTGAGGAGATAGATCAGGGATATGTGGAATTATGCAACGGGTGTGTTGTAGGCTACGGGCATTTCGACCGGGAAATGGCGTTCACAGAATGGCTCGGAGGACGCATTGACATAAAGGTGGCCTTCGACGGCAGCTTGAGGGCATACAAAGAAGGCAAGGAACTAACTGAATGATAACCTAAATATATTTATCACTATGAATTTGAAAATACGTTTGACACTGATGAACTTCCTTGAGTTCGCAGTATGGGGAGCCTATCTCACGTGTATGGGTCGCTATCTCGGAAATATCGGGATGAGCACAGAAATAGGGTGGTTTTACTCTATGCAGGGCATAGTGTCAATATTCATGCCTGCCATCATCGGTATCATTGCCGACCGATGGGTGCCTGCACAGCTGATGATGGGGATTTGTCACTTGATTGCAGGTGTGTTTATGTTCCTGACAGCATGGTACGGACATACTGCCGGTACGGAAGCTGAATTCTCAACGATATTCTCACTATATGCTGTCAGCGTGGCATTCTATATGCCAACTCTTGCTCTTACAAATTCTGTGGCATACAACGCACTGACGAAGGCTGGTATGGATACCGTTCGCGACTTCCCGCCGATACGCGTGTTCGGAACGGTGGGATTCATCTGCACCATGTGGTTCGTAGATCTCATGAAATTCCAGGCAAACGAAAATCAGTTCGTCACGTCGGGAGTGCTGAGCATCGTTCTATTCATTTATACTTTCACTCTTCCATCGTGTCCTGTTGCCAAGGGAGGCGAAAAACAAAGCCTAACCGAAGCTTTCGGACTGAAGGCATTCGAGTTGTTTCGCCACAAGCAGATGGCCATTTTCTTCATATTCTCAATGCTGCTCGGAGTAAGTCTTCAAATAACTAACGGCTTTGCCAATCCTTTTATTAGCAGCTTTGCCGTAATGCCAGAGTATGCTGACACCTTTGGAGTACAACATGCCAACATACTTATTTCGCTGTCACAGATAAGCGAAACGTGCTGCATATTGCTAATTCCATTCTGCATGAAACGCTACGGCATCAAGAACGTGATGCTCATTGCCATGTTCGCATGGGTGTTCCGTTTCGGGCTCTTCGGGTTCGGCAATCCGGGTAGCGGCGTGTGGATGTTCGTACTCTCGATGATTGTGTATGGAGTGGCTTTCGATTTCTTCAATATCTCAGGCTCGCTCTTCGTTGACAAGGCAACCACTCCTGAGATACGCTCAAGTGCACAGGGTCTATTCATGCTTATGACAAACGGCGTGGGGGCAACCATCGGAACACTTGGCGCACAACAAGTGATAAACCACTTCACCACAGGAACCGTGGTTGACGGAAACTTCTATACCATTGGCGACTGGCAGTCGTGCTGGTTCACGTTTGCACTTTATGCTCTCATAGTGGGAGTGGTGTTTGCTATGTTATTCAAACCAGACAAAGAAATGTTGAAGGCATGAACGGAGAGAGAGTGAGGCTATATTTCCAGAATGTGTGTGAGATTGTCGGCAATAATTCCGGTCAAGGCGGACTTATTATTCTCTGCGACGAACAGCGTGAACGTGCCATCAGCGTGTTCTGCGATGTCAACACATCACGTATGCTGATGAGAAGGTGTACTAATGCTGGCACAAAAGACAAAGAGCGATTGCCAGATGTGCTATGTGGATTGCTGATGTCGAAGTTCTACGATTATGACAAGGAACTATTTATATGGGACGTTCAAAACGGCAAATACCAGACTTCGCTGATATTAAAGGGTGAAAATATTATCGAACGACCTATAAACCTTGAGGATGCTGTACTACTAATGAAAATAACCGGCATTCCAATATATACATACCGTAGTCTGATGAGAATGCAAAGCCTTCCATACAGTCAGGACCTGTCATGTCTGGCCATACCGATAAACACTCTTCCGGACGAAAAGCTTAAGAAGGCCTTAGACGAGGCAGTGCGCTCAGAAAACTACCGTCAAGCCAAGTATATCAACGACGAGCTGAAGCGACGCAAATTGAGTAGTTCAGAGTGTAGCGACGAATCCAAATCATAGGAATATGAAGGAAACAAGATTCTTCTTTATGCCCGATGCAACTTCATGTAATGCGCTGACTGCCGACGAAGCACAACATGCCGTAAGGGTACTGCGACTGAAACCACACGACGAAATAGTGTTGATTGACGGACACGGCTCTTTCTTCAAAGCAGAGATTACGCTTGCTGAAAACCACCACTGCATGTACCGCATTACAGAAGAAATGCCTCAGAGCAAACTGTGGAACGGTCATCTGCATCTTGCCATTGCACCTACAAAGATGATGGATCGCATGGAGTGGATGGCAGAAAAAGCAACTGAGATAGGCATTGACGAACTGTCGTTTATCGGATGCAAATTCTCTGAACGAAATTCGATAAAGACTGAGAGGATAGGAAAAATCGTTGTTGCAGCTGTTAAGCAAAGTCGTAAAGCCTGGATGCCGATTGTCAACGATATGTGCAGTTTCAGGGATTTCGTTGCGGCTCATAAATCAGACCGGCGATTTATTGCCCATTGTTATGAAGAGATTAACCGGACATTACTGTTCGACGAGATAAAACACTGTTCACCCGACGAGAATATCACCGTAATGATAGGTCCTGAGGGCGATTTCTCGATAGACGAGGTACGTATGGCTGTCAAGGAAGGGTTTGTGTCTGTCAGTCTCGGTAGTAGCCGATTACGTACCGAGACTGCTGGTCTTACAGCAGTAATGATGATGCACTTGGGAAAGAAGTAAAAAGAATATTATGAGCATAAAAAAAAGATTGAAAGAGAGTGGGAGAGTGCTGACGCTTGCCGTCTGTATGGCTGCTATGTCACCAATGTACGCACAGGATGTAATGGTCATGAAAGATATAGTGAAGACAATGCCCGATTCGATGATGCCTTACTTAACACATAACAACAGGCTTGACATGATTGACTTTCTTGAGTCTAAAATGCCGGCAAAGGTGAAAAACTCTTTCGAGGGCACGTCGGAAATGGAAGCACTAAACGACAGTTACGTCCGTATCAAACTGAATCAGGCAGCTATCCTTGAAATGCGACTACTGAAAACTGACAGCTCTCTTCTTGACAGCACACATTATATAATATGTATAGCGATGACGGTGGGTATCGATTCACAGCAGAGTTCCATAGCTTTCTACTCTGCCAAATGGAACTCTCTCAATGCATCGGATTATTTGCCAGAAGAGTATGTAGTAAACGATTGTTCAAACAAAAGATTCTATATCTTCAGGCTGTCGGAAACTGATGACAATGTGGACATATACCCTTCAAAAATGCCGATGCCTAAAGAATATTTTAATGAAAACGACAATAAAAAGTTAACAACTTTAAAATGGAATACTCGCAGATACAACAAAAGTTAAATCCGCGAAGAAAAAATAAGCAAAATGCTTGCAAATATGATAATTTTTAGTATATTTGCAGTGTGTTTTTCATGGTATTAGATTATTAAGGTTAATTTATTGGGGGATTGGTTGTCGTGATGACAACCAATTCTTTTTTCTTTAAATCACTGTTTTTTATATTTTGGGTCAGTCGATATTTCATAGGGGGATATTTTTACGTTATTATTTTTTGCAGTTTCATAAATTATTTGTAATTTAGCGGCTGAAAATAAGACAAAGAGGAGTTTACAACAAAATGAAACATACCCGCGAAGAACAGATGGCAGCTTTCGGACGTGTGCTCGACGTTCTCGACACACTGAGGGAGAAATGCCCCTGGGACAGGAAGCAAACCAACGAAAGCCTTCGTCCCAACACAATTGAAGAGACTTATGAACTATGCGACGCAATCACGAAGGGCAATATCAAGGACGAGATAAAGGAACTTGGCGACGTATTGCTGCATATAGTGTTCTATGCAAGGATTGGCGATGAAAATGGACAATTTGACATTGCCGATGTATGCAATCAAATGGTTGACAAACTCATATTCCGTCATCCACATGTATATCATCCTTCGCAGATTGGCGTTCCACACCCAAAGCCGCTGCCGTATGGTGAAGACTCAAACGAATGCGAGTTCACCAATGTTAAGACATCAGAGCAAGTATTGGAAAATTGGGAACAAATCAAGTTGAAGGAGAAAGACGGCAACAAGAGTGTGCTCTCAGGAGTGCCGGTATCGCTACCGTCGCTCATCAAAGCGTACCGTATTCAAGACAAAGCCCGCAATGTGGGATTCGACTGGAAGGACCGTAACGATGTGTGGGTAAAGGTGCGTGAGGAGCTTGACGAACTTGAAGCCGAGTTGACAAAGGGCGATAAGTCCCGCTCCACAGCTGAACTTGGCGACTTTATCTTCAGCGTAGTCAATGCTTCGCGGCTCTATCATCTGAATCCCGACAATGCACTGGAACTCACTAACCAGAAATTCATAAGTCGTTTCAATTATATCGAAGCCCACAGCATTAGAGCTGGCAAACCTCTTAATGAGATGACACTCGACGAAATGGACGCTCTGTGGAACGAAGCCAAAGAAAAAGAAAAGAATTAATAACAAAATAATGAAGTATCTATGAATCTCAGGTCATTTATTACAATCGGAATGGTGTCGGCTGCATTGTCGGCAATAGTTAGCTGTGGCAATAAGACACAGTCGATATCAGACGATGGCGACAGCGTTGATATCTCAAATATTATACCTCAAGACAGTACTATTTTCGGAATATGCTGCGAAGGAACAGGCATGAACACCGTTCAGTTACTTACCGACAGTGGCGACACGCTGTCGATTGATATTAGTCTGGCGCGTGATAGTGACTATGTGTTTGGCGGACTAATGGCTGGCGACCGTCTGGCAATTCTGGCTACAGTTGACAAAAAATCGGCAACAAAGGTTATCAACATTTCGACACTTCTTGGCGATTGGGTGATGCCAAATCCGCTCGATGGCAGCTCCATACAGGGCATTAGCCTTAAGGAAGGCGGAATCGCCGAAAGCATCAACCAGGGTTCAATTGTGTATAAGACGTGGAAAATAGAGTATGGTCATCTCGCCCTCACATCGTCACGCGAGATTGAGATGTCTGAGGAGGAAACGACGCTCTACGACTTTGTGTCGCTCGGAGCCGACTCACTTGTGTATCGTGATGCTGAAGACGACTACAAATATTCAAGGAGGTAACGACTGTTGGAACCTTTCAAAGTACATATCCTTGGATGTGGCAGCGCACTTCCTACTCTTCGCCACTACGCTTCTTCACAAGTTGTTGAGGTAAGGGGTAAGTTTTTCATGATCGACTGCGGAGAGGGCACTCAGATGCAGTTGCGCAAGATGAGGCTTCACTTCAACAAAATCAGTGCTGTATTTATATCTCATCTTCACGGCGACCATTGTTTCGGACTAATTGGCATGATAAGCACTTTCGGAATGCTTGGCCGGACGGCTCCACTGCACATCTATGCTACCAAAGAATTGCGACCCATGCTTTGCAGCCAGTTGGAAATGTTCTGCAATGGACTAGAGTTTGATGTAGTGTTCCATCCCATCGATACCACGAGAAACGAAGTGATATACGATGACCGCAGTATCAGCGTCACCACTATACCACTTCAACACCGAGTGCCGTGTTGTGGTTTCCTCTTCACAGAAAAACCCACGCTACGCCACATTCGTCGCGAAATGATAGATTTTTATGACATTCCCGTAAGTCAAATCAACAACATCAAGAACGGCATGGACTGGACCGCTGCCGACGGAACTGTCGTGGAAAACGAAAGGCTTACGTTGCCTCCCGACGCGCCACGCAGCTATGCTTACTGCAGCGATACAAAATACATACCAGAATTGTGGAAGATGGTGAAAGGAGTAAGCACACTCTATCATGAAAGCACTTACGCTGCCGATATGATTGACAAAGCACGCCTATACCATCACTCCACGGCAGGCGAGGCAGCCACTGTAGCTCGTGATGCAGGCGCGAGATGTTTGATTCTCGGACATTTCTCTGCACGCTATGACAATGAGAAGATATTGCTTGACGAGGCTACAAAAGTGTTCTCAAACAGTTTTCTTGCCAACGAAATGGCCATTTTTGACATATAAAATAAAAAAAACTTATTTTTCTGCTAATAAATTTTGCCATTTCAACAATAATCACTATATTTGCACCAAACATAAACGAAAATGCTTATGACGAAAAAGATACTTATTGCAATATTTGCCGCAGCAATGATGATTTCTGTTCCGTTCGAGAGCATGGCATCAAGTTTTAAAGAGGCAATCACTGAAATACAGGGCGACCGTGCCATAGACATCAGCATAAACCAATCTACGCTTACCATAAATGGTGCACAGGGTATGGTTCTTGAGATAGTCTCAGTTACCGGTCGTCATGTGATGACGATGAAGATTGAAAGTCAGAGCCTATGCATCGACTTGAGTGTGCCTAAGGGCTGCTACCTTGTGAAGGTGGGCAGTGTAGTTAGGAAAATATCGGTGAGATAATAGATGTGTTTTTTATGGTATTATACTTATAGGGAGTAAGTGTGTGATACATGCTGCTCCTTTTTATTATATATAAATAATGTATAAGTGAAATACGACGAGGACGATATAATTCGACAACTTTCCGATCCAAAGACTCAACGAAAGGCATTCGAAACAGTGGTACGCCAATACTCAGAGCCTCTCTATTGGCATATACGCCGTATCGTTGTTACTCACGATGATGCCAACGACGTGTTACAGAACGTCTTTATAAAGGCATGGGCTAATCTCGGAAGTTTTCGACACGACTCCAAACTCTCGACATGGCTCTATCGCATTGCCGTCAACGAGAGCATCGACTTCCAGCGTCGCCAAAAGAACATTGTCTCGGTAAGTGCCGACGATGTAGATTCCGGCGTTGCCAATCACCTTATGGCCGACCGCTTTTTCGACGGCAATAAGGCATCGGCCATGCTCGAAGAAGCCATCCAAACGCTGCCTGATGTCCAGAAGAACGTATTCTGCCTCCGATACTACAACGAGATGAAATACAGCGAGATGAGCAAGGTGATGAAAACCACGGAAGGAGCCTTGAAGGCATCCTATCATATTGCAGTTAAGAAGATCGCCGAATTTTTAAAGAGCAATGATTAAACCCTTTATGCTATTGTTCGTCATATAGACAAAAGAATATGGATATGAAAGAAGAAAAGTACATACTTGACAAAGTTGGAAAAGAGAACCATTTCCGAGTACCCAATGGCTACTTCGAAAACTTCGCTTCCGAGTTGATGAGTCGTCTGCCCGAACGTGAGGTAATAGAAGTACCTGCTGCAAAACCCCGAGTATTCGTTCTCCGTTCTTTGATTCTTACTGCAGCGTGTGTCTGCGTGGCCATTTTCAGCATTACACTCTTCTTCATGAACGATAAGAGCGATGAGATGCCGACAGCCGGCAGCAACGTTGTTGCACAGAATAACATTGACTACAGCACTGTCGATGAATATATAGATGATGCTGCAGACTACGCCATGATGGACCACGCAGACATCTATGCTTATCTATCGTCGGAAAACTAAAATGTGATTATTATATGAAAAAACTGACATTGTTTTTCATTATGCTTCTCGCGGCAGTAATGACGTTCGCACAGGAACACCACAAGAAATTCTCACCTGAGAAATTCCAAGCCGACCTTGAAAGCTATATTACCAAGGAGGCCGGATTGTCACCTCAACAGGCATCCGATTTCTTTCCTGTATATCGAGAGATGCAGACCAAGCAGCGCAAGGTATTTGACCGCATGCGCCAGATGGGTCGCATCAAGCCCTCGACAGACAAGGAATGTAAGGCGCAGATACGCCAGCATGACGACATGGATTTAGAGCTAAAGCAGATACAGCAGAGCTATCACAACCGTTTCTTTGGAATATTGCCGGCAAGTAAGGTATATGACGTTCTCAAGGCCGAAGACCGATTCTATCGCCAGTCATTCAAGGGAATGCGCCAGCGCATGAATCGGAGATAGCACACTTTTCGCAGTGAGGCTTTCGTGCCGTGCATACATAACGGCCGTGAAGCAACAGCCAGTGATGAGCCCTGGGGATATCCTCCCCAGGGATATTTTTTATAAGGCACTGCTCTACTTTATAAGGCGTATCGTCGCTTTTTGATACAAGGCCTATACGATGGCTCACTCGGAACACGTGCGTATCCACTGCCATCGTCTGCTTGCCAAATGCTATTGCCTGAACCACATTAGCAGTTTTACGGCCTACACCAGGCAGATCAAGCAGAGCATTCATGTCTGAAGGAACCTCACCGTCATGTTTCTCTACAATCTTTCGCGCCATCTCCACCAAATGCTTTGCCTTGGAATTAGGATAAGACACACTGCTGATAAGCGACAGCACATCTTCCAATTCTGCCTGCGCCATGCTACGAGCATCAGGGAAATGGCGAAACAACTCTGGTGAGACCATGTTTACGCGCTTGTCGGTACACTGTGCACTAAGCACCACTGCTACTAACAGCTGAAACACACTGCCATACTTCAGTTCACTCTCCACCACCGGCATTTCGCTGCGGAAATAATCCAGTATCCTCGTATATCGTTCCTTTCGTGTCATTATATCAAAATTATGCCTAACGAGACAGCAATACCATATACTAAAATGTTACGAGCAGTTTCGCCAAGGCAGATGTTGAGGGTGCGGCCGTGGTTGATATGTTTCATCTTAAGCCATGTGAATACGTGGAGGACGAGATATACCACAGGTAATAAGGCAGCTAACGGATGGGAACCGTAAGGCCAGAAGGAAATTCCGCAGATGAATGCAGCAACTCCTACGGCAAGGTAAAGCCATTCAGAAGCTTGGGCTCCAATTATAACCACGAGAGTATTCTTTCCGTCGCGGCTATCATTATCGCGGTCACGGTAGTTGTTCACGATGAGAAGTGCATCGATAACAAGTCCGCATGCAATAGAGGCGAAGAATACCTGCCACGTAACGGTATGCAACTCTATATAATAAGGTACACATACGGGGATGATACCGAAGAACACGAGTACGAGCACATCGCCCAGTCCTATATAGGAGAGTGTGGTGGTGTAGAGAAAGCAGAATACTACGCAGATCAATCCAACAAGAATCATCTCCAAACCTCCGTAAACCACCAATGGTAGTCCAATAATGCATGCGAGGATGGTTGTGAAAGCAATGGCATACTTCATTGATTCGGGCTTCACCCATCCTTGTGTACAGGCACGCAGCGGTCCGAGACGAGTTTCTGCATCGTCGTTGCCACGAACAAAATCAAAGAAGTCATTAATGAAATTAGCATCGATTTGCATCAGCAGTGCAAAGACAAGGCACAATATGGCAGGCAGCCATTTGAACGTACCGGGAACGTAGAAAACCGAATCGGCATAAGCGAGCGACAAACCAATCATCACAGGTACAGCTGCACCGCTAAGTGTCTTTGGACGTGAGGCAAGCAACCATGCATGGAGAGAGTCTTGGCGAACATCGGGAGACGTATTTTTCATTTTTCGTATCTTTTATCCAAATTTTCTTGCAAAAGTACACATAATTGCGTATATTTGCAAAAATATTCGTCATTTTTATGATTAATAACATAGCAAGCCTCGATTTGGTTGAATTTATTGAGACAAAAATACTTCCACAGTATGCAGAGTTCGACAGTGCACATAATATGGAACATGTTACGCGCGTGATTCGCAGTTCGATGGAACTGGCAAAGCGTACTGGAGCAGATATGAACATGGTCTATGCCGTTGCTGCATATCACGACTTGGGAATGAGCGGTCCGCGTGCCGTGCATCACATTACAGGTGGCAAAATTCTTGCTCAGGATGCACGGCTAAGAAGATGGTTCTCACCTGAGCAAATCAGGATTATGAAAGAAGCAGTAGAGGATCACAGGGCATCAGCATCACGCGCACCGCGCAGCATCTACGGCAAGATTGTAGCTGAGGCCGACAGGGACCTGGATTCCGAGATAGTATTCAGACGGACGTTACTCTTCGGTTTCGCCCATTATCCTGAACTCGACCGCGAAGGGCAGTGGAGACGGTTCAAAAGCCACATGGACGAAAAGTATTCAGTCAATGGATATATCCGATTGTGGATAGCAGGTTCGGAGAACGAGCAAAAACTGAAAACCCTTCGAAATATTATAGCCGACACTACGGAACTGCGTCGTATTTTCGATAGGATATACAACGATTTGAAAAACCAACTAATTGAAGAAGTTCCAAGAGATACCAAAGCGTAGCACGCGCGTGTTTGTGGGGTAGTTGGGAGTAAGAAAATACTCTTTGCTACCACCGGCATTAACATGACTCATCATCACAAAGAATCGTGCGTGCTTCAGGTGGAAATTGGCATAGACATTCACCCATGGGTAGCCACCTATTTTCTTGCGGGCACTCTCATTCTCCTGAATTGCAAATTGATTGAGCTGCGGAAGGAAGTCAGGCGCATAATACTTAGTAAAATACGTCATGTCGGCACCTAACTCTACCTTCAGTTGACCTACAATCCTGAATTTCAGAAACAGATTAGTCCATATATTTATCGCCGGCACAGGCAGTACATCCTCATGATTGGAGTGCTGGAAAGTTATTATATTCTCCCAGTTTAGAATGCCAAGGCGGAAGTCCTGCATCAGCTGTATGGTCATCAGATTGATATTGCCGCTTGCCTGATTGACGGCGGCTGTCAGATTGCTGCGTGGATAGTTACCCACGTTGTAGTCACAGTTCATCGTGAAATACGTGTATTTCTGAATCTCTTCGATAGCAACGCGCAGTGAGGTTCTGGTCTTACGATATCGGAACAGTCCTTCTATGCGCATACGAGTCTCCTTGCTCAGGTCGTTGTCCCACCAGAAGTGCTTACTGTGGTAGCTGCGGTAATAGAATGTTGGATTCAGACGGTAGAAGTATGCCTTGGCTGCGAGGGTTAGAGTGTCGCCCCAGAGTTTGAAGTTGAAATCGGTGTTGAAATCTATTTTCAACTGTCCGATGTCTTCACCCACGAGCCATGTTTCTGCCATAAGGTTATAGTGAAACGCTTTTCCAAGAGTTTTATTAATCTGTCCGCCTATGCTAATGCCATGCTCGGTAAATTTGCCGAGCGAAGCGGTAAAGTCAGGGTTTACGGTCGGCATCTTGAATGAGCGGTATTCGTGGGTAGCGAAAATCTTTAACCCAGCCTTCATCCACTTGTTGAAGCCTTCGAGCAGCGCAATGCCCACAGTATTTTTCATCAAGAAAGTGCGGTCTTCATCGAAAATGTCATCGTTGTCAATAGGACGGTATGACAGCCCGTTGTAGTACTGGTTTTTATACAGACCTTCAGGGCTGACGTAAGCCTGATATATACGGTCGTAGCTGTTTAGGTCAAAGGTGTGGATGAAGCTCGTCACAGGTACGTATTCATCTTTCATCGTAGCGTTGATGGAGTCCTGACGCCGTTCTTCAGCAAGTAGGCTGTCAAGCTTTTGCTGATTCTCTATGAGCACTCGTGTTGAGTCGGCACTGATTTCCTGTTTCTGATTCGCCACGGGTTCGTCGCCGGCAATGCGTGCGCCGCGTGGTCTGCCAGCTGGGGCAGTCTGCTCTTCATTGACATCTTTGCCACGACGACGGTAACCAGAACGTTTCTTATCGTCACTCTCATCCCCGTCTTCACGCTCTTCCTGTTTTTCGCGATTCTTTTTGTCCTTCATCGCTTCACGTGCAAACTGCCGTGCCTTGATTTCTGCGTCGGTCATCTTTACCTTGCGGTAGAAACCAAGGTTGTAGCGGTGGGTTAAGAAAAAGTGGGTGTTGTCGTCGCGGTTCCAGTTCTGGTTCAACACTGTCGGCAGCTCATCTTCATTAATAGCATCGAAAGCCTCCGGATGGGTGATATACTCGTCGTTGGTGATACCACCGTTTTCGGTTGCCTTCTGATGATAATGGGCAAAAATGGCGTGCAAATTGTAGCGGTCGCCACGATAGGAACCATAGACGGTGGCTCCGAAATGTGACGTGCTCTGGCGCTGATAGTAGCCACGGGCATAGTGGTAGTCAAGGTCAAAGCCCATTCCAATACGCTTGCCAGCATTGATGGCAAACTTGCCTTGGATATGATCTTCACCATTCTGACTATCGCCACAGGTGTTGTATGTAAGGTTTGTCAAAGGAGACAGGGTATTGGTGAAATGTACCATGTCGGGGGTCTTCATGACAAAGCTGTAGGGTTGTGTGAAAATTTCCTGCTCCATCAGCGGACGGTCGATGACGATACGGTTGATACGTGCAGAATAGTTGTTGCCGATGGTATTGTATTCTCCGTACATGCCCGAGTTGAACACAGTTTTCTGATATAGATGGGGCATAGTGTCGATTTCTGCTTTTCGTATGTCACCAAACTTTCGGTCAATAGTCCATACATACATTCCCTTTGGAATCTCGCGGTTGCGCTTGGTGGTGTCGCGGTTGTGCTTGTTGAAGTTCTGGTTCTGGGCGGTCTGGTTGTTTTGTCCAGGATATTCCTCACGCTGCGATACATTTCCGAACTCGTCTATCTGGTTATAGACTTGCGGAAAAACTATTGTCGAGATGAATAAGAAGAGCAGGGTGGGGAGTAGTCGTTTCATTTTATGGATTGTTTCATAAAACGTATTGTTGCCTCAGCAAACTTTATCGCCATGGCAATCAGTACAATGATAATGCCTCTGTAGGCGTCGCCAGAAAGATAGAAACAGACTCCGACAATGGCAATGAACATAAATGCTATGTTAAGCACATTGCGTATTTTGAACATCAGGTCATGGCGCTGTGATTCATCCTCGCGGCGGTGATGACGCTGCAGATTGTATGGTTCGAGCATCGGAAGCGATTATTTAAAGAGAGCCTGAAGCTCACGGAAGATATAGTTCTTTCGGTCAACGGTCTTACGACGGAATTTACCGCTGATACGCGACAGTTTCTGACCGCTTTTGGTAAGTGCCTCCTTGTCGGTAATCCACTCCTCGGCACTCATCGTCTGGGGATTGCGCTCCTCTTCATAAAGATAGTGAATACGGCACATCTGTACGTCGGCACTGCCGTCCTTGCAGTCGGCAATGATATTATAGTATAGGCGTGTGCGGTCGAGAGTCAGTGCTGAGTTCTTGAACACCAGCCACTCCTGATATGTAGCACATACGGTATGCTTCTCCTTGTCGTCAACAAGGATTCGGCTCTGCTCAAACTGATTCTCCTCTTCGGTCATTTCCTGCAGAAACGCACTGATAGCATCCTGAATCTGGTTTGCACTCTTGCCTGGGGCATTGATGGTGGTGCTGAACACAACTCTGCCGTCAACCACAGGCACTGCTCCTGCAAGGTATTTCTCGTCAGGGTTCGGCTTAGCAGGCTTCCCTGGTTCTGATTTTGCCACCCTGCTCTCCTTAGGCATCTCCCATACATTTGCCTGTGCCATAACAAGCATCGGCAGACACATCATGACGAAAAAACAAATCTTTCTCATTGTCGTTATCTTATTTTTGTTGTTTTACACTTTTCAGAATGCAAAGTTACAAAGAATAAGATAAACGACCTAATATTTTATCATTTTTTAGTTTTTGTCGAAGAATGTTATTCGAGCATGTTCTTCAGCCTGATTATTTCGTCGCGATATTGAGCAGCCTGCATGAAGTCGAGGCACTTGGCGGCTTCCTTCATCAGCTTGGTGGTGTTGTCGATGCTCTTTCGCAGCTGCTCTGGTGTCATACGTTCAATAATCGGGTCGGCAGCGAATGCACCTTCAACGGGCCCTGCATAAACCATTGCCTGTGTTTTGGCGCGTTCTTCTTCCTCACCGTTGAATGTCTCGATTCTTAGTGTGCTCTGACGTAGATTTTTCTGAATTTGCTTCGGAGTAATATGGTGTTCCTCATTATAACTAAGCTGTTTTGTTCGGCGACGTTCGGTTTCGTCAATAGTCTGTTGCATACTTGCAGTGATAGTGTCGGCGTACATGATAACCATACCGTTGACATTTCTTGCAGCACGACCGGCAGTCTGGGTAAGACTGCGATGACTGCGCAGGAATCCTTCTTTGTCGGCATCGAGAATGGCAACAAGCGACACTTCCGGCAGGTCGAGACCTTCGCGCAGCAGGTTTACTCCCACGAGCACGTCATAAACACCATGCCTCAGGTCGTCGAGAATTTTTATGCGGTCGAGGGTTGCCACGTCGCTGTGAATGTATGCTGTACGTATGTCGTGATTAAGTAGATATTCCGACAGCTCTTCGGCCATGCGCTTGGTAAGCGTCGTTACAAGCACGCGTTCGCCATGCTCTTTTCTTATCTCGATCTCGTTCATAAGGTCGTCAATCTGGTTTTCGCTCGGACGCACTACAATCTCAGGGTCGAGAAGTCCAGTGGGGCGGATTACCTGCTCCACAACAATACCTTCCGACTCCTGAAGCTCATAGTCGGCAGGAGTAGCCGACACATAAATCACCTGATTCACCATGCTTCTAAACTCATCGAACGTAAGCGGCCGGTTGTCAAAAGCTGCCGGTAGCCTAAAGCCATATTCCACGAGATTTGTCTTGCGGGAACGGTCGCCACCGTACATTGCACCGATTTGCGGAATGCTCACGTGGCTTTCATCCACTACCAGCAAATAGTCATCGGGAAAGAAGTCGAGCAGGCAGTATGGACGCTCGCCTGGTTGCCGCCCATCGAAATAGCGCGAATAGTTCTCTATGCCCGAGCAGTGACCCAGTTCCTTTATCATCTCCATGTCGTACTCCACACGTTCCTTTATTCTCTGTGCCTTGATGCTATCACCCATTTCGTTGAAATAGTCCACCTGTTTCACGAGGTCGTCCTGTATGTTACGTATCGCGATGTTGGTCTGTTCCTGAGTGGTCATGAAAAGATTGGCTGGATATAGGTTGTATTCCTGGTACGACGACAATCGATTCATCGTAGTGCTGTCAAGCTCTTCGATGGCGTCTATCTCGTCGTCCCAAAACGTTATTCGCAGCACCTGTTCGTTGTATGCCATTGCCACATCGACAGTGTCGCCCTTGACGCGGAAATTGCCACGCTTCAGCTCTATATCGTTCCTGACATATAATGATGTGACAAGTTTTCTTAACAGAGCGTTGCGCTCAATCTTCTGCCCCACACGCATTGTGATGACATTCTCCGTCAGAGCCACAGGACTGCCCATACCGTAGATGCAGCTAACTGATGATACAACGACCACATCCTTACGTCCTGACAATAAAGATGATACCGCACGTAATCGCAGGCGGTCAATCTCTTCGTTTATTGCAAGGTCTTTTTCAATATATGTATCGGTAGTGGGAAGGTAAGCTTCTGGCTGATAGTAGTCATAATAGCTTACATAATATTCCACGGCATTATCTGGAAAGAATCCTCTCATTTCCTCATACAACTGTGCCGCAAGTGTCTTATTGTGGCTGAGGATAAGTGTGGGACGGTTGATGTTTGCAATCACATTGGCCACAGTAAACGTCTTTCCCGACCCGGTAACTCCGAGAAGCACCTGAGCCTTGTCGCCGTTTTTAATACCTTCAGTCAGTTGAGCAATGGCTTCAGGCTGGTCGCCAGTGGGTTTGTATTGTGATGTAAGCTTGAATTTACTCATAAAAAGTTGTTTTTGGGACTGCAAAATTAATAAAATCATCGTAATAAACGTTATAAACGATTTTATTTTTCATAAAAATCGGTAAATACTTTGTCTTTCCAGATAAAATGAGTAATTTTGCAAGCTGAAAAAGAATTAGGAAGAATTAATGAAGAAAAAAATATTCTTTTATTTGTGTTTCCCTGTTTTTCTGAGCAGTTGCTCGGGAGAGTTTAACAAGGTTTACAAGTCAACCGACAAAGCATATAAGTACGAGTATGCCAAAGAATGTTTCGCAAAGGGAAAATTTGACAACAGCATCGCTCTTCTTCAAGACATAGTAACTTATTTCAAAGGAACCGACAATGCCCAGGAGAGTCTGTATCTGTTGGGAATGGCACAGTTCAGCAACCGTGATTACGAGAGTGCGTCGGAAACATTCCGTAAGTATTACTCTACTTATCCCAAGAGCGACCTTGCCGAGAATGCATCGTTCTATATAGGAGAGTCGCTTTTCATGAGTGTTCCAGAACCACGTCTTGACCAGACGCTCACTATCAGTGCCATGAATGCTTATCAGCAGTTCATGGACAATTTTCCGGAATCGAAGCTGAGGAAGGCAGCCGAAGACAAATTGTTCAAGTTGCAAGACAATCTTGTAGAGAAAGAGTATCTCTCGGCCAAGCTCTACTACGACCTCGGCGGCTATTTTCTAAACTGCACCACCGGAGGTTCCAACTACGAGGCTTGCATAATTACGTCGCAGAATGCCTTGAAGGAATATCCTTATTCCGACAAGCGCGAGCTTTTTTCGCTGCTCATTATGAAGAGCAAATTCGAACTTGCCCGCCAGAGTGTGGAAGCAAAGCGTGAAGACCGTTACCGCGATGCTGAAGACGAATGCTACGGCTTCATCAACGAATATCCAGACTCAAAGGACGTCGAGCTTGCACATAAATATATTGAGCGTTGCAAGAAGGAACTGAGAAACTGACAGGAAGCAATATCAAGTAAACAGATAAACAATCAAAATAGTATGGATTACAAAAAGTCAAAATCGCCGGTAAACACCGTGACTCGTAACATTATGGATCTTGCCAAGGATACTGGTAATATCTATGAAAGTGTGGCAATCATTTCAAAGCGTGCCAACCAAATCTCCGTTCAGATTAAGGAAGACCTGAGCAAGAAGCTTCAAGAGTTCGCCTCATACAACGACACTGTTGACGAGGTGTTCGAGAACCGTGAGCAGATAGAAATTTCTCGTTATTATGAGAAACTTCCGAAACCATCTCTTCTTGCTACCCAAGAGTTTATAGAAGATAAAATCTACTGGCGCGACCCTTCTCTTGAGTCGCGTGAAGAAAATGCAGAGGCATGATTCAGCGCATACAAACGATATACATATTCATGGCAGTCGTGCTGAGCATCGTCTGCCTTTCAATGCAGATTGGCGAGGCATCGTCTGACGGGCTTGTCGTGGCGAGGGAGTATAATCTGTGGATTACCAATTCCAATGGTGAGCATTCGTTTGTCACGTTCCCATTGTTTGTGGTGTTGCTGCTGTCGTCGGCACTGGGATTCTGCTCTATATTCCTCTATCGTAACCGTATGTTGCAGGCTCGTATCTGCATTTTCAACATGCTGTTGCTTGTGGGATGGTATGTTCTGTTTGCAGTTTATTCTCAGGTGGTAGGCTATTCCGAAAGCCAGTCTGCCTTTGCTGTATTATTGCCCGCCTCGTTTCCGGCAGTAGCAGTGATTTTATATTTCATGGCTCGCAAGAGCATCATCAAAGACGAAAAACTTGTCAGGGCAGCCGACAGAATAAGGTAGAAAATAAGGATTGTGTTTTATAACATATCAAAAAATTTGCAAAGCAAAAAAAAACGCCGTACCTTTGCATTCGTTATCCTGAATACAATCTTTTTACCTTAAGACAAGGCTAATACCTGTTGAATAAATCGCCCCATGCTGAGAAGCACGGGGCGATTTGAATATTTCCATTTATGCTATTTCACGCCCCTGTTATTAAGCGCGTGTGCGTAGGCTGCAGCATTCTTCTGGTGTTCCTTGTATGTCTCTGCAAAATTGTGAGTGCCGCTGAAGTCTTCCTTGGCACACATGTAGAGATAATTGTGCTCAACGTGATTCAGCACAGCATCAATTCCTGCCACCGACGCAATCTTGATGGGACCTGGAGGAAGTCCGGCGTTCCTGTAGGTGTTGTAAGGACTGTTGATTGCAAGGTGCTTGTGATAGATGCGCCTTAGGGAGAAGTCCTTTAATGCAAACTTTATTGTTGGGTCGGCCTGCAATGGCATACCTTCGGGATATTCTGCATTGCGCATTTTCCAGCGGTTGTAGTACATTCCCGCTATCATTGGTTTCTCGGCATTGTTGGCTGTCTCTTCGTCAATGATGCTTGCCATTGTCTGTATCTGCAGAGTGGTCATGCCCATGCGGTCGGCCTTGGCTTTCCTGTCGGCATTCCAAAAGGCGTCGTGCTCTTTTACCATTCTGTTCATGAAACCCTCAATACTTGTGTTCCAGTAGATGTCGTAAGTGTTTGGAATGAACAGCGAAATTACTGTTGTGCTGTCGAGTCCGTATTTGGCGCAGAAAGTAGAGTCTGTAAGAGCCGATGCTATCTCGGCACTGTCAAGCATCAATTTTTTTGAGAGCAGTGCTGCCAGTCGCTCGGTAGTCCTTGCTTCAGGAATAGTGAGATGTATCGGCGCCTGAACGCCGTTCTTCATCATCCGAAACACCTTCAACGTGCTTGTGCCAGGCTCTATGGCATAGCGTCCGCTGTGTATGTTGTCGGCATAGCCGGTATGCCGCGCCATTGTAGTAAAACCAGAGAGTGCCTGCGGACGTGCTATGGGCTGCAGCTTCAAGAACACAGAATCCTGATTGTCGTCGTCGTCGATATAAACGTATGCCGTCTCGTTGCTTCTTGAGAAATCTGTTAACAGGAAATAGAAGCACAGTCCTATGACAAGCACAAAGCAGCATCCTGCTGCATAAAGATATGTTTTTGCATTTAGCCTTTTCATTGCTATTTCTCTTTTTTCATTCTTAGTAATGTTATTATTCACATGTCATTAAATACATTATTGTATATATACACTGATTATAGTTTACCGTTCTTTTACATATCTGTTCTTTATTTGGTTTCCGACTGCAAAGATACTGTGTTTTCCCGACATGCCAATACAGCAGAAAAATGTATTTTTATTTTTTTAATTTTTTTAATTTTTCAGTTTATATATATTCCGATTATTCTTTGTACCTTTGCCAAAATAAAATCGACAATGACGGAAAATGAATTTAAAGACTGCATTCGAAAGAATGCTACAACAATAGAACAAATTAGGCTTTTGGCACATCAGGTGCACAACTCTGTGAATCAGACCTACGACAAAACACATCCCTACGGATTCCATCTTGACATGGTGGCTGACGCGACAATGAAATACGGAGCCACAGTTTGCCAGAGCGACGACGACCTGCTACCACTGATATTCGGGGCATTCTTCCACGACAGCATTGAGGATGCACGCCTGTCATATAACGATGTGAAGCGTGCTGCACTCCGTTTCATGAACGAGTCGCAGGCAACTATAGCAGCAGAGATAGTGTATGCGCTGACAAACGACAAAGGTCGTACAAGGGCAGAACGAGCCGGGGAAAAATATTTTAAAGGCATACGTACAACGCCATACGCCCCACTGGTTAAGCTTGCTGACAGGCTTGCCAACATTACTTACTCGTTCAATTATACAAACAAAGACAATTATCGCATGAAACAAGTATATGCCGACGAGATGCCTCTATTTCTCGAGGCCATCACTGTAAAGAGCGATGATCCCAGACTGGGGCTACCGGAGGATATGATTAAGGAAATAAAAAGTTTTGTGTAACTTCAGAATTCCCGTCGTTCGGAACACAGAGGTAACTGAGACAACAGAAATGCTGTCGTCAGGAGCGACGGGAATTCTGAAATCGCGGAAATGCTGCCGTTCGGAATGACGGGAATTCTGAAATCAAGGAAATGCTGCCGTTCGGAATGACGGGAATTCTGAAATCAAGGAAATGCTGTCGTTCGGAATGACGGGAATTATGGAGTTGAGCGTGACATCACTGGAGGACAAGACGCAAGCCAAGGCCATAATCGCGACTGACAGAGTCACCATTGTCACGATTCGCTACACGGCAGTTCCCTGCATTGTCGCACCAACTGCCACCACGTTCCACGCGGAGCAAACCCACAGAAGAACCGGTGGGATTAGTCTGAAATTCGGCACTGTAGCTGACATGCCAGTCCTGACACCATTCCCAAACGTTACCGCTCATATCATAAATACCCAACTCGTTCGGTTGTTTCGTCTTTACAGCATGGGTTGACGAACTGCTGTTACCTACATAACATGCAACATCGTCGATATTGTTGCTGCCGCTATACTGATAGCCAAGACTCTTGTTGCCGCCACGGGCAGCATATTCCCACTCTGCCTCCGTGGGCAGGCGGAATTTAAGGCCAGTCTGCCGGCTCAGCTTGCGGACAAACTCTTGGCAGTCATTCCAACTAATATTTTCCACCGGAAGATTCTTTCCCTTAAACTTAGAAGGATTACTGCCCATCACTGCCTGCCAAAGCTCCTGCGTCACCTCAGTCTCACCGATGTAGTAAGGAGGCAGCGTAACCTGATGGACGGGTGTCTCATCACTGTCTGGTTCTTCCTGCTCTGGTGTTGCTCCCATCATGAATGTGCCGCCGTCAACCTTGACCATAGTGAACTTTACATTGCCAACAGAGATACTCTTGTTTTTTGGATTAGAGACCGGCCGATGATCCGTAGGCTTTATCACAGTTGGAATCTGGATTTGCTGCTGATGTGGAGGCTGAGTAATCTTCGCATCCAATACCAGGATGTACGTACGGGCACGCTTTAGCATCATTCCGAAATCGTAGTCGCGCAGCACGCCAAATTGCTGATGAGAAATTGTCAGACGCTTCACGCCTTCAGGTACATAAATCCATATCTCGCCGACCTTCTGCTCGGTCTGCACCACACCGAGCAAACCGGCGTCGAACGAAAAACCTGTCTGCGTTGTCTCAACTTTTATCAGTGCGCACTTCTGTCCGTTCTGGTCCATGACAATGGTGCCTGCTGTGTTGGCGGTCAGGTCGGTCTCGTCCATGCGAAAACTCTGCACAGTGAGATTCTGCGCCAGCAGCGTAGGCGCACAGGCGAAGAAGAATAAAAGGACTGTAACTTTCAGAAATGTTTCTTTCATGTCACAAAAGTACAAAAAAAACACAGTATGAACAAAAATTTCCAGAAAATCCTTTGTAGTAAACAAAAAAAGTAGTAACTTTGCAACCCGAAAGCGAATAAATCGATTTATAAACAATTATTTTAAAATTTACAATGAAAAAAGGTATTCATCCAGAAAACTATCGCCCCGTCGTATTCAAGGATATGTCCAACGGCGATATGTTCCTCTCAAAATCTACATGCAAGACAAACGATACAGTAGAATTTGAAGGCGAAACTTACCCAGTAGTAAAGCTTGAAATCTCAAGCACTTCCCACCCGTTCTATACAGGTAAGAGCAAGCTCGTTGACACTGCAGGACGTGTGGATAAGTTCATGAGCCGCTACGGTAAGGCTGCGAAGAAATAATATACTTCAAGGAACATAGAAAATTAAGGGTGCGTTCAGTAGTTGCATATGCTGCACGTACCCCTTTTTGACATTAAAAACTTAAAACAATGAAAACAAAGACCATTCACATCCCGTTTCTGTTATTGTCTTTAACCGCATTCTTCACCATAACCAGCTGTAACGACGAAGATAAGTTGCCGAAACCGCAGGTGACCAGCACCGTTGTGGACGGCAACAAGAACATGAACATTTCGTTCGGCAGTCCGGAACTATCCCGACTTGAGGTGCCTCATGTTGTGGGAGGCAACAGCCAGACTCTTGTACACAGTGTTGCCGGCTATGGAGTGAACATGATTATCGAGTGGGACCGTAGCCTGCGGTCGCAACGGTGGACATGCTACCAGATGCACGCAGCAAACATAGCTACCAACTGGGCTCGCAACAACTGGGATCAGGAACCATTCCAGCCCGACCCAATGCTTGAAGAGGGTGTGAGGACTGAACTTATAGACTATCGTGGCACCGGCTTTGACCGTGGACATATTCTTCCTTCTGCCGACCGCCTTAATTCACAGGAAGCCAACGAGCAGACATTCTACCTCTCGAATATGCAGCCACAATATCATGTCTTCAACAGTGGTATCTGGGAAAAAATGGAGAACTTCGTACGTAATAAGGGAAAGGATGCCAACTTCCGCGACATATTATATATATGCAAGGGAGGCACCATCGACAATGCCTTGCAGCGACTGCCGAATACTAACACCGGCCTCATCGTGCCGAAATATTTCTTTATGGCAATGCTTTGCGAAAAAGGCAACGGCTATAAGGCAATGGCATTCTGGGTGGAACACAAGCAAGAAGCACAGGACGGCACACTGCGCACCTATGCAGTCAGCATCGACCAGCTTGAGGCTCTTACCGGCATCGATTTCTTCTGCAACCTGCCCGACGACATAGAGGATAAAGTGGAGGCATCAGTGGCATTCAGCGAGTGGGGACTCTAAACGAAATAATGTTCTGAAAAAATCATAAAATATCGCCAAAGATTTGTAGATTAGCAAATAAATACGTATCTTTGTAACAAAGAAACAAAACATGACTTTAATTCTACAAGTAAAATGAAAACTATTTATGATTTCTCTGTCAAGGACAGAAAGGGAAAGGATGTATCCCTGAAAGAGTATGCAAACGAGGTGCTGCTTATCGTCAATACTGCAACGAAATGCGGATTCACCCCTCAGTACGACGAACTGGAAGAACTATACAAGAAATATCACAGCCAGGGTTTTGAGATTCTCGATTTCCCATGCAATCAGTTCGGACAGCAGGCACCGGGTACCGACGAAAGCATCCACGAGTTCTGCAAGCTGAACTTTGGCACCGAATTCCCCCGTTTCAAGAAGGTGAAGGTAAATGGCGACGATGCTGAGCCGCTATTCAAGTTCCTCAAGGAGCAGAAGGGCTTCGCCGGATGGGACGAGAGCCATCCCATTACTCCTATTCTTGAGAAGATGCTGTCGGAGGCCGACCCTGACTATAAGCAGAAACCCGACATCAAGTGGAACTTCACCAAGTTCCTTATCAACAAGAAGGGTATGGTTGTTGCGCGTTTCGAACCGACAGAGAAAATAGAGAACATAGCTGCTCAGATAGAGACTCTGCTTTGAAGACATTAAAATAATGGAACACGTAAGATGTTTGATAATAGGCAGCGGTCCTGCGGGATATACCGCTGCCATTTATGCATCGAGAGCTAACCTTGCTCCCGTTGAATATAGTGGTTTGCAACCGGGCGGACAATTGACTCAGACCACTACTGTTGAGAACTTCCCCGGATATCCTAACGGTGTGGATGGCACTCAGATGATGGCCGACCTGCGTCAGCAGGCTGAGAACTACGGTGCCGACATCCGCGATGGGCAGATAGTGAATGTTGACTTCTCGAAGGCTCCATACTTATGCACAGCCGAAGATGGAAATGTGCTTGAGTGCGATACGGTGATAATAGCTACCGGAGCCTCGGCGAAGTATCTCGGTCTCGACGACGAGAAGAAATACAACGGTATGGGCGTTTCGGCATGTGCCACATGCGACGGTTTCTTCTATCGCAAGAAGACCGTAGCCGTCGTTGGTGGCGGCGACACAGCATGTGAGGATGCGCTCTATCTCTCTGCTTTGGCCAAGAAAGTATATCTCATTGTGCGAAAGCCATTCCTGCGTGCTTCGAAAGTGATGCAGGATCGCGTAAAAGCAGCCGAGAACATCGAGATTCTCTTTGAGCACAACACCGTTGGCTTGTTTGGCGAGGGTGGAGTAGAGGGTGCACACCTTGTAAAGCGCAAGGGCGAACCCGACGAGCAAATGGTTGATATAGCTATCGACGGATTTTTCCTTGCAATTGGTCATAAACCAAATACCGATATTTTCCGGCAGTGGCTTGAAACCGACGAGGTGGGATATCTGAAGAAAACCGACGGTACACCGAAGACGAAAATTCCCGGAGTGTTTGTTGCCGGCGACTGTGCCGACCCTGTATATCGTCAGGCCATCACTGCCGCAGGCACCGGATGCCAGGCAGCCATCGAGGCAGAACGATACATCTCCGAGCATTCGCTTTAAAATAAATGAAGGACTTACATCTTATTTGTAAGTCCTTCATTTATTTTTGTTTCTGCGAAATAGAAAACCATAGTTTTTTATCAGTTTCCTTACAAGTATGAAACCATCTATAGCAGTAATTGTGTTCATCAACAGGTTAGCAGCGAATTCACCCTTGCTGTTTGCTTTTTGTGGCGCAGTTATTTCCGTCCACAACATGCTTATCTGCTCGTTGTGACTTCGGATGTCCTCTCTCAGCTTTTCCTTGTGCAGCCTGATTTCTTCAAGCGTAGTATATGTAATTTGCTTTTCCGTCATCGTAACATTAATCAATAAGTAGTTCTGAAAGGAATCTGACCAAAGGCTGCTCAATCCATCTCTTTCGGTTTGAAACTACCAGAAGCAGAAGCAAGATAAAAAATATAGCCACAAAGAAAAATGCCAATGCCAGACCGGTAAAGGGCTCTATTGCATAAACAGCGGCAAACGAGAGGTAAAAGAGTACGGTAACAACGAGAATCAATACAATAACTGTCATTGAAAAAGCGGTAACGAGACGTACCACTTTCTCAACGACATCATACTTCACATACTCATTCTGTAGCTTTGCGTATTCCTTGAGCTGCTGAATAAGCAGAGCTATCGACTCAACATTTTTGTCGCTTGAAAGCATATTGAGAATAGTGATTATGCCTCAGGTGCAGCCTCCTTTATGTCGTCAACGAGATCGTTCACCTCCTTGCGGCTCAGCTTGATATTATGCTGCTTGCAGAAATCGTCAACAGCAGCGGTGATTTTAGTGCGTGTGTCGGCACCTTTTTCCGGTGCAAGCAGCAAACCGATAACAGCACCTGCAACAGCTCCTCCGAGGAAAGCTCCAAGATAACCTAAACTTCTCATAGTCTAAATATTTTTTTAAGTTAAACATTTGTTGTGTCTGCAAATATACATAATATTTTCGAGAAAGCCCAATTTTTGCTGTCTTTTTTTGTAAAAAAAGATAGTATTTTCTGTATTTAACAAACTTTATGCACCTTTTTAGACGTTTTTCGGATGATAATTCGTAATTTCGCGCAAAAATTGAACCAGAATAATAATTAGTAAGTATTTTAATAAGACTGAAAAATGAAGAAGTACACAGTATTATGCGCAGTTGCTTGTGCAGCATTAGCTTTCACGGGTTGTAAATCTACAAGTACCTCCTACCGTCAGGTATATGACAAGGCAAAGCAAGCCGAGGAGCAGTCGGTACAGGGCAGTCAGTCGGTTCAGGAAGAGGCAGCAGTAGTCACTCCAATGGTAACAAAGCAGGCCAACCAGACCGCCGTTGTTGACAATGGCGACAATATCCGTGTTCGCGAAGAGAATGTATCGCTTGTGAGCGGAAGCGGTCTGAAGGCATTCAGCGTTGTTGTCGGCTCATTCAGTGTGAAACCCAATGCTGACGGTTTGCAGCAGCGTCTCCGCGAGGCTGGCTACGATGCACAGGTTGCCGTAAACAATCAGGTAACTCCTCCGATGTATCGTGTTATCATCACAACTTTTGACACAAAGGTTGATGCTGAGAATAGCCGCAATGAGCTGAAGGCAAAGTATGCTGATGCATGGCTTCTTTATAAGAAGAACTAAACATCACTTTCCGTATTATCAACAAAGGTGGCACGCATCCTTTCAATAGATTACGGTAAGAAGCGAACAGGACTTGCAGTCACCGATCCGCTACAGATAATAGCTGGCGGATTGGCGACTGTTGCTACATCAGAGCTGATGTCGTTTCTCGACAGCTATATAGCCAAGGAGCCTGTTGAACTGATAGTAATAGGAAAGCCTGTTCAGCCCAACGGCAAGCCGAGTGAGAACTTAGCACGCGTGGAGCAGTTTGTGGCTCTCTGGAAGAAGACCCATCCAGGACTTCCAATCGAATACTACGACGAGCGTTTCACGTCGGTGATTGCTCATAAGACAATGATCGACGGAGGTTTGAAGAGGAAAGCACGACAGAACAAGGCTCTCGTAGATGAAATTAGTGCCACTATCATACTTGAAGACTACATGAAATTTAAGAATCCGTAAATCTTAATTCTCAATTCAAATGACATTACCTATTTATATATATGGTCAGCCGGTGCTGAGAAAAGTGGCCGACGATATTACAGCCGACTATCCCGACCTGAAAGGATTTATTGCCGACATGTGGGAAACACTCGCTGAAAGCGAGGGTATCGGATTGGCTGCGCCACAGGTGGGTAAGTCGGTGCGCGTAGTGGTTATCGACCTCGATGCCATATCCGACGACCTGCCAGAATACAAGGGTTTCAAAAACGTGTATATCAATCCACATATCATTGAAGTTGACGATAGCAAAACATCGGCATCAGAAGAAGGGTGTCTGTCGCTGCCCGGCATACATGAGAAAGTTACACGACCCACGCGCATACACGCAACATGGCTCGACGAGAGTTTCACCAAACACGACGAATGGGTAGAGGGGTATCTTGCACGGGTGATGCAACATGAGTTCGACCATCTTGAAGGCCACATGTTCATCGACCATATCACCCCATTGCGCAAACAGCTTATCAAGGGCAAGCTTCGCTCATTACTTCAAGGGCGCTACAGCTGTGGCTACAAGACTAAAGCGGCGCCGAAGCGCTAAAGCACACTGGTGCGTTAGCTAATGTATAATGGATGACAGATAGTGGATAATTGATAATTGATGAGAGATTGTTTCAGGATACAGATTCGGAGATGGATTATTAATTTATCCATTGTTCTTTCTGCTTTTTCCTTCGGAGTGCAGCACGTATCTGCACAATATAACACCGACCGACTGCTGATTACCGGTCGAAGTGCGCTCTTCTATGAAGACTACGTTCTGGCCATACAGTATTTCAACCAGGTAATCAGTATGAAGCCATATCTCTACGAACCATGGTTCTTCCGTGGCGTGGCGAAGTACTACCTCGATGATTTCACGGGGGCAGAGGCAGACTGTTCAGAGGCTCTCAGGCGCAATCCCTACGTTGTGGGACTCTATGAGCTACGCGGACTGACACGCATCCAGCAAAAAAAATTCACGGAGGCTGTCCAGGATTATTCTAAGGCACTGAAGTATGCCCCCGACCAGCAGTCGCTGTGGCATAACCGCATATTATGCCGAATAGAAAACAAGGAGTACGATGCTGCTCATCGCGATATTGACACTCTGCTCACCCACTGGAGCAAGTATGCTCGCGGATATAACATGCGTGCCGAGGTGTTTCTGCTTCAGAAAGACACCCTCAAGGCAGCCGAGATGCTCGACAAAAGCCTCGAACTCGATGCCTTCGATGAACAGACATGGACTGTCAGGGGAGCCATCTTCCTGTCGCAGAGCAAATGGAAGGAGGCTGAGGAGTATATATCCAAGGCCATCCATCTGCAGCCCAAGCTTGCCGGAAATTACATCAACCGTGCACTTGCCCGCGTAAACCTTAACAATCTGCGCGGAGGCATGAGCGACTACGACATGGCTCTCGACCTGGATCCAAACAATTTCCTCGGGCATTACAACCGTGGACTGCTGCGGGCGCAGGTGGGCGACGACAACCGTGCCATCAGCGACTTCGACTTCGTATTGAATCTGGAACCCGACAATCTGATGGCACTCTTCAACCGTGCGCTGCTACTTGACAAGACCGGCAACTTGCGCGGAGCCATACGTGACTATTCAAAAGTAATCAATGAATATCCGAATTTCTGGTTCGGACTACAGCAGCGAGCCCAGTGTTATCGCAAGCTTGGCAACAAGAAACAGGCGGAACTCGACGAATTCCGCATTTTCAAGGCACAGATGGACAAGCGTGCCGGAAAGCAGCCCCGTCTGAACAAACGGCAGTTGCGCAAGCGTCACGACGACGAAGACATGGACAAATACAACCAGCTGGTGGTTGCCGACGAAGAGAACCGCGAGCCGGAATACAAAAATGCATATCGAGGACGTGTTCAGAACCACAATTTCGACGTTGCATATCAGCCAATGTATTACCTCACCACCGAGGATGTGCGAATGGATGTACGCAAATACGTTGCCTTCGACCGAGAGGTTGAACAGTTCAACATCGCAAACAAAGACATGAGGCATATCTATGTGAACAGTCTCTCGCCACAGCTCGACGAAGACCTCACGTCACTTTACTTCGCACGTATCGATACTCTCAATGCTGCCATCCAGCGTGCAAAGACAATGGCCGAGACGAAGCCACTGCTTATCCACCGGGCAATAGCCTATAGCGTAATACAGAACTTTACGAGTGCTATCGACGACCTCACCACACTGGTGCTTGAGGATTCCACTCAGATGCTTGCGTACTGGCAGCGAGCTGTTTGCCAGCAGAAGCTCAACGACTTCAATGCCTCGCAAGGCACTAATATCGAGATGCAGAAAGCCAACGTGCTTTCCGACCTGTCGCGTGCCATTTCCCTCAGCCAGTCGAACCCCTATCTGTATTATAATCGTGGCAACGTATATGCCGACCGAAAAGACTATGCCCATGCGCTCGACGACTACTGCCGGGCACTCGAGCTCGACCGCAATCTTGCCGAGGCATACTATAACCGTGGACTTGTGTATATATATAAAGGCGATATCGATGCAGGAATCTCCGACCTCAGCAAGGCAGGTGAACAAGGGCTATATACCGCATATAGTGTGATAAAAAAATACAGAAAGAAATGAGAATTATTTCTTCGATTCTGTTGTTATTGTTTTTTTTTCAGACCGAAGCCCGAACACTCCGTGTGCTTGCAATCGGCAACAGTTTTTCAGAAGATGCCGTTGAGCAATATCTCTACGAGTTGGCACTTGCTCAGGGCGACACACTGATTATCGGCAATGCATATATCGGAGGTTGCAGCATCGACCGACATTGGAACAACAGCCAGACCGGCAAAACAGACTACGCCTATCGAAAGATAGTGGATGGAGTAAAGACAAATATCAAGCCTATCGATCTGGCGACCATTGTAGGCGACGAGCCTTGGGACATAATTTCGCTGCAGCAGGCAAGTCCGCTGTCGGGCGACACTACATCGTTCGGCAATCTGCAGAATCTATGGAACTTTGTGTGCGAAAAATCCACTAATGCAAATATGGAGATTGTGTGGCATCTCACGTGGGCTTACCCGCAATCGTCAAAATCGAACAGCTTCGCACGCTACGGACGCAGTCAGCAACGCATGTACAAAGACATCATCGCAACAGCGCGCTACGAATTGCCTAAAGTGGGAATAGAGCGTGTGGTGCCTACAGGACGCACCATTCAGCGAGGTCGCCGTGTGGTGGGCGATGTACTCAATCGCGACGACATCCACCTCTCGCTCACTGCCGGTCGCTATGCTGCTGCTTGTACGTGGTGTGAGTTCCTCACGAGGCGCTGTGTGGTAGGAAACAGTTTCCGCCCACGGTCGGTGGGCGATGCCACAGCCCTGAAGTTGCAGTCGGCAGCCCACAAGGCGATGATGAACGATGCCTTGTGTCCCGACGATACGCTGCGCGTGCTGTGGGTGGGCAATACGCGACTTATCGACGACCGGCTGGTTAATATGGTAGGCCGTCTGGCCGATTCTCAGGGCGTAAAGCTGTCTATGCGCCGTGTCAACGTTGGTCCTGCAGAATCATATATGAACAGTAATGCCCTTAGCAGCACTCTTGCAGAGGGAGGCTGGGACTTTGTCGTGATGCAAGACCGCAATTCCGACGTTGAGGCTCTTGCCACATTATACTCACCAGACGTCGAGGTGGTTTCCGTCATGACTTGGAAACATCACGGCAACGTGCTGCCACTGGGCTACCCATTCAGTAACGACTACGGCCATCTGCCCGACAAACTGTCAAATAAAAAATATATTGGTATTGCTGCTCCTGTTGGGAAGGCTTGGAAGAAGGTGCGCACCGAACGCCCTACCTACACGCTCTTCCACAACAAGGAACGTAGCATTACCAATATCGGATATTATCTTACGGCAAACGTCATTTTCGCCACTCTATACAAGAAGCCATTCCGTTCGCCATATACTGCCGGTCTGAAGACCAATATTGCCTACTATTTGCAGCAGACGGCACAAAGCATTACTGCTGCTGCTTTATAATACCGTCGGCAATCAGCTTTTGCTTCAACTGCGGTCTGAGTACCGTGACTGTTACTCGCTTGTTTTTTATCACCTTGTTGCGTTTACCGGTGGTTGATCCCCATCGGCGGTCGTCGGTGTTCACGTAGTTACGGTATTCGCCTTTGTCCTGGAAGAACACATTGAAGTAGTCTTCGTATTTCCGGCGCGCATTCATCTCATAGATGAGTGGGCGAGTATCGCATCCCTGCAGCCCGCCACGAATGCCATCGAAAATAACAGCAGCCACAGCATCTTTCTTCGCCTGCTCAATAGCGTCACGGCGATTTTTCCCGGTTCCGGTGACGCGTACAGTCTGGCTGCCATCACCCTCTACACCAAGACATTCGATAGCCTCTTTCTGGTAAGTGGCGCGCTTCTGGGCCATTGCCTCAGAGCCGCAAAATAACAATCCAGCAATGAGAGCCATAAAAAACTGCTTTTTCATACTAAGTCTTTTTATATGGTTAAACAACATGGTTTACCACCATGAATGATAGTGATGGCGTACCACCACGCGCGGACGGCTCTTCGCCCATGCCACTGCCACGTCGCGGCAGGCTTTAATGCGTGCGGTCTGAAGAGTCTGGGCAGCCTTCAACCGAGCTTTGTCCATAGCCACATCGTCGGCATACTTCTTATCGGTCACGCTCTTTACACGAGCCTCTATACGCTTCATTAGCGACTGAGCCTCGCCGTAGCATGATGCACTTGAGTTAATCTGGCCAAGCAGTCGCATTGCTTCCTCGGCAGTAGGACCCGGATTGGGGTCTGAAGCCCAAAGTGCCTGTGCCTGAGTGAGAATCTGCTTTGCATCGTGATTCAGATGAGCCGAATACACGTTTTCCATCATTGATACAGCCTGATTGTAGCAGTTCGACTCGTTGGGAATGAACGACAGCTCGTAGAGTGCCTCTTCCCATTTCTGTGCAGTCACCAGGCCTTTGGCTTTGGCAATGATGCTCGGTCCGTTCTGGTTGTAGTAGTCGATGATGCGCTGGCGCGACTCGGCCACGATTTTCTTCAGCTCAGGCGTGGCGCGAATATTCTTCAGCGCCGACGTCATTGCCTGGCCTTGCGAGTTGCCTATGCCGAGTGCTTCCATCGATGTTGATCCGAAACAAGCTCCGCCCTGGTCGTCGCCGATGGCAAATGTTATTTCCAGATGCTGAATGAGCTTCGATCCACTCACTTCTCGCTGAAGTGCTGCCACTTTGCAGGCGAGAACGAAGCGTCCGCCGTAGCCACTCTGCAGACCAAGGCTTGAGATAACGTTTCGCAGACGGTTTTCAACTATCTGTGTATTGTTCTCGTTCAGACCGTCTATGGCAGAGTCAACCATTGGTGTAAGCATTATCTGCGCTTGTGAAGGCAGGAATGCTAACGCAGCAACAATTGTTGCTAAGAATTTCTTTTTCATCATAGTCACACTTAAATTGTTAAACAATCACTGTGCGTCAACACGGAACGATACCTCGCCGAGTCCGCCTCCAGCCTCTCTTACAACCTTAACACCGAGAGCGTTTCTTATTTCCTGAGTAATGGGACGTGCCCACTGCTTAGCGTCGATAGGACGTCCTGTAGCCTCGTCGTAGAATGGTATGCGAACGTCGTTGATTTCAAGACGGTTCGACGTGCTCACGCCACGGTTTGCAGCATTGTTGATGGCTTTCTTGCTCACCCAGTCGAAGAGAAAGTCTTCATACACATCACCGTTGTCGCCAACCTCAGTCTCAAGGAAGTCGATGCTCGAATTGGCATCCACGTTGAAGATAACGTTGATCTTACGTCCGTTTTCCTTCAGATCCATGAAGTATGAAACCATCTGCTCGCAGAATTCCTCACTCTTGCCGGCAATCATTTGGCGCAGGTTGGTCTCAAGGTCTGTAACTCCATCCACCTTGCCCTGGCATAGTGCTATCTGCTGGCTCGTGTAGGCATCTACGGCTGCCATTTCAAATGACACGTTTATCATAGGCCCCATGTGAGTTACTGTCACATCGAGTTCGATTTTAATGTCAGGACGTGCCTGCTGAAGCAAGTCGTCGATAGCGTCTTTGCGAGTGGCCTTGCCCGTTGCTGACTTTGCCAAGTCCATTGCTCTTTGGCTAGAGGCTCTCTGTGTAAGAGCGAACAGCTGCTTGGTCTCGAATCCACGGTCGTTGAGCACTTTCGTCGCAGCATTCACTCCGCGCTTCATTTCGTTGTTGTTGGCAGCAAGCTTATACTGTGGTATATATTCAATAACGCCATCGTTATCTACCTTTTCGGCCAGGCCGCTTTCAATCATCCACTTGTCTGACGGGAACACGATACATACGGGCATGTTGGCCTGCTGAGCAAGTGCCTGCAGCGAAGATACACAGCAGAATAGTAGTGTTGCAAATGTCTTTTTCATAATTATATAATAGAAATTTGATGTTTAACGCCTGAAAATGTTACCAACACTTGTTATAATTCCGTCTTTCTCGAGACGCTTGCGCAGTCCGTTCACGTTCACCTGAACGAGCATGCCGACCTTATAGCGCTTGCTATTAATCTTAATTACATCTCCTGCATATACCAGACCGCGGCTGGTGGCCTGTACGAACTGCTTGTATTCGCCAGAAGAGAAGAATGCGTCGAAGTATTCGCGATGGCTCTCATATCCGTCGGGAACAAGTGGTGGAACGTTGCCCTGCTTACCCATATCGCCGGCAACCAAACCTTTAAACAGAATTCCGTGGACAGCATTGCGCATGTTGATTTCTTGCGTAACGGCTTCTTTCTTCCTGCCGAAGCTCCACACCTTGAATACCTTGAAACCACTGGTGGTTGCCTGGTGCTCTATCGACAGACTGAGTTCATAGTCGTACATGTTCTGTCCTTCGTCGTCTTTTGCCTGTACCGTTCCGGTGACCATAGCGAAAGCAAGCATCAACAAATATACTTTTTTCATAATTTTCTGCTATTTATATGGTTAACACTATTTTGCGAGCCTTATCATACATCCTTCGCCTATCTTCTTGCCAGGCTTCTCGTGGAACACGGTGTATGGCGTAGAGCCTCCTTTCTCAGCCGATTCCTTATCGGTGGCAGCTCCTTCAAGTTCTATGCCGGCACCAGAACGGTTATCCCAAACGCAGCCTTTTTCTACTTTCACTGTTCCAACTTTTTTCCAGTCGATGAGTTCGGGGTCTTTCTCTGATGCCTGAGCCTCAAACACATCGAACTTGTCGCCATCTTTAACGCCTTCCTTCATTCCGATGAAAGCAGCGAGCTTATCGTCTGCCACATGCAGGGCCGACATCGGACGGAAGTTCTCATGGTCGCGCTGAAGAGCTGCTATAGCAGCATCAGTGCCTCGAACGGTTGCTCGTGCAATAAGCTTGTCGGTAGTGGCAGAAGCTTTCATTGTCAGTGTTGCAGGAGCAAATTTCGATGACTTACCAACATACTTCATCTTAAAGCTCGTGTCGGTCATGAACCCCTCGGGGTTGTTCCAGTATTTTGTATAGAAACGTGAGAGCGTAGCTTCATCCATATCGAGCTGGAAAAGATATGCGTTAGCCTTTACGAAGTAGCCCTTAATCATCGAAGTAGCAACGTCAACAGCTGCACTGGCAATTGTCGAACCAAGGCCCCCAATTAATGATGCTCCTGTCTTTACGGCAGCCGACGCAATAGCGGCATATTCCTTGGCGTCGGTATAAGAATAGCGGATGACACAGACATAGCAGTTGGAGAGCAGTTTCACGCGTGCACCCATACCCTTTGCCAGTGCGTCCTGACCCTCTAAGGCTTTTGCGGCAGCCTGTGCCTCAGCACTTGCACCCTTCATTGCATACTTGAAGATGAGGTAGCCGGAATTATCCCATTTGGTAGAGCCCTCGGGCTCTCCCTCGGCACAGTGGAAACGTGCTATAATCTTGTTAGCTGTGTGCTGTGCCTCGAAGTATTTCATCAGCTTGGCCACGTATTCGTTCTCATCACGTGCACCTGATGCCGTCTGTGGAGCAGCATTACCAGCAACAGCCTTGAGAAGTCCCATGCCACCCTTCTTCTTTGTCTCCCCGTATGCCTTGATTTCTTCGGCAGTCACTTCCGGAAGCTTGGCAAAGTCGATGTGGCGCTCAGCGAGAGCAATGTCGTTGTAGCGCTCATAGTTTCTTGCAAATTGTATGGTGTCGAACGTGGCGTTCATATAGTTGCTTGCTTCCTTGTATTCCGCATTGGTTGGAGCCTCGTCCAACTTTATAATGTAAAGAGAGTTACGAATGTAGCTCTTATCGGGGTCGTCGGCTGCAAATGAAATTCCTGAGAATGCTGTGGCTGCCAATGCAGTCATAAGAATAATTTTTTTCATAATTGTATTGTTTTTTTATTAAAAAATTTATTTCTGTATGATGAGGAATGGCGATGCAGACCAGAATGCCTTGGCATCAGTGATTTCGAGAGTAGTGGTTCCATTGTCGTTCTTTGTCAGCCTATAGCTTGACTCCGGCTTTTCGGTGATGAGTTTTGGCGACTTCGATTCGATGGTTAGCTTCTCCAGTCCGCGCATGTCGCGTTTCTTAAACTTGTTCTTGTCGAGGTTGGCATAGTCAGCCTTCTTCTTGCTCAGGAATCCACCCTTGAGCAGTCCCATTTCCTTCAGTTCGCTTTTTGTTCCTATCACATAGTACACAGAGTTCAGCTGCATGTCCTTCTGGTAAGCCTCTTCCGAGAGTGCGTCGGCACGCTCTGTAGCCTCGTTCAGCCGGTAGCGGAGCGACGATATGCTTATGTCTTTCTTCTCCACCAGTTCTTCCAGATCAGCTATCTGCTGGTTCTTTATATCTATCTCGTTGTTGAGAAAGTCTATCATTTTCTGCAGGTTAGCCATAGCGGTCTTATCCGACTTGTTGTCAGCCTTCAGCCGGTTTATCTCCTCCTGCTTGCGGTGGAGAAGGTCTTGGAAGGCTTTCAGCTTTGTTACAACCTGATCCTTCGGAGTACCTTCCTGCATACTGAAAATCATCTTCTCCTGAATCTGAATTGAGTCCATTACCGACGATACAGAGTTCACGATCTCAACCATCCTATTCACTTCTTGCTGCTCCAGTTGTGCAGCTGCGGCCACTGCTTTCAGCGAATCTGTTTCAGCTTGCATTTCCGCCTCCGACTTCTGATTGCTGCCGCACGATGACAGTATAGCGGCTGCCAGAACCATTGGGTACAAAAATAGTTTTCTCATTTCTTTTTGATTATTTTTCTTAAGTGCCTGCGACTCTCAGACAAGCAGTATTTATTGTTTTCGGTTTGTTTATATATGCGGTAACAATGTGAGAGCCAGTACTTTTCGCATACATGCTTCCGCAAATATGTATCTTACTACGGGACAAAGGTAACAATTAATTTATTAATTACAAAAAAAATTAATAAGTTTTTATACTTTAAAGCGAATATAACTGCGATCGTCGAAGGAGTTGTTTCCGGGAAGAAAGGCCTTAGTGGCAAAAAAAGTGTTGATATTGAGCGGGTCGGAGATTTTCTGCTGCATGAGCCTTTCCTCACTCTCGGCCAGAGAAGGCATAAGCCATGGATAGCCGTCGGAGGCAAGGATAATCTCCCACGGTTTGAAGTCGAGGGAAATAATGCGTACCTTCGATTCCGGAATCGGGAAACCATCGATGACACTGTAGCTTTTGTTCTGTTCCTGCATCGCGATAATCATATCGGGCAGAATGGCAGCACGCCCCTCGTCGTTGGCAAACATATCTTCAACTGATTTGCCTTCGGCAATCAGTTGCTTGATTATAGCAGAACGCTTGGCGGCAAGAATATCCTCGAAAGGTTTGGGGTTGTCGTAGTATTCACCGCCTATGAGACAGTGGCAATCACCTATCATCCATACCTCGCGGCGCACGCGGCTGTAAACCACGGCACTGGCAGCCATTCGTTCCTCGGGATGATCGGTGAGTAGTGAAAGACGCGAACTGCGATAATGTCGGCGTATGTATGCAGTGACACCTGTGCAGAATGAATGGCACGAAATATCTTTCTTCATTTTGCAGATATACTTACCCACCAATTGCATGCAGCGGCGACCATTGGAGCAGAACAGCGAATGACGCATACTACTCTTGCTTGTGCTGCCGTCGATTACGGCGATGAAATCGTCAGTGACGATGATTGCGTCCTCGCTTTTCTTTGCGGGATTCTTGGGAATGCTTGACTGTTCGATTATCTGCATGGTTGTTTCGGGATGAGGAAGGACAGAGCTGTGTGATAAGGTCGGAACGACCGATGCGACGCAGCGACTGCTCAATGTTACGTCGCTCCTCTGGCTTGTACCAAAAGAAGTATTGCCGCTGGGCGAGCTTCTCTTTTTGAGTCTTCGCACTGAACACAGGCTCAAGAGTGTAAGGGTCGTATCCGGTGTACCATGTCTCGGTAGAGATGGTCATCGGTGTAGGCGTGAAGTCCTGCACCTGTTCTAACTGGAAGTCGAGTCGCTTTGTTTGCACAGCCAGCTCTGCCATGTCAACTTCGTGGCAGCCTGGATGACTACTTATAAAATATGGTATTATCTGCTGGTTCAGATGCTCTTCGCGGTTGATGCGGTCGAAAATCTCCTTGAACTGCACAAATTGGTTGAACGACGGTTTGCGCATCAGCCGTAGAACAGCATCGCTGGTATGCTCTGGAGCTACCTTCAGCCGTCCGCTGACGTGACGGCAAATCAGTTCGCGTGCATATTGCCCGGCCCAATGGTTGCACTCCTCGTCGCGACTGCGGTAGAGAAGCAGGTCATAGCGCACTCCGCTACCGATGAAACTTTTCTTTATTCCCGGCACGGAATCAACGGCGTGGTAGATGTCGAGTAAAGGTTTATGACTGGTGTTCAAATTAGGACATATCTGAGGATGAATACAACTGGGACGCTTACACTTTTCGCAAGCCGACTTATTGCGCCCGCTCATGCCGTACATATTTGCCGACGGACCGCCAAGATCGCTAAGATAGCCCTTAAAGTCGGGCATGGAAACCACGGCCTTCACTTCGCGCAAAATGCTTTCCTTAGACCGGCAGGCAATGAACTTGCCCTGATGGGCGGAGATAGTACAGAAGGCACATCCGCCAAAACATCCACGATGTATATTGACGCTGTGCTTGATCATCTCATAGGCAGGGATGCGTTTGTTTTTATATTTGGGATGAGGCACACGTGTGTAAGGCAGGTCGAAGCTTGCATCGAGTTCTGCGGTTGTCATAGGAGGGTAGGGGGGATTTACCACAGCGTAGCGTCCGTCAACCGACTGCAGCATACGTTGTGCATGAATCTTGTTCGATTCCTCCTCGATGTGTCGGAAATTCTCAGCTTGCATGCGTTTGCTACGCAGACACTCCTCATGGCTGTGGAGAACGATATCGGCATCGGTGATGCCTCCAGGTATATCCTCTTTTCGCACAAGTATAACAGTCTGCGGCAGGTCTCGAAGGGCATGGATGTTCTCGCCCGACGACAGACGGCGAGCTATTTCGAGGATGGTCTTCTCACCCATGCCGTAACTGATGATGTCTGCATGACTGTCACAGAGAATGCACTTACGCAGGCTGTCTTGCCAGTAATCGTAATGAGTGAGGCGGCGCAGCGAAGCCTCTATGCCGCCGAGCACAATCGGTACGTCGGGGAAGAGCTGACGCAGAATATTGGAATAGACTATCGTGGGGTATTCGGGACGCAGGTCGTGGCGGCCGTCGGGCGAGTAGGCATCCTCGGAACGAAGACGTCGGTTGGCTGTGTATTTGTTCACCATCGAGTCCATACATCCCGGAGAAATGCCGAAAAAAAGTCGTGGCCGACCGAGCTTCTTAAAATCGCGTAGGTCGCCATGCCAGTCGGGCTGCGGAACCACTGCCACACGATAGCCGGCAGCCTCAAGTGTGCGGCCAATGACTGCAACACCGAACGAGGGATGGTCAACATAGGCGTCGCCTGAAAACAGGATAACGTCAACGCTATCCCATCTGCGAAGTTCTAACTCTTTCTTCGTTGTGGGAAGAAAATCAGTCAACCGATAATCCATTCCTTTATATGCATATTTTGTTGCAACGCTTGAAACGTCGTCTCCCGTCAGTTGAAGGGAGTGCCCTGAAAGGCACGCGTAGTCATTCCGAGATTGTCGTTACCGCGATTCTTCCAGTTGATGTAAAGCAGAACGAGCTGCTGCAGACCGAAGGCCTTCATGTTTGGATGATAAATGACGTCGAGGCAAAGGTCGAGCAAACTCTTGTCTGTCTGGTCCTGCGCTTCGAGCAAAGCACGTATGTTGAGTCGGAGCTTGTTCATAACCTCTTCGTCAACATATCCGTTACTGTCAATAAGATCGCGGAAAAGCTGATACTTTTCTATAGTCTCTAAATGTTCGTCCTTTACATCAATACTTCTTGTTCCGGACGAATTAGTCTGAATTTTGTGCATAATATTTATGTCTTTGTTTTGTTATATGAGATGTTTTGTTATTTGCCGTCTATGAAATTTAGTATTCCGCGCATTATTGACGAGCGCTTATGGGAATCCTTTATGCACTCGAACGGAAAGCCCATTGTAAAGGCACGATAGTCTGACCCTTGGTAGGCAACGCCGGCACTTGTTCCATCGGCATACAGCATGGCTACGAAAGCAGAGCCTTCTGGACTCATAACATTAGGTTTGGTAGCTGCATAATGCACTGAGTTGAGATCGTGATAAAATTCTATCGACGTCCCAAGGCCGTTGACATTGTTGCCGCTGCCCATATATATACCGCCATAGCGGCATTTCAACACCTGGCTGAGAAAAATGGCATCTTTTGCATCGGTCATGTCTTGTCCGATGTATGAGCCACTGGCGATGATGCTGCCGCCATGCTTTACAAATCGCATGATTTCCGACTGCATGCGTGCAGTAAAGGTCTTGTAGTTTCCAAGCGAATAGCCGTCGTTGCGTTCAAGTCCGAGAACCACATCCACTATCTGGTCTTTGTCGAGAGTAGTGTAACCATTTTCGATGGCATGGCTGGAACAGCTTACGATACTGTAGCGTCCGGCCGACATTATAGCACGGGCGTGAGTAGTGACATAATTGAAATCGTTGCCGGCAATGATACGCCCTGTAAACTCGTCGCCGCACCAGCCAAGACAGCCGTAACCTTCACGCTTTGTTACGCTTCGGTCGAAGACCAGTTGCTTGCCAGCCCATCCGATGGTCTTGCCGTAAGTAATACCAGGGTCGGAATCGAAGTCGAAACCCTGTCGGTACGCGTCGTCGTTGACTTGAGGTGATGCCACACGATGGAAACCATTTATTATCAACACCTGTTTCGTGGCATTGGGATTGTAGAGGGCACACATCACTTCGGTAGGGAAGCTGCGACCACCCTTGTTGACGGCAGCTACACGGAAACTGTATAGTCGGTCGGGCTCAAGTTTTATCTTGCAACCGATAGCACCTTTTATATATACTCCATTGTCAAAGTCGCTGTCGTCAACAGCCATATAGACAATATAGCCGGAAGGCTTGGCGCTGCTTTCGTATGGGTCGTTGACCGCATCCCAGTTCAAAAACGCCTCGCCGTTGTCGTTTAGCCTGATACGAAAATTGTCGGGAGTAAGCGGTTGGACTACGGGAGTCTCACCGTGACGGTTGGCAACATATCTCAGAATCGTCTTATAGATGCTTCGGGCAAGAGTGAACTTGAAGTTCGGATCCTGTCCCATCTTCATGTCGGTGAAATTCTGGTGCGACATGGTCTCGATGATAGCTGAAGTAACGTGTGGAAGGCGCGTCTCTGAGTAGTTCTTGTCCCACAGTTCACGGCGCGTCCATCTCCCATACTTGTGATTAATATCTGCGACGGTGTTGTCGAGAAGCATTTGGGCAAAAGTCTTGGATGCAGAGCGTGACTCACCATTGGCAAGCGTGCCAAACTGGCTCTCGTCGGTCGTGCAAATAGTGAGGGTTCCGAACACGTCGTCAGGATTTTTATTGCCATAGAAAGCGTCGCTATGTACAGCAAGGGTAAGTTCGAAAGGCACTTTCAGCCCGAAGTCGTTGGGCTGATACTTGGAACCGCCGCCAAGGGTATTGGTCATTAACGAGCGTACATTTATATCGTCACCATAATCGTCAGCACCGTTCTTGGTGCTGTAGATGTTGTATGGCATACCCGCCCACTGGGCATAATAGCGGGCTCCCTCAAGACAGCGAGGCAAGCCGCTCACATCGCCTCCGCGCTCGATGTTGCCCATGCCTCCGCCAAATCTTACGGCATCGGCAGTGACAATACCATTACGCTCGCTCAAGTTGCTAAGCTCAACACGGTTGTATTCGCTGTGTCCCTTGTCGAAACTGAATGTACCAAGATATACCCATGTGCCCCCACCTATACGCTGATTGACTGAAAACTCTGTCTTACATCCCTTATGCCACACGGTATATCGAGCATCAGGCACACTTTGAACGACTGTCTGATAGCTAACATATACTGCATATTCGCCATCGTCGGGAATGGTGGGAGTCCATGATATTGAGCTGAGGTTCTTCTCCTTGCCAGTTGATTCGACCATGCGGGCAGTGCCGTTGGTGAAAGGATTGAGGTCGTTCTTAATGTTTCCACTTTTCCAACCAAAGCCAGGCTGTACAGTTGCTCTCCATCGGTGCTTGCCGTTGGTCTCGTGGTAGTTTTTCTTACTGCTATGGTCGTTGTCGATTACAACTTCGTTGGTCTGCCAATCGCGTTCACGTGGAGTGAAGACATTGGCTCCGGCATTCTCGAGCATGGGAATGAGGTAGGGGACTACGATGGTCTGTGTGAACAGGTCTTCACACGTTCCAAACATTTTCGGACGCTGCCACTTCCAAGTGTTGTTCTTAACATCGTAGTAGCGGCCGTGGCTTGCCCATAGTGAAATGTTACGCTTCTGAAGACCGCCAGATGGCTGTGTAGGCAATGAACGATTAGTAACCCACGGAATATCCTCATCGTCGCTCCAAGAAGAATAGAACTTCGAGTCTTCAGAGAGATGAATGTCTGATTTTGTGCCTAACGCCGCACCGCCGGAATAAATTGTGATAGTATAGGTGCGGTAAGGCTTAGGAAGGCTATTGGCAAGTTTGCCGTATAGCTCGCTGACTTGAGATGATGACAGATTCTGTTTCAACAGAATATCATCGACAGTGATGTTCAGTCTCTGTTTGCCATCATCTATCTCATAGCCCTGAAATTTAGCATAACTATATGGACGCGAGCTGTTTAGCTTGTACTTATTAAAAAATTTCTCAATTTTTCTGACCATCTTCCTCTCCTGCTTTGGACTTTGAGCATCTGCAGTTAGGGGAAAAAACATAAGAACTATTATTACAATGCTGTATATTCCTGTGGATGACGGTTTCATTAGATTTCTCCTGTTATGAAATTTTCAGGGATTTTACCCTTAAAGTCTTTATAATATTGTTTAATTTCTTTCATCTGTAAATCCAGGTCACCGTCAGGTATGATGGTCTTTGTACACACTATCTCTTTCTTCTCGTAGTCAACACCGTAGAGAAGAATTGGAATCCCAGCTTTCTGGGCAATGAAATAGAAACCTTTTTTCCAGTCGGCATTAGGAGAGCGTGTGCCCTCGGGAGTGATGCAGAGCATAAACATATTGCTATGCCGGGCTACATCGGCCATGCTGTCGGTCATGCTACAGTGCTTACTGCGATAGACAGGGATGCCACCCATCTTTCTGAATATCGGACCCAATGGCCAGAAAAACCATTCTTTCTTCATCAGAAAATTTGCGGTCATGCCTTCTGCACGTGAATACAAACTACCAATAATGAAATCCCAGTTGCTAGTGTGTGGAGCAAGACAAATAATGCATTTGTCGGGAATGGCCTCAGTAACTTTCTTAGTCCATCCCCAGTGTTTGTATAAGAGCCAACTGCAAAAGTTGTTCAGCATAAGGATTATCCGTTTATCTGGTCGATTAAGTCGCTTGCGTCTGCATTGAATTTTTCAATGAGATCCTTGAAGTATTCACAGGCCTTCATCTTCGGTTCTGGATGACTGACACGACGGATATAGTTGTCTTCAAGTTTAACAACCGCCCGAAGAAGAGCATCGGTGTTGTCAGGATGATGGTCATTGCCGTATAATGAAACTGCTATGCAATTGGCAAAGAGACTGTCGGCAATGACATGGATGTTTTTTTTAAGTGTTCGCTTGTTTGCCATAATTTATTCCTCCTATTTTTTAATGATTTGATTTATTGATATGGCAAAGTTACACAATTAATCCGAATTTTAGCAATAATCATCTGAAAAAAATATTAAAATTGGGAAATTACACTGTTATATTTCGTATTTCTTGTCAGAATTGATTAACTTTGCAATTTGAAAAGTGTTTTTATTAAAAACTTTAATTATAAAAGACGAAATGGAAAAAAGTGCATTGCAAATTCAGCGAGCTGCCTATCAGCCAAAATTGCCGAAGGCGCTACAAGGTGCAGTAACCATCAAGGAGGGTGCTGCGACTCAGAGTGTTGACAACCAAAATGAAATCAAGAAACTATTCCCAAATACGTATGGAATGCCTGTGGTAGAATTCGTTCCGAGTAGTGAAGCAAACAACAGGAAAATGAACGTTGGCGTCATTTTAAGCGGTGGTCAGGCTCCAGGCGGGCACAATGTAATAACGGGACTCTTCGATGCAATCAAAAAAATCAATCCAGAGAACCGTCTGTTCGGATTCATTCTCGGTCCTGGCGGACTGGTTGACCATAACTATATGGAACTGACAAAAGATATCATCGACGAGTATCGCAACACCGGAGGATTTGACATGATAGGCTCAGGACGCACCAAACTGGAGAAGGTGGAGCAGTTTGAGAAGGGTATAGAGATTATACGCCAACTGGACATCAAGGCTATCGTAATAATCGGTGGCGACGACTCAAATACCAATGCCTGTGTGCTGGCTGAATATTATGCCGCTAAAAACTACGGAGTACAGGTAATCGGGTGCCCGAAGACCATCGACGGCGATCTAAAGAATGAGCAGATTGAGACTTCATTCGGTTTCGATACAGCATGTAAGACGTATTCAGAACTCATCGGAAATATCGAGCGCGACTGCAACTCGGCACGCAAGTATTGGCACTTCATTAAAGTTATGGGTCGCTCGGCAAGCCATATCGCATTGGAATGTGCGCTGCAGTGCCAGCCTAATATCTGCCTCGTTAGCGAAGAGGTAGAGGCCAAAGGCAAGAGTCTGGACGATATTGTTGAATATATTGCAGCGGCTGTAGCAAAGCGTGCAGCCAACGGAGACAGTTTCGGTACGGTAATTATACCAGAAGGACTAATTGAGTTCATTCCTGCTATAAAAAAGCTAATTGCACAGCTCAATGACGTGCTTGCAATGCCCGAGGCAAAGGAACTGGCACGTTCAGAACAGATAGACTTTGCAAAAAGCCACCTCTCGAAAGAGAATCTCGACGTGTTCAACAGCCTGCCAACAAGTGTTGCCAAACAACTGGCTCTGGACCGCGACCCACACGGAAATGTTCAGGTGTCGCTCATCGAAACCGAAAAGCTGCTTTCTACGATGGTTGCACAGCGCCTGGAAAGAATGAAGAAAGAGGGCAAGTTCAATGGCAAGTTTGCAGCACAGCACCACTTCTTCGGATATGAGGGACGTTGCGCCGCTCCTTCCAACTACGACGCAGACTATTGCTATGCTCTCGGAACAAGTGCCGCACAGCTTATTGCCAATGGCAAGACTGGATATATGGCTATCGTGAAGAACACCACGAAACCAGCCGACCAGTGGATTGCAGGCGGAGTGCCCATCACAATGATGATGAACATGGAGAAGCGCAACGGCGAGATGAAGCCTGTGATCAGAAAGGCTCTCGTAGAACTTGACGGAAAACCGTTCAAGACATTTGCCGCTAACCGCGACAAGTGGGCTATTGACACATGTTACATCTATCCAGGACCTATCCAGTACTGGGGACCGACGGAAGTATGCGACAAGCCCACCATTACACTTGCACTTGAGCAAGATAAGTGAAACGACAGACAAGTTGACAACACAACATAACACTCCGAAAAGGAAACTGAAACCAAAACGTCACTATTCATCCCCGGTTAAGCATAAAAAACCGGGGATGATAGTACGTATATTGCAAAAACTGCCAGGATGGGCTTGGTGGTTTGGGGGGAGTTGTGTTGTCCTAGCATATATATGGGCATTCTATTATTTCTTTGTGAGTCCTTTCGGATTCAGATGGAAGGCACTCTACGGCGATGTATCATACCCTGAAGGCTATGAAATACAAGGCATAGACATTAGTCATTACCAGGGAACTATCGACTGGGATTTACTGAAGAACAACGGAATGATAAACAAATGTCCTGTACGGTTTGTGATGATAAAAGCTACAGAAGGGGCTACAAGAATAGATCGCTGCTTCGAGCACAATTTCTATCAGGCTCGCGAATATGGATTCATACGCGGAGCATACCACTTCTGGAGCACGCGATCGTCGGCAACGGCACAGGCACTACATTATATAAATAAGGTAAAGCTGATCGACGGCGACCTGCCACCAGTACTTGATGTGGAACACAAAGCCAAAGACATGACCCCTGAAGCATTCAAGGACAGCGTGCTTCGTTGGCTCGACATGGTTGAAAGACATTACAAGGTGAAACCGATAATCTATACCTACTATAAATTCAAAATGAAATATCTCAGCGACCAGATTTTCGACCAGTATCCTTATTGGATTGCACACTATTACGTTGACAAGGTGGAATATACTGGAGAATGGAAATTCTGGCAGCACACCGATGCTGGTAAACTACCAGGCATCAAAGGATATGTGGATTTCGACATTTACAACGGAAGCTACTACGACCTAAGGAAACTGACAATAGGAAGTCATTCGCAGATAGGGGAAGAGGCATATCAAGTGGAACTCTGACACTGTCAGCCCATCAAAGAAATCAGCTGGCGGATATACGGACGTGACCAGTCTTTTTCATGATAGCGCTTATTATCGTAGAGAAGAATGTCGAGATCGAGAGGTATGGTATTCATACGACAATTCTGTACACTGCGTCCACAACTGGCTTCAATGTCTTTAAGTTGTGACTGCAACTCACAGAACGACAAGTGTGTAAAGCCGGAACATATTTGATTAAGAAACCTATCACCATCCATTCCGATAGGTTCTGTCCAAAGAGCCTCAGAGAAACTGATGCTATCCATAATATGAGCAAGACGGCATCTTGCAATTGCAAGGTTATGCTCATGGCAGTAGTTCGAACCCAATGCTATAAGTACATTCATTCTGAATAACGGAATTTTCCTATTTTTTTGTCGTATTCATCATGGTAACCGTTGAATACATTGATATCAACTTCACCGTGTATTCCAGAAACCCTACCATTGGGTGTTAATTGCCAGAACAGAAGATGAACATCAGGTTTGAATTCTCCATAACGCGCTATCCATACATCATAGTTTTGTTTAATATCGGGAGCCTCATCAAGGTATTTCTTCACAAACCGTTGACCAAGATAAAGTATGGGACGGAGGCCTGTCTGCTGCTCAACCATTTCAAGCCATATACGAATGCTGCCGAACATACGCTGAACGCCGCCCATCTTCGCTATAGCAGCATCAGTAGGCTCAATGTCGAGAACGGGAGGTAAGTCACCTTTGCGGATGATTGTATGGCTAAGGAAAAAACGGGCTTGCGAATAGCCTGTTGACTTGGTTGAATAGAAATGATAGGCACCGGTGAGAAAACCGTTACGCTTGGCATCACGGTAGTCGGCGGCAAAAAACTTATTGGTAACCGACGTACCTTCTGTGGATTTGATATATACGAATGACACGGGGTAGTCAACTGTACCTGCGTTTTTACCCATGTAGTTGATACGAAGTTTGTTCCAGTGGATAGGATATTTCTTACGTCCCTTGCCGTGCTGGTAGCGAGAGATGTCGATACCATAGATACGTTCAGATGTATATATCATCCTCTCGCCACGGTATCTGTCTGATTTCCACTCCCCTACACGCATACCGCTTCTGCCAATCTCGAATCCGAAGCCTTCGCGAAGTCCAGCATTCCAATGACCCTCGTAGAAGATGCTGTCGTGAGAGAGAAACTGTCCATGACCATTGGGCAGGAAGTACTTGTTAAGCTGTCCTTCGTATGTTCCGACAGAGTCGATGATGGTGCCGGAAGCAATGGTATCATTATGCCACCGGCCCCTTATACAACGTCCTCCAGGAAGAATGGTTAGCCCCAATCCATTGCGCTTTCCAAATGCTAAACGTCCGTCTTTAAAAAAAACGCCACAACTATTTCCAACATGTTGGCGGGCAGTGGCTAATTCCACGAATATCGGCTCCCTGAGCGTATCGGGGGATGGATTGATGCCGTTGATTAGACCTGAATAGTGTGCGACAATGTCATAGCCTTCGTCCTGAACATCATGAACACGCATGAAATATTCAAGTTCAGACTGCTGAAGAGCCTTCAGCGTACTGTCGGTCTTTGGCATGAGATGCTTCTCTGCAAACGGACGGTGCCATTCGTAGGACGCGGAACTCTCTGTCGTGCCGAAGATAACATACATTATTATAACAGTTACAACAATGACAAGCACTGCCACAACCAATATAGTCTTTTTCAAAGCCTATGTTTGTTTAACCGTTCATCGACATAAGAAATTCTTCATTGTCGTGAGTGTTTATCAGACGGTCACGAACCGTGTTCATAGCTTCCATTGGATTCATCTCAGCTATAAACTTTCGTATAATCCACATTCGGTTTAGCGTTGTTGTATCCTGAAGAAGGTCGTCACGGCGAGTGCTCGACTGCACAAGATTGAGGGCAGGGAAGATGCGTTTGTTACTCAATGCACGATCAAGCTGGATTTCGGAGTTACCGGTTCCCTTGAACTCTTCGAAAATCACCTCATCCATCTTTGAACCGGTATCTACTAGTGCGGTAGCAATGATTGTGAGCGAGCCTCCGTTCTCTATATTACGTGCAGCACCGAAGAATCGTTTCGGCTTCTGAAGAGCATTGGCATCAACACCTCCTGTGAGCACTTTGCCACTTGCGGGACTGACTGTATTGTAGGCCCTGGCAAGACGCGTTATCGAGTCGAGGAAGATAACAACATCGTGACCACACTCTACCATACGTTTGGCTTTCTCTAGTACTATTCCCGCTATCTTTACGTGGCGGTCGGCAGGCTCGTCGAAGGTTGAAGCAATAACCTCGGCATTGACAGTACGGCTCATGTCGGTCACTTCTTCCGGACGCTCATCAATAAGCAACATCATAATGTAAGCCTCCGGGTGATTGGCTGCTATGGCATTGGCAATATCCTTCATCAGCATCGTCTTACCTGTCTTCGGCTGTGCGACGATGAGGGCACGCTGACCTTTGCCAATAGGCGAGAAAAGATCGACGATACGAGTACTCGGATTCGTTGTGGCGGGGTCGTCCGTGAGATTGAACTTCTCATCGGGGAACAACGGCGTAAGATGCTCAAAGGAGATACGATCGCGTACTTCCGCCGGATTGCGACCATTTATCTTGTTGATATTGCACAGGGCAAAATATTTCTCATTATCATGGGGCGGACGGACTGTGCAGTCAACAACATCGCCGGTTTTCAAACTCCATTTCTTTATCTGCTGGGGAGATACATAGATGTCGTCGGGAGACGACAGATAGTTATAGTCGCTCGAACGGAGAAAGCCATAGCCGTCTTGCAGCACTTCAAGCACACCGTTTCCGGTGATGATGTCGGAGAAATCGTATAGTGAAACTTCATGCTGAGTGGGCGGAACAGCCGTTGACACAGTGTCGGAAGCACTGATGCTCATCGGGCGGTCAAAGATGTCGAGAGATGGTATTGCAGCCTGGTCTTCTATAGGAATATCAATAACAGTTATGAAATCTGTGCCGTCGGCAGGATCGTCTTCCCACACGCTATCGCTTAGCGCTATACTATCTGAGCTGAGCTGATTGTATTGAGACTCTTTCTCCTGCAATTGCTCAATAGGACCAGCGTCGTCTTTTATAATATCGTCCGACTCATATGTTGCTTCAGGTGAAATGTTCTCTTCCACTGCAACAGTTGGTTCACTGACTTCTGCTGAATCTTCGGCTTTTGCTTCTTCGAGCTTCTTGTTTTCCTCAATTGCTTTCTGCATAGCTTCAAGTTCTGCCTTAGAACGACGGCCTCGATGCTTGGGGAAAGCTTTTAGAATATCAACAGGCTCTAATGGTTTCTGCTCGTCGTCAGCAGTTGCAGTAACGGGAAAATCTGCGAACAGTTGAGGCTGTTTGGACTCTGCTGCCTTTTGTTTTGACTTTGTATCCAGATTTTCGCCCTCGGTTCCTTTCACCGTATAAACCTTGTCCTTGTCTTTAGATACTATTCGGGTACGCTTACGCTTGGATGTTGCCGGCGCAGAAGATGCACTCTCTTCTGCTGCACGGTCGAGAATAGAATATATGACTGATTCGAGTTCGTCTTCCTGATTGACTTTTATACCAAGGTCGTTGGCGATATTCATCAACTGAAGAATATCCATTGATTCAAGTTCTTGTTTTGTGTACATAATATAATATGTATATATAAATTTATATTGATCTTGTATTTTTGGTGAAAACGTTTCGCGATTGGAAACGCAATTTGTCTGAAATCGTTTGCAAAGTTATGAATTTTTTCAGAGACTACAAAATTATTTGCTGCTTTTTTATTGATATTTCAAAAACTAATAGAAAAGAGGTGTCTCTGCTATCACAGAAACATCTCTTTCTAAAATGTATATTTGTATAAAGCGATTATCAGGAATTGTATTCCTGCCAACTCTTGATTTTGATATCTGATAGTTTCATTGCACAGAAAGCCTCGATGAATGCCTTTGCAAGGCGAACATTGGTCATCAGTGGAATGTTGTGGTCGATGGCTCCACGACGGATACGGTAGCCGTTGGTAAGCTCACGCTTGGTGTGGTTCTTAGGAACATTAATAATCAGATCGAATTTGTGTGCAGCAATCATATCCATAATGTTGTTGTCGCCATCCTCGTCTGGCCAACTGACTACAGTGACGGGCACATTGTTCTCAGCAAAGAACTTGGCTGTGCCAGCTGTAGCATAAATGGAATATCCACGTTTTGTCAATGTCCTGGCAGGCTCGAGCAGAGATACTTTCCCCTTGGCACCGCCTGAAGAAATCAGAATACCTTTTTGGGGAAGGGAGTAGCCTGTTGCAATAAGCGCATTAAGAATAGCCTCGTTCATATCGTCGCCAAGACATCCCACTTCGCCCGTTGAACTCATATCGACACCAAGCACAGGGTCGGCGTTCTGAAGACGAGCAAATGAAAATTGGCTAGCCTTGACACCGATGCGATCGATGTCGAACTCACTACGTTCGGGCTTCTGATATGGCGCATCAAGCATAATTCTGGTAGCCGTCTCGATAAAATTCCTCTTCAATATCTTCGAGACAAACGGGAACGAACGACTGGCACGCAAATTACACTCAATCACCTTCACTTCACGATTTTTAGCAAGATACTGGATATTGAACGGTCCGCTGATATTTAGTTCCTTCGCTATCTGACGCGAAATCTTCTTTATCTGGCGGATGGTTGAAAAGTAGATATGCTGAGCTGGGAACACCATAGTGGCATCACCAGAGTGAACACCGGCATACTCTATATGTTCGGAGATGGCATATTCAACAACCTCTCCCTTATCGGCAACTGCATCAAACTCAATTTCTTTTGTATCCTGCATAAACTGGCTCACAACGACAGGATAATCTTTTGACACTTCTGTAGCCATGTTCAAGAAACGGTGAAGTTCCTCCTCATCATAGCATACATTCATAGCAGCTCCTGAAAGCACATAAGACGGACGAACAAGAACAGGGTAGCCCACTTCGCTCACAAACTCTTTGATGTCGTCGAAAGATGTTAATGCACGCCATGCTGGCTGGTCAACACCGAGTTTATCAAGCATGGCGGAGAACTTGTCGCGATTTTCTGCACGGTCGATATTTACCGGTGAGGTTCCAAGCACGGGAACACCCTGGCGATATAGTTTCATTGCGAGGTTATTTGGAATCTGACCGCCAACACTGACAATTACTCCACGAGGCTCTTCGAGATCGATAACGTCAAGAACACGCTCCATCGACAGCTCATCAAAATAAAGACGGTCACACATGTCGTAATCAGTAGATACTGTCTCTGGGTTATAATTTATCATTATCGACTTGTAGCCAAGCTTACGTGCTGTGTTGATGGCATTGACAGAACACCAGTCGAATTCAACCGACGAACCAATACGATAAGCACCAGAACCAAGAACGATTACGGATTTTTCATTTTTATAATAGCTTATGTCGTGTGTAGCCTTATAATTTGAGTTTCTTATTTCATTTTTCCATTCCACCTCGGTCTTATTGTCTGCAAGAGTCGGCTCTACCTTGGAAAGATAGGTAAAATAAAGATAATTGGTAAGCTCAGGATGTTCGCTGGCAACGGTATTAATTCTCTTAACCGAAGGCAGGATGCCATGCTCTTTGCGGAAGCGGCGGACCTGAAGATTTTCTTTCTCCATATTGCCGTCGTTCTTAAGTACAAAACGAGCAATCTGGAAGTCGGAGAATCCAGCCTGCTTCACTTCAAGAAGAAGAGTTTCGGGCAGTTCCTCTAGAGTTTTGTATTTCTGCAGTTCATGCTTGAGGTCAACAATATGCTTCAGACGAGTGAGGAACCACGTATCAATCTTAGTCAGTTGCTCAATTCTCTTTATTGTATAGCCTTCCTCAAACGCCTGAGCAATGGCAAAGATACGCAAATCAGTAGGGTTGGAAAGTTCCTTGTCAAGATCTTCAAATTTTGTATGGTCGTTTCCGACAAATCCGTGCATGCCTTGGCCAATCATTCTAAGCCCCTTCTGAATCATCTCTTCAAAGGAACGGCCAATAGACATTATCTCTCCCACAGATTTCATCGAACTGCCAATAAGACGACTTACCCCAGCAAACTTAGTGAGATCCCAACGTGGAATCTTGCATATCATGTAGTCAAGCTGTGGGGCTACATAAGCAGAGTTTGGTGTTCCAATCTCTCCAATTTGGTCAAGGGTATAACCGAGGGCTATCTTGGCAGCGACAAAAGCAAGAGGATAGCCTGTTGCCTTCGATGCGAGTGCCGATGAACGACTCAGACGGGCATTGACCTCGATGATACGGTAGTCGTTAGTATCAGCATTGAATGCGAACTGGATGTTACACTCGCCAACTATGCCGAGGTGCCTTACGCAACGGATAGTTATCTCTTGGAGCATCTTTACCTGTTCGCCAGTCAGCGAGCAAGTCGGAGCAACTACAATCGACTCGCCTGTATGTATTCCTAACGGATCAAAGTTTTCCATTGAAGCAACTGTGAAGCAGTGGTCATTGGCATCGCGAATACACTCAAACTCTATCTCTTTCCAACCTTTCAGGCTTTCCTCGACAAGAATCTGTGGAGCAAAGGTGAACGCACTTTCTGCCAATTCATTGAAGGTCTTCTCATCTGGACATATACCGGAACCGAGACCTCCAAGTGCATAGGCAGAACGAATCATTACTGGGAATCCAATTTTTTGAACGGCCTTACGCGCATCATCCATATTCTCTACAGCCTGACTTATAGGAGTCTTCAAAGCTATCTCATCTAACTTTTTTACGAACAGGTCGCGATCTTCAGTATACATAATGGCTTCAACGCTTGTTCCAAGCACTTCTACGCCATATTCTTTCAGCGTACCATTCTGGTAAAGTTCTGTACCGCAGTTGAGAGCAGTCTGACCTCCGAAAGCAAGCAAGATACCGTTGGGACGTTCTTTCTTTATAATCTCCGTAACAAAATGTGCGTTAACCGGCTGAAAGTAAACCTTATCGGCTATACCCTCAGACGTCTGAATAGTTGCGATGTTTGGATTTACTAAGACAGAACTGATGCCTTCTTCATGAAGCGCCTTCAATGCCTGGGAACCTGAATAGTCGAATTCTCCAGCTTGTCCAATCTTCAAAGCACCCGACCCAAGTACGAGCACCTTACTTAAATTCTTTTTCATTCTTTATATTTTATGTTTATTACGTATTGCTTGTAACTATTGTAAGTTTGTCGGCGTTTTCATCCTTTGTTACTGTCAGGACAGTACCTAGAGACAATTCGCCATTGACGATTAAATCACTAATCTCGTCTTCTACATAGTTCTGTATAGCACGTTTTAGTGGTCTTGCGCCAAATTGCACATCATATCCCTTTATTGCTATGAACTCTTTTGCTGTATCGTCAAATGAAATATGATAACCGATTTCCTCAACACGTTTATAAAGTCCTTTTAGTTCCAGTTCCACGATTTTCTTTATCGCTTCAAGGTCTAGCTGGTCAAAGGTTATTATCTCATCAAGCCTGTTAAGAAATTCGGGCGAAAATTGTTTTCTGAGAGCTTTCTGAATTACTTCACGTGCATGTTCCTTGTCATGCTCGTTAAACATAACTCCTGCTGACGAAGCATTGAAGCCAACACCACGCCCGAATTCTTTTAACTGACGTGTTCCGGTGTTGGAAGTCATGATAATAACGGTGTTACGGAAATCCACATGACGGCCGTTGCCATCGGTGAGACGGCCTTCGTCGAGCACCTGTAACAACATATTGAACACATTATTGTGGGCCTTTTCTATTTCGTCAAGCAGAACGATAGAGTAGGGGTGGCGACGTACCCTTTCTGTTAATTGGCCTCCCTCGTCATATCCAACATATCCTGGAGGTGCTCCAATTAGCCTTGATGTGTTAAATGATTCAGAAAACTCGCTCATGTCTATACGAATCAGTGATTCTCTATCGCCGAACATGAACTCCGCAAGTTTCTTGGCCAAATATGTCTTTCCGACCCCTGTAGGCCCGAGGAACATGAATACACCGATGGGATGGTTAGGATCTTTCAGTCCGACACGGTTACGTTGTATCGCCTTGACCATCTTTTCTATCGCATGGTCTTGTGCTATAACAGTAGCTTTCAGCTCATCGGACATACCTTTTATCCTTATACCTTCTTCCTTTGCCATACGATGTACCGGCACACCGGTCATCATACTTACAGTATCACTAACGTCTTGTTCGCCTACCGTATATCTCTCGTCATTTGTATCCTCCTGCCATTTTTGGTTCAGCTCTTCTAACTCGGACTCTAATTCTGTCTGGCGGTCACGGTATCCGGCAGCCAGCTCATAGTCCTGTTTGCCTACTGCAGCGTTCTTTTTGTCTTTTATGAACAGTATCTCTTGTTCCTTAGCGGTTATTTCCGGGGGAACTGTAGCATGATTCATGTGGATTTTGGAGCCTACTTCGTCCATAACATCAATAGCCTTGTCAGGGAACTGACGGTCAGTAATGTAACGCTCTGACAATTTGACACAAGCAGACAGGGCTTTGTCTGAGTATGTGACATGATGATGATGTTCGTAACGATCCTTTATGTTTTTTAGAATCTGAAGAGTCTCTTCTGCTGTCGATGGCTCGACAATAATCTTCTGGAAACGACGTTCTAATGCTCCGTCTTTCTCTATGGATTTCCGATATTCATCAAGCGTAGTAGCACCAATACATTGAATTGTGCCTCTTGCAAGTGCCGGCTTCAAGATATTTGCTGCATCCATTGTGCCGGCAGCAGAACCGGCACCGATAATGGTATGGATTTCGTCCATGAAAACTATAATATCGGGATTGTTCTCAAGTTCTTTCATAAGAGCTTTTAATCTTTCTTCAAACTGTCCACGATATTTTGTTCCTGCAACAATGGAAGTCATGTCTAAACTTACAAGTCGTTTGTTAAACAGAATAGGGGATGTGCGCTTATCTGCAATAAGTTGTGCTAAGCCTTCAACAATGGCGCTCTTTCCGACACCAGGTTCACCTATAAGTATAGGATTGTTCTTTTTCCTCCGTCCAAGAATCTCTATCAATCGTAGAATTTCTTTTTCTCGTCCTACTACAGGGTCTAACCTGCCTTTTCGGGCCGCCATAGTAAGATCGGTACTAAAATTGTCGACAACAGGAGTCTTTGATTTGTCCTTCATTGCTGCTGTTTGGACATAATCTTTCTCTGCATTATACTTACTCTTGGAATTACTTGTTTCGTCAGAGTCTTCCTCGTAGTCTTCATCAGGAAGTCCAATTCCATCTTTAATGCTTAGTTGATGCGCTAACACATTATTCAATTTATCATAATCCAAATCGTGAAAATTTAGAATCCGTTTAGCATTATTATTCATTTGGTCATGAAGTATAGCCATGAGAATGTGTTTCTCATCTACTTGATCCATACGCTGACTGCGTGCTTCAATTACAGCAAGGCGAAGCAAGTTGTTGGCCTGTTCATTCAATGTCAGGTCGTTCATTTCCTGATTGCTAATAGAATTCTCACTACTACGAACATGGCTTTCAAGTTCAGTTTTCACTTCATTAGCATCTATATTCAGATTATTAAAAACATTTGTTGTAATCCCATCTTTAACTCTCATCAGTCCGAGAAGAAGATGTTCCGGACCGACATTTTTGCTGTATAACCTGATGGCCTCCTCACGTGAAAAAGCCAGTATTTCAGAGACTTTTGTTGAAAACCGGTTGGTCATAATTTTCCTTTCTTTGTTTTCGTTTGCAAAATTACATTTTTTTTCTCAATTATGCAAATGTTATGCCAAACTTATTAGTTAACTATGTTGCCCAAGTTTATTATAATCACTATTATGATAAACAAAGAACGTTTTTATAATTTAGCGACATTTATCATACCAGGGTTTCAGCATTCCATTTGGTACACCATGACGAACCAATTCGTCCAGCAATTCTTTAGCCTGTAATAATCTTTTTGTTTTAATAAGAAGTTCAACTTTATTTATCATGTAGTCCTTATTTCCATGAGAAAGAAGTATGGCTTTGCTAAAATCATCAAGTGCAGCTTCATCCGCATTAATTGATTGTTCGAAATTTGCTCTTGCAGCAAATGCTGAAGCACTATCGGGATGATTTTCGACAAGAATATTGTATTGACTCATCGCTTCACCTTTGTTACCCAATTTCTCATTTATGTATGCTAATCCCAAGCGAGCTTCAAAATGAAGCGGTAAAATAGTAAGAAATGTCTCGTAATCATTTTTAACAAGAGCATATTTGTGAAGCCTATTATTAGCATACGCCCGAAAGAAAAGCGCTACTAAATTGTGTGGATTTTTCTGAAGAATAAAAGTGTATTCACCAACGGCAAATTCCCATTGGTTCAGTTCAAGATTTATTGAGGCTTTCTTAAGCCGCAAACCTATGGAGTTTGGCGACGTTGAAATCTTGCTATTGAGAATCTCAAGAGAATCCTTCAATAGATTACTGTCTAATTGTTCTGTGCCCTGAGCATGTGAGTTCAAGACACAGAACAAAGAAAATAATATTATACCTTTTTGATGTAATTTACAATCCATCCACCAACTTCTTTTGTGCCATATTTTTCGCCGCCGTCAACTTGTATTTCAGGCGTACGCACGTTTGAATCGAGAGCTGCATTCACAGCTTTGCGTATCAGCCCTCCTTCCTTATTAAGGCCAAAGTGCTCAAGCAGCATTGCTGCAGACAAAATCTGCGCCATCGGGTTTGCAATGTTCTGGCCTGCTGCCTGTGGCCAAGAGCCATGCACAGGCTCGAACAGTGGTGTGTGTACACCGAGGGACGACGACGGCTGAAGCCCCATCGAACCTGTTATGCATGATGTCTCGTCGGTAAGAATGTCACCAAAAGTATTCTCTGTAACTATGACATCAAAGAAACGCGGTTCAGTAAGCACCCTCATCGAGGCATTGTCGATGAACATATAATCGGTTGTAACATCGGGATATTGCGGCTCCATCTCCTTGGCTATTTGTCTCCATAAACGGCTGCTTGCCAAAACGTTTGCCTTATCGACAACGGTTAGATGTTTACGGCGTTTGCTTGCGGTTTCAAATGCTACTTTTAGAATTCTTTCAATCTCCGGACGTGTGTATATATCTGTATCATACGCCTTATCGTTATCCTGATACTTTTCACCAAAATACATACCTCCGGTGAGCTCACGTATTACCACAAAATCAGCCCCCTTGAGCAGTTCGTCTTTCAAAGGAGAATTATGGAGTAGGCAGTCGAACGTAGCTACTGGACGGACATTAGCGAAAAGACCAAGTTTCTTACGCATTGCGAGTAGCCCTTGTTCAGGACGAACTTTTGCTGTAGGGTTATTGTCATATTTAATAGAACCTACGGCAGCGAAGAGAACAGCATCTGCTTCCATACAAATTCTATGGGTAGCTTCTGGATAAGGGTCGCCAACTTCGTCAATAGCATGTGCCCCCACAAGAGCCTCCTCGTACGTGAACTCATGACCATACTTGGCGGCAATAGCATCAAGAACGGCCACTCCTTGTTTCATAATCTCTGGTCCGATACCGTCACCGGGCAGAATTGCGATTTTCAGTTTCATTATTTATATAATTTATAAATGTTTGCTTAACGGCCACAAAGTTACAAAACATTTCTCAATTACAACCGTTTTTTTACAATCTTTTATATTCTTACCCTTTTTTCAACTGATTTATAAGTTCTTTCTGACGTTCAGACAAATTTGTAGGCAAAGTAACATTATATGTGATTATAAGGTCGCCGAATGTCCCGTCACCCCGATTATATCCCCTACCTCGCAGGCGCACTTTGGTTCCCGGCTGAGTTTCAGGTTTGACATGTAGTTTAACTTTTATTCCATTATTCAGCTGTATGATGACTTCGCCACCGAGCAGTGCCGTATAAAGATCTATCTTCACCGTCGCGTTCATCTCACCAGTATGCGTTCGTTGACTACCAAAAGGTGAACTTGTGGCGGAGTGCCCTCTCCCAAACAGCTGCTCGAAGAACGAGCTGAATCCACTACTACCACCAAAATTTGAAAAATCAAAACTCTCAAAGCCAGAACCTTCACTGTCAAATCCGTTTCCGCCGTTAGCATTGAATGCATCTGCCTGTTTCCATTGTTCGCCATATTGGTCATACTTGCGTCGTTTCTCAGGGTCACCTATTACATCATAGGCTTCGTTGAGTGCTTGAAACTTTGCTTTCGCTTTAGGGTCGTCCGGATGGAGGTCTGGATGGAATTGCTTTGCACGTTTCAAGTATGCTTTCTTCACATCTTTCTGGGCTATTGTCTTATCAACACCAAGAATCTTGTAATAATCAATAAATGCCATATTCTGCTCCTCCTGTTTTTTTTATTTTACTGCAAAAATTGTGCCGAACAGAGGTGATTATCCGTATGATGCCATATTCAACCCTTTCTAAAATCTTGCAAAATTGTTCGCTTGTTTCATTTTTTTTTCATAATTTTGCAGCACAAGAAAGGAAAATGACAAGAAAATTTGCATTCTGCCTTGTAACGGCATGCTCAATCATACAGTTAATGGCTCAAAAGACGATAGAAATAAAGGTAATAGAGACAAGCGATGTTCACGGGTGTTTCTTCCCATACGACTTCATAGAAAGGAAGGACATACAGGGCAGTTTATCTCGCGCGTGTACATATATTAAACATATAAGACAAAAGTATGGAGATAACGTAATATTGCTTGAAAATGGCGATATTCTCCAAGGACAGCCGACATGCTACTATAGTAATTATATAAATCCAGAGACAGAGAATCTTGCTGCGAGAGTTATAAATTACATGGGATATAATGCAGCACTGCTCGGCAACCATGATATAGAGACCGGGCATGCAGTATATGACAAGTGGATACGCGAAATGAACTGTCCTACCCTTGGTGCCAATATAATAGACAATTCGACAGGTAACCCATACGTAACTCCATACATCATACTGAACAAACAGGGTATAAGAATTGCTATCTTGGGAATGCTTACCCCAGCTATACCAAACTGGCTCAACGAAACTATCTGGAGTGGTTTACGTTTTGAAAATATAAGGGAATCTTCAGGGCACTGGATAAAGATTATACGTGAACAAGAAAAGCCTGATGTAATAATAGGCCTTTTCCACAGCGGCTGGCATGGAGGCATCAGCACTACCCACTATAATGAGGACGAAACAGAATTGACAGCTATGGAAGTTGAGGGATTCGACCTCATATTCTTTGGACATGACCATACCGAGCATCATTCAATAGTGAAAAACCCGAAAGGTAAAGACGTTATATGCCTAAATCCATCGTGTTATGCAATGAAGATTGCAGAGGCTACGATCAAAGCTGTTATAGATAAAGACGGAAGAGTAACAATAGAAAATTTCACTGGATGCATTACTGATATTAGCAATGAATCCATTGATGAGGATTTTGTCAGACATTTTCAACCGGACATCGACAAAGTGAAGAGTTACGTTGACAGAAAAATAGGTCACTTCAATAGAACCATTAGCACTCGCGACTGTTTCTTCGGAAGTGCTCCTTTTACCGACTTCATACACAATCTTCAACTGAAAATTACCGGCGCCGACATTTCATTCAATGCACCACTGAGCTTCGACTCAAGCATAGAAGAAGGCGACGTATATGTTAGCGACATGTTTAAACTATATAGATACGAAAATCAAATTTATATCCTTAAAATGACCGGCAAGGAAATAAGAGATTATCTTGAAATGAGCTTTGACTTGTGGGTGAACACCATGAAAGACGAAAAAGATCATATCATGTTATTAAACAATAACTCAAAACCAGACGCGCAACGATTTGGCTTTAAAAATCTTACATTTAACTTTGATTCAGCAGCAGGTATTACCTACGAAGTAGATGTGTCAAAACCAGACGGTGAGAAAGTGAGAATTCTAAGCCTCTCCGACGGCAGACATTTTGACGAGAAAAAATGGTATAAGGTAGTGATGAACAGTTACCGTGGCAATGGCGGAGGAGAACTGCTCACCAAAGGTTCCGGCATATCCAAGGATTCCTTATCGTCGAGAATTCTATATCAGAGTGAACGTGACCAGAGATGGTATCTTATGAACGAAATAGAAAAAGCAAAGACGGTTACTCCAAAGGCCAATAATAACTGGCGTTTTGTTCCCGAGAAATGGACTACTGCCGCACTAAAAAGAGACCGGCATTTAATTTTCGGCATTGAAACAAAATGACACAAACCACTATGAAAAAATATTTTGTTTTTTGTAAAGACGAGGTTATGCTTGAAGCTTTAAGCGACGGCAGTTGTTGCATCCCTTCAGCTGAAAAAGCTCCAACCGAAAAAAAGCCTTGGACAAACATCTTGCACGTTACTTTCCCTGACGGTGAGGAGGCATATACATACAAGATAGACATGCCTGTTACCGATAACCCCAAATATGAGATGTGCGGTTTGCGAAAAAGTTATTACCGATTGTCAAAAGACTCTTACAAGAAAGCTGGCAAATGCTACGAACTGCTCTACTGGGATTACAATACCAGATTCTGCGGTATCTGCGGAGGTCAAATGATGATGAACACCGACATCAGTAAACGATGTCCAGAATGCGGAAAGGAAGTATGGCCTCAGCTTGCTACAGCTATCATTGTACTCATCCACAAAAACGATGAAGTACTCCTTGTACAGGCACGCAATTTCCGAACCAACTTCTACGGCCTTGTAGCTGGGTTCGTTGAGACTGGCGAAACCCTTGAAGAAGCAGTAATAAGGGAAGTCAAGGAAGAGACACACCTTGAAATTGGCAACATTCGATATTTCGGAAGCCAGCCTTGGCCATACCCATGTGGGTTGATGGTTGGTTTCAATGCCGACTATGTATCAGGTGAAATACAACTACAGAAAGAGGAATTGGTCGCCGGAGCATGGTTCAGAAGAGATAACCTGCCACAAATTCCCGAGAAATTATCAATAGCCCGAAAACTTATAGACGCATGGTTAGATAATCCGTTATAAAAGATTTCATGGCTTTTTAACATTTTTATGGCCGCTTTTCTTGTGTATTTCACAAAAAAAAAGTACTTTTGCAGTCGTGATTGAATTAGAGAGACATATAGAAATACTACTTCTTGATAATGACTGTGTCATTGTACCAGAACTTGGAGGCTTCATGGCTCATCATGTAGAAGCAAGATATGATGAAGAAGAGAAAGTTTTCCTTCCTCCTTTCCGTACTCTCGGTTTCAATCCTCAGTTGAAAATTAACGACTCTCTTCTTGCACAGTCGTATATTGAGGCTTACGACCTCAGCTATCCTGAAGCCCTAATGCGCATTCAGGATGAAGTGAACGAGCTAAAGCAACACCTAAACAACAACGGCAGGTATGATCTTAATGACATAGGCACACTCACGGTTAACAACGACGGGAACATTGAATTTTCTCCTTGCGATGCAGGAATATTGTCGCCTAATTTCTACGGACTCAGCTCATTTGAATTTAATACTATTGCTGTTGCCGAACAAGAGTATGCCATAGAGACATCAGAAACAAACATTTTCGCTCTCAAACCGGATGGATCTCAATTATCGAAGGACAATGACGAAGAAGATTGTGAAATCCGAATCAAGAAAACATGGCTACATACTGGTATAGCCGTTGCAGCAGCAGTGTTGGCTCTGTTTATTTTCTCGTTACCAATAACCAATGGGAAAATGAACCAGATAAGCGATATTCATCTGCCGATGTTAGGCAAGTTGATGCCGAAGGATACGAACATGAAGGACTTGAAATTCAGCATAATCACCGATACTGTAAGCCCCAACAGTTCGCCCGAAGTTTCCAAACGGAAAACTAACACGGTTTCTTCTGTGAAAGAACAATATCCTAAGCGCTATTGCATAATTCTTGCTAGCCAGGTGTCTCGTCGCAACGCCGATTTTTTTGTAAAAAAGCTCCACAGCGAAGGTTTCGAGAATGCTGAGGTATATGTTCACAACAATATGGTCCGTGTGGTTTATGGATGTTTTGTAACCGAATCGGAAGCTTACAATGTGCTTAGGAAACTCCACAGCAATACTGCCTTTACCGACGCATGGGTATATCGTAAGAAAGATATTTGACTATGAAAAGAGTGCGTTGTCCAAAATGCGACAATTACATAGTGTTCGATGAAACCCAATATTCCGAAGGACGATCGTTGGTGTTTGAGTGTCCTGAATGTGGCAAGCAATTTGGAATCCGTATTGGAGTGTCCCATCTTCATTCCCTCAGAAAAGAAGAAAGCTCTAATGCAGAATCATGTGACTACAAATACGGCTCGATAGTAGTGATTGAAAATTGTTTTCACTACAAGCAGATATTACCACTGCGTATGGGTGACAATGTCATCGGGCGTTACCAGAAGGGCAATTCTGTCAACACTCCTGTCGAGACAGTCGATCCAAGCGTTGACAATACACATTGCATAATCAATGTAAGCCGCGATAAACACGGACAACTGAAGTATATTCTCCGCGACGGCCCAAGCAATACCGGCACATTTGTTGACAACCAAATTCTCGGCGACCGCGAACGTCGCGTAATCTCCGATGGCACTATTTTCACTATAGGTGCAACGAGTATTATTCTTCGATTGAACCAAGATAAATAATAAAAAAGCCTTTTTCTCGTTATTGTATTGATGAAGAAGATAAAGACACAATACATTATTCTGTTGTTCATGGTATTCATGAGCCAGAGTGTTTATTCACAGAGTTTCATGCTTACTGGCAAGGTCGTTGATGAGCAGAACAATCCTATAGAGCTTGCAAGTGTAGCCTGTCTCGAACAAGGCAAGGTAGTAATGACCGACTTAAAGGGCGAATTTCATCTTTCACTGAAGTCAGCCGACAGTGTGGTTGTACGTATATCGATGGTTGGCTATACCACTAAGAAACGAGTGTTCCGTAACCCTCGGGGAAAGATAAACCTCAACGTGTCACTCCCTTCCATGGAGTCGCTCGGCGAAGTAGTCATTACAGAGAAGCGGCGCCAAACCACAGCAACTCAGCAACTTGACGTGAAGGACATGAAGGGCACTGCATCTACCACGGGAAATGCAGTTGAGGAACTAATTCAGCAACAGGCAGGTGTATCTACCCACAGTGAACTTTCGTCGCAGTACAATGTCCGTGGCGGTTCGTTCGACGAAAACTCCGTATATATAAACAATGTAGAAGTCTATCGTCCTCTCCTTATACGCAACGGTCAGCAGGAGGGTATCAGCATCATCAATCCCGACATGGTTGAGAAGATAGGGTTCTCTACCGGTGGATTCGAAGCAAAATATGGCGACAAAATGTCGTCGGCACTAGACATTCAGTATCGCAAGCCTCGGAAATTCGAGGCAAACGTAAACCTATCTCTACTTGGCGCCAGCGGTTATATTGGCATGAACAAAAAAAAATTTTCAATGAGTCATGGACTTCGCTACAAGACGACAAGATATCTGCTTGGTTCACTGGAGGACAAAGGCGAATACAGGCCTAACTTTCTCGACTATCAGACATATATCACTTTCACCCCGAACAAGCGATGGGACATTGATTTCATTGGCAACATTTCCGAAAACCACTTCAACTTTATTCCCACCGACCGTGAGACATCCTTCGGAACTATGAACGATGTCAAGACCTTCACTGTGTATTTCGACGGTCAAGAGAAAGACATTTTCCGTACTCTATTCGGCACCCTCGGCATCAAACGAAATTTCACCGATAAGACACGCCTATCTTTTCTCATCTCGGCCTTTTATTCCAAGGAACAAGAGACTTACGACACCCAAGGCCAGTATTGGCTCGACGATACCAAATCGAGCGAGGCGCTTGGCGTTGGAACATACATGGAGCACGGCCGCAACTATATCACGTCGCATGTGGAGAGTTTCAAATTGTTGTTCAACCACACAATAAAGCGTCACCACTTGGAGGCAGGATTGACACTAAAGTCTGAGCATATCAAAGAGAACTCCCGCGAGTATGAGTTTCGCGATTCGAGCGGATACTCTATACCCCACTCTGCAAGTCGTCTTGACCTTATTTACTCTCTTAACTGCAAGAATGAAATCAACAGTACACGCATCGAAGGCTACGTGCAAGATACTTATCGTTTTACTGCAGGAAAGGAGAAACAGTCGTATTTCACTCTAAACTATGGTGTGCGTTTTTCGAACTGGTCATTCAACAAAGAGACAATAGTTTCGCCTCGCGCAACATTGGCTGTTATACCAGCCTTTAACCAGAACTTTACATTCCGTTTCAGTACCGGTTTGTATTACCAGGCTCCATTCTTCAAGGAACTTCGCGACACAATGAAGGTAAACGGCTCCACTCAGGTATTTATGAACAACAAGATTAAAAGTCAACAATCGCTTCAGTTTATTGCAGCCCTTGACTACCGTTTCAAAATGGCCAACCGTCCGTTCCGCTTCTCTGCCGAGGCCTATTTCAAGATTCTTCACAATCTCATCCCATATAACATCAATAATGTGAAAGTTACGTATTATGGTCAGAACATGTGCAATGGCCATGCTATGGGTATCGATCTTAAGCTCTATGGCGAGTTTGTCCCAGGAACTGATTCATGGATTACATTTTCGGTTATGAATACGAGGCAGAATCTCAACGGGATGTCTATACCTCTGCCTACCGACCAGCGATGGGCATTAAATCTCCATTTCACCGACTATTTTCCAGGCACCAATCGTTGGAAGATGACGCTTAAACTTGCCTTTGCCGACGGATTACCATTCGGAGCACCTCATAAGGGACTTGAATACCATAGGTTCCGTGCACCAGCATACAAGCGTGCTGACATCGGCATGAGCTATCGTCTCTATGATAACGAGGAGCGCAAAAAACACAGCCCATTCAAGAATGTTTGGCTCGGTATTGACTGCCTGAACGTTTTCGGAATCTCTAATGTCAACTCCTATTATTGGGTCACCGATGTCACGAACCAACAATTTGCCGTTCCCAACTACCTCACAGGCCGTCAAATCAACGGAAAGGTGCTCATAGAATTCTAAGGTTTGTTAATTCTTTCACTTTTCATACACATAAATTGTGTGGTGTGCAAATTATTTCGTACCTTTGCAAAAATATAGAAACCAAAGGATATTATAAATCAAAAGAACAATGAAGATTTCTCACATTGAACACCTGGGCATAGCCGTCCAGAGTATCGAAGAGTCACTCCCATACTTCGAGAATGTATTGGGATTGAAGTGTTATGCAATAGAAGAGGTTGCCGACCAGAAGGTAAAAACTGCTTTTCTAAAGTGTGGTGAAGTGAAGCTTGAGCTTCTTGAGCCAACGTCTCCAGAAAGCACAATTCAGAAATGGATAGACAAGGGCAACCACGGTGTGCATCATGTGGCATTCTGCGTTGAGGATGGCGTATCGGGTGCCCTTGCCGAAGTAAGCGACAAGGGTATCAGGCTGATTGACCAGTCTCCGCGTAAAGGCGCTGAGGGTCTGAACATCGCTTTCCTTCACCCTAAATCCACGTGCGGTATTCTTACCGAGCTGTGCGAACATCCGGAATAACAGTTAAGAGATAAGATTCAAAAAATAAGCGTTTATAAAATACAAAAATGTCAACACAGTTAGACAAAATCAAGAAATTGATTGAGAACCGCGAGCAAGCACGTCTCGGCGGTGGTGAGAAAGCAATTGCAAAGCAGCATGATCGCGGCAAATATACAGCTCGTGAACGCATTGACATGCTGCTTGACGAGGGCAGCTTCGAGGAGTATGATATGTTTAAGCTCCATCGTTGCTACAACTTTGGTATGGAGAAGAAGAATTATCTCGGCGACGGCGTTGTTGCCGGCAGTGGAACAATCGACGGCCGACTGGTGTTCGTCTTTGCTCAAGATTTCACAGTCCATGCTGGTTCTCTTTCCGAGACTATGTCTCAAAAGATATGCAAGGTGATGGATATGGCAATGAAGATGGGCGCTCCCTGCATCGGTATTAATGACTCCGGCGGTGCACGTATTCAGGAAGGAATTAACGCCCTTGCCGGTTACGCTGAGATTTTCGAGCGCAACATCCTTGCGAGTGGTGTTATTCCCCAAATTTCACTCATTGCCGGTCCCTGCGCTGGAGGTGCCGTATATTCTCCGGCTCTGACCGACTTCACTATGATGATTGAGAACACGTCGTACATGTTCCTAACAGGTCCGAAGGTTGTTAAGACAGTAACCGGCGAGGACATTGATCAGGAGCATCTCGGAGGAGCCAGTGTTCACTCCACAAAGAGCGGTGTAACTCATTTCACTGCAAAGACTGAAGAAGAGGCAATGGAGATGATTAAGTTGCTTCTGAGCTACATTCCATCCAACAATATGGAGACTGCACCCCGTAAGAAGTGTACCGACCCCATCGACCGCAAAGAAGACTCTCTCAATGAGATTATTCCCGAGAATCCTAACGAAGCATACGACATGTACAAGGTGATTTCTGCAATTGTCGATAATGGCGAGTTCCTTGAGGTGCAACCCAAATTCGCAAGGAATATCATCGTGGGCTTTGCTCGTTTCAACGGCCAGAGTGTTGGTATTGTAGCCAACCAGCCATCATGCTACGCCGGTGTTCTCGATGTTAATGCCAGCCGCAAAGGAGCCCGTTTTGTTCGTTTCTGCGATGCGTTCAACATCCCTATCGTCAGCCTTGTTGACGTTCCAGGATTCCTTCCTGGAACGGGTCAGGAGTACAATGCAGTCATTCTTCATGGAGCACAGCTTCTTTACGCTTACGGTGAGGCAACAGTTCCCAAAATCACTGTCACACTTCGCAAATCATACGGAGGTTCACATATTGTCATGGGGTCTAAACAGTTACACACCGACCTTAACTATGCGTGGCCTTCAGCTGAAATTGCTGTTATGGGTGCAAGTGGTGCCGCAGCAGTGCTCTATGCAAAAGAGGCAAAGGCAAAGAAAGAGGCCGGCGAAGATGTTAAGTCATTCATTGCAGAGAAGGAGGCAGAATACGACGAATTGTTCGCTAATCCTTATCAGGCAGCACGCTACGGTTACATCGACGATGTGATAGAACCACGCAATACGCGCTTCCGTGTATGTCGCGGTTTGGCTCAACTTGCTACTAAGCGCGATGCACTTCCTGCAAAGAAACACGGGAATATACCGATGTAATTGTCCGACAATAAGACATTTATTCATGAATCAAAACGAAGTGTATGCAGCCATTGTATTGGCATTGCATGAATACAAAGGAAATAATGTTCACGATATCGAGACCGGCAAAATAACAATTGTCGGTCACGATACCCAGTGGAACGGATATGCGTTGTCGATGACGGCACATCCATAAATATATATATGGTATGAAAGAATACAAATATACTATCAATGGCAATAAGTATGATGTTGTCATCGAGGAAATTGTTGACAATATAGCCTCCGTCAGTGTCAATGGCGAGAGCTATAAGATTGAGATGGAGGCTGAGCATAAACCAGAGAAGAAGAAAGTGGTGGTACGCCCTGTGGCTGCTGTATCGGCACCTTCGTCAGAATCGTCTGAGTCTGCTCGTGTTAATTCTGAAAATGCAGTTAAGGCACCCCTTCCTGGTACTATCACCGAAGTATGCGTTGGCGTCGGTGACGAGGTTAGTGTCGGTGACACCGTTGTTGTTCTTGAAGCGATGAAGATGGCCAACAACCTTGAGGCCGAAAAGAGTGGCAAGGTGACAGCAGTCTGTGTACAACCCGGACAGGCAGTCATGGAGGGCGATGCCCTTGTGGTAATCGAATAGACCAAAAGTGCTTGGCGTTTGCCAAGCACTTTTTCTATAATCTGTTCCCCTCTTTTGGGAAGACAACTTTCGGTTTGAACGACTTAGCCTCTTCAAAGTCCATCAACGCGTACGAAATGATTATGCATACATCGTCAACCTGCACTTTGCGTGCAGCAGCTCCGTTCAGGCAGATGCTACCCGACCCTCTTTCGCCTTTTATAATATATGTCTCAAAGCGTTCGCCATTATTGTTGTCAACAACCTGCACCTTTTCTCCGGCAATCATTCCTGCAGCATCCATCAAGTCTTCATCGATGGTAATGCTACCCATATAGTTGAGGTTTGCCTCGGTTACAGTGACGCAATGAAGTTTCGACTTCAATATTTCTATCATCATGCTATACAGAATATTTAATATGGTCTATAAGCCTTATCGGCGTTTTTCCGCAATATACAGTAATGCATCCCACGATGTACGAACTGTCTGTCCACGACTCTACTTCCTGTAATGTGTTGCCGTCAACAATCGAGAAGTATTCCACTTCGAGCCCGTCAATGGCATTTATGTCGCTAACAACCTTGTCGTGGGTTTCCTTTACCGTGTGTTTATTTGCAAACTCCACACTTGCCTTCAGAGCCTTGTAAATATTCGGTGCAATAGTCCGTTCGTCAGGTGCGAGCAGCGTGTTACGGCTCGATCGTGCCAGTCCGTCGTCGTCTCTTACAATCTCGCACTCCACTATCTGTACATTAATCGCCAGAGCTTTAACCATACACTTTATCACAGCAATCTGTTGCCAGTCTTTCTCTCCGAAATACGCTTTCTGCGGACGTACGATGTAGAAAAGTCGGCTTACCACTTGGCATACTCCGTTGAAATGGCCTGGACGATGTGCCCCCTCCATAACAGTCGATACGGGCGGATACTCGAAATGTCGGTTGTCTGGCACCGGATACATTTCCGCTACATCCGGTGCAAATACGTAGTCAGCTTCGCACTGCTCCAGCAACCGGCAGTCGGAGTCAAGGTCACGTGGATAGTTTTTAAGGTCGTTTTTGTCGTTGAACTGTGTCGGATTGACGAACACAGAAACTACAGTGATGTCGTTATCCCTGACGCTTCGTCTCACCAACGAGGCATGTCCTTCATGAAGGGCTCCCATGGTAGGTACGAGTCCGATGACCTTACCCTGTTTTCTGTCTTCAAACAGTTCGTTTTGAAGGTCAACAATCTTTCGGAATATTTTCATTCTTTCTCTAATGTTTTATTTTGGGGTGCAAAATAACAACTTTTTTGTCAAATATGAAAGAAATATTGCAAAAATATGCCCCAAAAGAGGCTAAAAATTCTAAAAATCTGATTGTTTTGCAAAAATATCAAATATTTTTCGTAACTTTGCACGGAATAAAAGTTGTATTATGGCAAAAAAAATATTATTCATAAACCAAGAAATTTCTCCCTATGTTCCTGACAATAACTTGTCACTCATGGGTCGTCGTCTGCCTGAAGTGATACAGGACAATAATCATGAGATTCGTACCTTCATGCCCAAATGGGGTACCATCAATGAGCGTCGCGGTCAGTTGCACGAGGTTATCCGTCTTTCGGGAATGAATCTCATTATCAACGACACCGACCATCCGCTAATTATAAAGGTAGCATCTATACAGCAGTCGCGAGTGCAGGTTTATTTTATTGATAACGACGACTACTTCTCAAAGCGCAAGATGACAGCCGACGAGTCGGGCATTGACTATCCCGATAACGGTGAACGTGCCATATTTTTTGCCCGTGGAGTTCTTGAGACAGTAAAGAAGCTACGCTGGACTCCTGACATTGTGCATTGTCAGGGATGGATGAGCGCGGTTGTTCCTCTATACATCAAGACCGCCTATCACGACGAGCCGTCGTTTGCTGACGTAAAGGTTGTAACATCGCTCTTTACAAAGAGCATCAGCCAGGATTTCGGAACAAACTTCAAGAAATGCCTTGAGTTTCGCGAGGCAAAGGCAGAACTCCTTGAAAAATATAATGACAACTTTGACTTCAACGAACTTGGCAAACTTGCCATCGATTATTCCGACGGTGTTATCGAAGCCGACAATGAAGTGAACTCACAATTGTCGGAATATGCTGTTGAGCAGAACATCCCATTGCTGAAATATCCCGGTGACGACTTCGGGCCTGCCTACGAAACTTTCTATAACACAATATGTGGAGAATAAACATACAGGAAAATACCTAAATGATAAAGACAAAATTTTGGGCAATCATCATGCTGGCAGCATTGGTGTTTGCATCATGTGATGATACAACAGAAACGATAGGCAATTCACTTACTAATCAAATCGATCTGGTAGATGTGTTCGACACTACCATCGTTGTAAAGCATACATGTTCGGTAGTCCACGATTCCGTCTTGGCTTTGTCGCAATATGGCTATCTCGGTCGGGTCAAGGATTCTGAAACTAATTCTTACGTTACGTGCAACTATACCACTCAGTTTCATGTAATGCCTGATATGTTCGATTCATATTTCAGCTCCAAAGCTCTTGCCGAAGAAAACCTATCGGTGGTGTTCAATTCCGATGGCACTCCGGCCATTGACAGCTGCTATGCCAACATCTACTGTCTGAGCTATATCGGCGACTCACTTAACCCAATGCAGCTGGAACTACACGAACTTGAGACTCCAGT
>CAMOEW010000003.1 GCA_946612625.1 uncultured Prevotella sp.
CAGTCTGTCCAAGCACGATGTTGGCAAGTACTACGAGGTCGGTTCCGTTAACCTGTTCGTCGCCGTTGATGTCGCCACTGATTGCCGGCTTAAGGCTCTTCTTAATCTCGACAATCTTATTTGACATCTCCTCAATATAGAACACAGCATTCTGCAGGTCGGTAAGCTGCTCAAAAGTCTCTGTAGTAGAGAGTGCAGCTACAGCGTCAACCATACGACGCTCGGCACGACCAATCCAAGTAGCAGCTGCAGCATTGAGAACATCGTCAGCCTTAGCATCGGCAATAATCTGCTCAACAGCCTTTACGCGAGCATTCATATCAGCAAGGAATGCGGCACGGAATGCAGGCTCGGCACCAAGATACTCAAACTTAGTGTCACCGAAGCCATAGTTATTTGCACCGCCACCAGAAAGGTTAGCCTGCTGGTAAGAATCCATACCGAACTCTACCTCGATAGTATCGGTAGCAGGAGTTGTCTTCTGATAGTAGATTGCATATTCGCAAGCGTCGTAACCGAGGATAGAAAGTGCAGAACCAGCACCTGAGTTGGATCCACCACCGGCAAGACGATAGCGACTGATAACGGTAACTGAGTCAGCGAGACCGTTCTGGCCGAAGATGAGCTTAACTCCGCCCTTATTATATACTGTATCTGCTACAACACCCTGGTCAGGATCAGCCACTGTTATTGTTGCCATTACATTGTGCTTGCCAAAGTCTTCGTTAAGCGCGATAGCGTGAGCACGGAACTTATACACGCCAGGATAGGTAATCTTCTTAGTCTGAACAAGCTTGCTTGTCGGGAATGCAGAGTTACCACGCCATACTGCTGTGTAGTAGCCAGCCTCCCAGCCTGCTCCCTGAGTAGATTTCTTAAACTGCTCTTTACCGGAAGTATTCTCTGTAAATGTCCAGTTCTTGTCAGAATAGCTCTCTGGGTTTGCTGCGAATACCTGAGGTGCAGGATTGTCATAAGAAGCTGTGGTTCCCCAATAAGCAGCCTTAGTCTCCTTAATCTTTGTTGTCTGTGCATCAAACTTAGTTGTCAGACCTTCAGCCTCACCGTCGATTCCGTCGGGTGCTTCGTCTATCATTTTCTTTGCTTCGTCAACGGCAGCCTGCAGAGCAGCACGCTCAACATCACCGCCACGACCAGCGTTGTCGGCCAAGAACTGATCAGCATCAGCCACTGCATCCTTCAGCGTGGTGAAGTAAGCGTTCTTGCTTTCCCAAGTCTGCCAAGCACGCTTAATAGCATTCACCTGAGCAAGAACCTCTGCAGAAACAGAAGTCTGCTCCTCGTCGAAATAGCGACTCTTGAGAGTTTCTGAATCCACAACATTACCGTCAGCGTCGATAATAGCGTAAGAAGCTTGCAAGGTCGCCTGTGCCAGACCAATGGCGACATTGAGAGAATCCTTACCCCAAGGACGGTCGTCAGCCTTAGTCATGGCAGCATATCCCTGAGCTGTTACGATACGGCTTGCAAGTTCTTTCTGCTGTGCCTGAACATCGCGAATCTCCTGAGCCATCTCGTAGGTATCGTTGTCGACACCGATGCATCGAATCTGCGGGTTACGCAGCTGCAAGTTGCTACCCTTTCCAGAAGGTGCATTGGTAGGAATATAGGTAACGCCGAAATAGAGAGGCTTGCCAAGATTCTCCTCTGTAACATCGAATGTAACAAGGATGGTCTTATAATACTGATTGGCAAGATTACCGCCATAAACAGCCTTAACAGTACCGGCAGCAATGTCTTCATTATTTGCTATTGAATCACCGCCCAAGTGGTTGTAACCAACATAGTATGTTGCACCCTCGAATGGAGTGATATAGTCAGGGGTATAGTTCTCGCTCTTGCTTACCATATAGTAGCCTTGAGTCTCAATGGCAAACATATAAGTACCAGCGAAAGTAAGTGGATTAATAGTGTAGTACTGAGTTGCGGATCCTGCACCCATGCCACCTTGTAAACGGTGTCCTATTTCATCGCCGTCACCACCACCATTGTTCTTGTGGAACCAGCGACCGCCAGAACCGCTCCAGCCCTCGCCAATTGCATTCTGCTTACGTGTGTCGCCATAAGAATCCCAGCGCTTCTTACCCTTAAGGATATCGGCAGAGTTAGCGTTCAGCCATGCTGTGAGTTCCACATCAAAGCTTGCAAGCATGTCCTCGATACCGGCCTTGTCGTCAAGAGCAGAGGGTTCCTGAAGGAAGCCGCGAATCATCTCAACGATACCAAGGAAACCATTCTCTGTATCGTTAACAAACTTACCAGTTGCAATAAGAGCATCGATGTAAGCCAATTTACGCTCAAGGATACGGTTGTCATAAACTTCCATTGCCGGATTAACGCTGATGTTAGTAAAGGCAACATCGGTCTCAAACTGAGCGAAGTTCATAATAAGATACTGTCCGTCTTCAACGACCGTAAAGGTATCAACAGCCTCAGTCCACTCAGACGAGAAACCATGCTTTGTAGCTACACCACGTGCACCGTCACCCTTTGTAAGGCTCATGTCGCTGTTGATGAAGAAGTCGGCATAATTGTTGGTGCCAGCTGTAACAGAAGTAGTACCTACAGCTGTACCCTTAATCCAATAAGATACGACATACACACCAGGTGTCAATGGAATAGCACGAGTGAACGGGCTTACCGTTGTTGTACCAAGGCTCTGGGCCACAGACTCCCCATTCGGTCCCAAACCAGGAACGAAAGACCAGACAGAAGCGTCAACCGGTGTAGCAAGGTCTGTTCCAGAGAATCCCTCAAACGAACCAGACGAAAAGTCACCATTGCTGATAAGGTTTTCACCCTGCGTCTTGAACTTCGCAGTCGCTGTGAAGACATACTCCTCTACACCATATGCATAGGAGCTGACTGCACATACAATTGCCAAAAGTTGCAAAAGTAATCTTTTTTTCATAATTACAAAATTTAGTTATTAATAAAAAATCAATATATATATATCCGTATCGATTGTTCGTCGTTCGGATGCAAAGATAGCAATTTTCTTTTTATCCGCAAAGAAAATTGCTATCTTTTTTAAAATTTAACTTTAAAAATTGTATGTGTCACCTTTTCATGACCTTAATTATCTCCGTCTTGTTCTGATTCTTCATCTTAACAATGTACGTTCCGGCGCCTAACGGCTGGTTCATGACATCAAGTGCAGCTTTAGCCTTGACAGATGCAAACCTGCCAACGAGCGAGCCGCTGAGAGTATAAACCTCGCAGTCAACGAAAGCATCTGAAGAGATAGTACTGATACCTGTTGCTGCCACCACCTTCAGCACACTCTTTTTCTGGGCAGCCTGACTGGTATCCCATGCCAGTCCGTCGGGCAATACAGGCAGGTCGAATTTCGGAGTTCCGGCATAGCTCACCGAAGCGTTCCAGAGTGTGAACTCGTCACCCTCGGCAGGAGTATATCCGTTAAGAAGAATTACCTTCACCGTACCGTTCATGCTCAGAGCCACAGGCGTGAAGAGCGACTGTTTTGTTGCATTAAACAGATAGGTGATTGTTCCACCCTCCGAAACAGTCGTCATTGCCGTTGAGCGGATTTCACCAGGTGTGGTCTCGTTGGTATAAGAGGCACATGGAACAAGTTCGCCGCCATCCTGTATATAGAGAGCTGCCATCTTTCCCTGTCCTACGATACGTCCCTTGTCTTTGATATAAACAGCACTCGTTCCTGTCACTGGTGTTGAGAAAGCTGCATTGTTGAATGTCACCGTTCCCTCTTCTACGGTGAGCTTGCCTGTCAGCTTACCAAGGGTAATCATTGTCATCTTACCAGCACCTCGCTTGATTACCGGTGCTGATATATTGGTATTGAGGTAGAAATTGTCACCATTACCGCCAAGTATGTACGAGCCCGTTCCGGCAAGTGTGCCTGTGCCTGTGAGCTTGCCTATCGGGAAGTCCTTTCCCTGGTTGTTTACCGTCAGACCAGCAGTCACGTTAAGCGTTGCATTAGGCAGACCGTATGTGTTGCGGAAATCGAATGTAGGGTCGTCGCTCGGCTTGTTCTGACGCAAGTTCTTGTTCACATTCACCGTTCCCTTGAACTCGCTCCAATCGCCTTCCCAATATGCGCGCACGCCACCTGAATAGACGTTAAACGTACCTTCTCCAAGGAGTTTTCCACGATATACTCCACGGTATGAACCGTAGAATGTTCCTGTCTTCAGTTTCTCAACGACGAAGGTTGCATTATTGGTGACTCCAGAGCCATCCTCCATATTTGCTCCCCAAACGACGCCACCCTCGAACTGCACAGTGTCGGGCAACTGGTCGATATTCGACAGAAGGACAGAATTGACACGGCCGCCCTTTGCTATTATTTTGCGGAAAGTGTTAGATGTTCCGAGAGTGAGAGAACCTGCACTTGTCTTAGTCACTACTGCATTCGTTCCTAAAAGTCCCTTGTTGAACGTGAACGTCATAGACGACGGAACGTCGATTGTCACATTTCCGTTGACATAGAATCTCTGATCGGTAATTATTGGCATTGTGTTGCTTAATATTGCCCCGTCGTTAAGAGTGACAGTACTTGAAACATTTCCAAGTGCGCCATATCTGGTGCCGCTGTTGTTGGCAAGTGCTTTAACAACGACCTTACCACCATTTATGATTGTACTCTTTATTCGGTTCTCGTTGGTAAGCGTCACCGTACGCGTACCGTTCTTTATAAAGTCGGGAGTTCCAAGGATGCTGTCGCCAGAGAAACTATAGTCCTTGACGTTATTGTCAATAATCATACGTCCGGGAGCCACAGCACCTTCAACCACGACATTTGTGACTGCAGCGTTGTCATTAAACGTGATGGTGTCGTTGACAGCAGCATAGTCAGCCTCGCCGTCACGCAAGAAGTTCTTCGTCATTGCACGATCCCAAGTGCTCTCGCTTTCCGTACCATTCCATACCACGGAGTTTGCCTCGCGCATATAGTCCATAATGAGGTATAGCTTTCCGTCCTCTAACTCAAGCAAGTACCGGCCGTTCTGAATACCCTCAATAAGAATATCTTTCAGGTTACCTTCTACCGAGCCAACATTTCCAAGCAGATATTTGCCGTTTGGCAAAGTAGCGGCTCCACGGAATTCGAACACAGGTGTGCGGTAGTGTGGCCCGTTCTCCCAAGTTTTTTTCTCAATGATAATCTTGGAGGCGTTGACATTGTCAACATTTGTTCCGTTTACGTCAAAAACGATGCGCGAACCAAATCCGAGCGAAAGGGCAGAGACAGTAACACTTCCTACATTATCCTTGCCACCAGGGTAGATTGTGGCGTTATAATCGGCCTTCAATCCGCCAAGGAATTGTCCGCCATTACTGATGAGCGTCGTATGACGGTTCAGCCATACCGGACTGCTTTCCATCGTACCGTCAAACTGTAGCGTGCCGTTCCACACATCGGTATTGCCGGTATATTTCTCAGTAACTTTAGGAAGCACAAGTGTTCCCTCGCCCTGCTTTACCACTCTTGTGGCTCCTGTGAAGGCTCCACCTGTAAGCGTATGTGTATAATATATATATGTACGCGCGGGAGACTTTGGCGTTGCTGCCGTTGCCTGCTTGCTACCAGTACCCTGTACCCAGCAATTAGCCACGTCGGTAACGATGTATGGCGACGCGCCGTCCTGCACGTTGATAGTCAGGTCTTCATCGTCACAGATGAGCAGATGATTATCAGTAGTTCCTATTGAACCACCATTGGCAACCTTCACGCGTCCACGCTCCATCAATGGCGGCGGAGCCATAGTGATGCCTTCCAGTTCGCCAAGGAAGAAGCTGGGATGAGGCGGCTGGTTGTAGCCCACACATTGCCAAGCCATTGCGTTGCGATACTCATGGTCGTGCCACAGAGTATATATAGGATACTGTGTGGAATAGTTGGTCGCATAAATGCGCAGTGCCGTATTGTCAGCAAGACGTAGAACAAGTTCCTCACGCCAGTCGCCGAGGATGTCACCCTGAGCAGAAGGATTACACTTAGTCCAGTTGTTGGTGATGGCATCAAACTGTGCAATTTGTACACCACCCCATTTAAATATATTTCCGGGGCGGTTGGCACCATTCTTCGAATTAAAGATTTCGTCGAGTAGGTCGTCGTCCCAGAATATTCTGTTATTAAGGTTTGCGTAGTTACCCGACATTTCATCACCGTTGGTAACAATCACCTTATCGGTAGAGAGTCCGATTACTCCTGACGACACACTGCGCCCCTGTCCTCCGGGAATATTATTCGAGAAGTTTCCTGCCAATGAACGTCCGTCGTCACCACCGTCGCTCTTGCGGTAATACAATTCACCCGTCGTTGCGTTCCAGTAGGAGTTACCCTCCGACCCCTCAAGACATGTAAACTGCTCGAGTCCCCAACGGTATGGGTCAAGATCGCCACAATGCTGGGCGTCACCATGTCCGAGTCCGGTCGTAGCCAGTCCGAAGCCTGTATCGTCAATCGTCATGCTTCCGAACATTATCTCATCGCGTCCGTCGAGATCGACATCAGCAATCTGGAAGTTGTGGAAACCGTTTCCGAACCATGGAGACTTGCCGTCATAGCAGTTCCAACGCCAACGCTGAGTCAGTTCGTGTGTCATCGGGTTCACATCAAGTGCACACATCTTATGACGTGTGTAGCATCCTCTTGCAAAAAACATGCTCGGTTTTACACCGTCGAGATAGGGAGCACCCATGTAAATTTTCAGCGAGCGGTGTCCGGTATCAGCCTTTCCCCAAATTTTTGCATATTCTGTTGAGGTGGCATTATCCACATCAGCGGCTTCGCCGACCTCGAAGCGAGGAAGTGGGAACGCCATCGGAGTGAAATTGTCACTTGTGCCGTCCCAGCCGTAAGGCTCACCCGTCTCACCATTTATATAAAGCAGGTACTCCTTGCCATGATGAGTATATTCATCACGTGGAGCGTAGTAGCTCATGTCGCCGATATTAATGGTTTTTCCGCTCTTGGTATGTATAATCATGTTATCGGCAGCGCGCATTACCATCTCTGCCTTTCCATCCATATCCCAGTCGTAGCCAATCATATCCCACTGCTCGTCAGGACCTGCCATCAAGTTCGGTCCGAGGTCAATCCACCAAAGGCGTGTTCCGTCAATCTTATAGCACTCATAAAGGTTGAAGTCGGTAGTGTTACCCGAAGAGTTCAGGTTTCCCTGATTATTGTTACGCTTCACAATAAATTCCGTAATTCCATCGCCGGTAACGTCGGCAAGCGACACATCATTGATAGTATATCCTGGAGTAGTAGTGTCTGTACCACCGCTATTACCTGCTACAGAGTTGGCAATAGTCTTTCCGGCACGATTCACCACCGGTTTCATCAGCACATCAAAATAATTGGTTGTCCATCCATAAACAGCAGCAGACTTTTCCTTAGCCACACCCCTTACTACAGGCTCCACCTGATAAGAAGCCGCAGCACTACCAGAAGGGTCAACATAGTTTGACACATCGAGCGGTCCGGCAATCTTGGTTCCGTTGCGGTAGAGATTATACTGCGTATCGTAATACTCTTCACCGAACTTACGCCAACTGACAAGATAGCCTCCGTCTCTTGCAGGAACTCCCACGATGCCACGGTCAAGCTTGTCGGTAAATCTTTGTGCACTTACTCCCACTGACACTGAAGCCATAGCGAGCAGCAATAAAAGCTTTTTCATCATATTAATAGTTGTTTAGTTATTAACTTCATTATTCGGTGCAAATTTACTTATAATTTTTGAATATCACTCCTTTTTGGATGTAAAATTTCACTTTTTTACCATGTTTACGAACCTAATTTAAAAAAAAATCGTATTTTTGCAGACGCAAAACGATACTAAAACAACTTTATATATGAAAAAAATCATTACCACAGCATTGATTGCGGCATTGCCGATATTATCGCAAGCCCAGATTACTCCTGTAAGCCAGATGGAGAAACTCGACCGTGGTGCAGTAGCCTTGAAGTCATCAGGCACAGGCATCTTCATCTCCTGGCGACTGTTAGGCACCGACGACAAAGGGCAAACGACCTTCGACCTTCTCCGAGGCAGTACGACGATAGCTAAGAATCTCAAGCGCACGAACTATGTTGATACCGGCGGTACAACTGCTTCTGAATACACTATCGTAGTAAATGTAAACGGCGAAGAGACCGAACGTGTCAGCGGCATCAAGCCATGGACATCAGCATACAAGACACTTTCTCTCGACCGTCCCGCCAACGGAATAGGTAACTGCACCTACACTCCTAACGACATGAGCGTAGGCGACGTGGATGGTGACGGGCAGTATGAGATTGTCGTCAAGTGGGATCCCATCAACTCGAAAGACAACAGCCAAAGCGGAGTCACCGGCAACGTATATCTCGATGCCTATAAGATGGATGGCAGCAAACTGTGGCGCATCGACCTCGGGCGCAACATCCGTGCCGGTGCTCACTACACCCAATTCCTCGTATATGACTTCAACAAAGACGGCAAGGCTGAGGTGATGTGCAAAACTGCCCCAGGGAGCATTGACGGAAGCGGAACATACGTCAACCAGGCTGCTACCGACGCTACAATCAAGTCGCACGACAACAGCAAGAGTTACGTCAACGAGAACGGATATGTCACCGACGGTCCGGAATATCTCACGGTTTTCAACGGCGAGACAGGTAAGGCCATCCACACAATCTGGTATCTTCCCAACCGTGCCGGACTGTTCAACCAGAGCAGTGCCTGGCTCACCACGAACTATTGGGGAAAAGCTAATGACAACGGGAACCGTTCTGACCGTTTCCTTGCTGCCGTGGCTTATCTTGACGGAGCCGACAAGAACCCGAGCGGTGTTTTCTCACGCGGTTATTACATGAGGGCATTTGTTTGGGCTGTGGATTTCGACGGTGAGCAACTGCACACCAAATGGCTGCATCACAGTCACAGTGCCAACCATACCTATCGCTATCTCGGCGACAACCTCGAAATCCAGCGCGGCTACAACGGTGTCATCGATTATGACGAGGTACGTACCAAGAGTAATGGCTTGGGCAATACCGCCGGCACTACGACATCATCATCCAACAGTGGCGGAGCCGGCAGCAACACTATGTACAGCAACGGCAACCACAACCTCTCAATCGCCGACGTCGATGGCGACGGTAAAGATGAAATCATTTGGGGTTCGGCTGCTCTCGATGACAACGGACGTATGCTATACAGCGTTGGTTACGGACATGGAGATGCCATCCATCTTGGCGACCTCGACCCCACACGTCCCGGTCTGGAAGTGTTCGATGTGCATGAGGAGAAAATCAACAACGGACTGGGCTGCTGGGACGTTCATGATGCCGCTACCGGAGAGATACTACATAAGGGCGGAGCCGATAATGCCGATAACGGACGCGGCGTTGCTGCCGACATCGATTCGAAAAACCTTGGATACGAATTCTGGTCGTCGAACACTAAGGATGAAAGTACCGGAAAAGAGCTTGACGACAACCGGCACCCCCGCAGTGCCGTCACCGGCAACAAAGTAATATCCAAGACATGCTCCGTGAACTTCCGTATTTATTGGGACGGTGATGCACAAGACGAGCTGTTCAATGCCAGTTATACCGGTTCTGCAGACGACCCGGCAAACTTTGTCTCCTCACCATATATTGAGAAATGGAGTGGCAGCAGTTTTTCAAAGCTCAAAGAGTTCAAAGACTTTGGCTCGCAGACATGCAACACCACCAAATGTACTCCCTGCCTTCAGGCAGACATCCTTGGCGACTGGCGCGAGGAACTTATAATGTGGAATCATGACAATCCTGCCGAGATACAGATTTTCACCACCAATACAACTTCCCAGTATGCCGTACCATGCTTGATGCACGATCATGTCTATCGCATGGGCATTGCATGGCAGCAGACATCATACAACCAGCCTCCCCACCTTGGCTACTATCTGCCCTACTACCTTGACGGCACGCTGAGCGGCATTAACGACGTCTCGTATCGAAATGACAATAGAGAACTGACAACAGACAAGCCTGTATTCAACCTTAACGGTCAGCGCGTAGCTAATCCGTCACACGGACTTTACATCATCGACAACAAGAAATTACTCATCAAATAACTACACTACATGAAACTACTATTAGCTTTAGCATTTCTTGCCACCACTACAGGCATTCACGCCCAGACCACGCCGGCGAGCCAGATGGAGAAACTCGACCGCGGACTTGTGGCACTTCCAGCAAGCAACGGCGGAATCTTCCTCTCATGGCGATTTCTCGGCACCGACGATGAAGACCGAACTAAATTCGACATTCTGAAGAACGGTGTGTTACTCTCCGGAGCCCGAAACCTCTATAAGACGAACTATCGCGATGCCAACGGCAATAGCGGAGCCACATACCAGATAGTAACTAAAGTTGACGGTATTGCCGTAGATACCACGGCAGCCATAAAGCCTTGGGAACAGGTATATAAACCCCTAAAGCTCGACCGTCCTGCCAATGGTATTGACGACTGCACCTATTCACCCAACGACATGAGCGTGGGCGACGTGGATGGCGACGGCCAGTATGAGTTATTTGTAAAATGGGATCCCAGTAACTCCAAGGACAACTCACAGAGCGGTGTCACCGGCAACGTATATATCGACTGCTACAAACTCGACGGCACCAAGCTGTGGCGCATCGACCTCGGTCGTAATATTCGCGCCGGTGCCCACTACACACAGTTTATGGTAGCCGACTTCGACGGTGACGGCCTTTCAGAACTGATGTGCAAGACAGCTCCCGGCAGCAAGGATGGCAACGGCATGTATGTGAACCAAGCCACTGACAACGCCGCCATCAAGTCGGCAAGCAACACCGCCATTCACGTAACAAGTGCAGGCCGCATCAACAGCGGCCACGAATATCTCACCGTGTTCAACGGTCTCACAGGAGCGGCCATCAATACCATTGCATATAACCCCACACGTAACGCCAAGAGCGGTCTTAGTGCCGACGCCGGCACCTTTAACTGGGACGACCGCAGCGGCAAGAGCGACAACAGCAGCTACGGCAACCGCGGCGAACGCTACCTCGCCGCCGTAGCATGGCTTGACGGTCCGGAGGGCAATCCCAGCGGTATCTTTTCACGAGGGTATTACACCTATGCATACGTATGGGCAGTGGATTTCGACGGTCAGAAGCTCAGCGAACGCTGGCTGCACCGCTCCGACAGCCACACACAATACAGCGTTATCGACTACAGAAACGGTGGTGCGAGCAAGACATATACAGCTCCTGTGAGTTGGGCGAAAGAAGGTCGCAACACAATGTACGGTAATGGCAATCATAATCTCTCCATCGGCGATGTTGACGGCGACGGCAAAGACGAGATAATCTGGGGCTCGGCAGCACTCGACGACGATGGTACACTGCTTTACAGCGTCGGTTTTGGTCATGGCGATGCTATCCACATGAGCACATTTATGCCGCAGCGTGGCGGTATGCAGGTGTTCCATGTCCATGAAGACGGCGGTCCGTATGCCTGGGACCTTCACGATGCTGCCACCGGCGAGATTATCTACAAGGGCGGCCCTGCAGGAATCGATAACGGACGCGGCATTGCCGGCTGCTTCGATGCCAATGTCAACGGCGGTCTGTTCTGGTCGGGAGCCGACAGCTATTCCCGTTCCGCCGTTGACGGCTCTGTTGTTTCCGATAAAAAAGGCTCACAGAACTTCCGCATCTTCTGGGATGGCGACCTGCAGGAAGAGCTACTTGACGGTACAAAAATCGACAAATGGAATGGTAATGGCACCAGCCGACTCTATCTGAACGGCAAAGACCTGTACGACTACAACAGTTCATCATCGTGCAACGGTACAAAATCGACACCTAACCTTCAGGCAGACATTTTCGGCGACTGGCGCGAAGAAGTAATCTTATGGTCGGCTGCAGACGGCTGCACACTGAATATCTTCACTACCAATACCGAAACTGTGTTCAGAATGCCCACGTTGATGCACGACCATACATATCGCCTCGGAGTGGCATGGGAGAACACGGCATACAATCAGCCTCCTCATCTGGGCTATTTCCTTCCTGATGCGATGCACGCACGATTCTCTAACCCTGACACTATGGTCACCGTCAACATCAGCGAAGATTTCAGTTACAAGACATACTACCGCTATGCAACTATAGCCACTCTCAAAAGCGTACTTCTACCCGACGGCACCACATCGACAAAAGCGCCCGGGAGCATGACATCGAAGATTGACTATACCGCAAAAACCATCACTATCAGCGGCACGGCATCCCAAGAGGGCGACTATGTCTTCACCTACAACCTCACAGGCACAGACAAAGTAACCATGCGTCACAGCATCGTCGTACATGTCGTCAATACTACGGGAATAAGCGACGCCTCGCGACTAAATGATAACGTAGAATTGACAACCGGAAAACCCGTATTCAACCTCAACGGTCAGCGTGTTGCCAATCCAAGAAAAGGCATATACATCGTCGGTGGCAAGAAAATATTCATGAAATAAGCCTCTTCTGAACAAAAAAACATAGAATAGTACGATTTTCCCATATTATTTGTTTTTATTGCTGTATCTTTGCAGCAAAACAAACTTAAAAACAAATAATATGGGAAATTCTATCAAGAAACTATTACTCTTTGCAGGTATTGCTATTACGACGACAAGTGCCGGTGCACGCGATACCTACAATTTCAACAGCGACTGGAGAATCGAGAAGCAGAAAGCCACAGTGACCCTGCCTCATGCATGGAACGAGGACGAGGCTTTCAAAGTAGGCATCAAGAGTCTCAGCGACAGTGTTATCTGGTATCGCAAGACCTTTATGCTCCCAGCCGGCAGTGAGAATAAGAAAGTGTTTATCGAGTTCGAAGGTGCACGCCAGCAGGCCGTCGTATATCTCAACGGCAAGGAGATAGGTATGCACGACAACGGTGTGATGGCATTCGGTTTCGACCTTACACCATATATCAAAAAGGGAAAGAACCTTATCGAGGTGCGCACCGATAATGACTGGCACTACCGTGAGACTAAGGCATGGAAAGACGGCAAACATTGGTCGTATCAGTGGAACAACAACAACTTCAATGCCAACTACGGCGGCCTTCCGAAGAATGTATGGCTGCACATCACCGACCACGTATATCAGACACTCCCTCTCTACAGCAACCTCCATACCACAGGAACCTACGTCTATGCCACCTGTTTTGACATCCCCGGCCATAAAGCTACCATAAATGCAGAGACACAGGTCAAGAACGAGACATCATCAGATGTAACAAAGAAGATGACCGTAGTAGTAGAAGAGACCGACGGTCGGGAGATTGCACGTTTTGAAAGCAGTGATGTAACTATACCTGCCGGCAAGATGGCTACCCTCAAGGCATCAAAGTCACTCAGTGGCCTGCACTTTTGGAGTTGGGGCTATGGTTATCTATATAATGTAAAGACCATCGTCGGCGACGATGAAGTAATAACCACCACGGGATTCCGCAAGACAGCCTTCAAGGACGGCATGTTCTATCTGAACGACCGCGTTCTGATGGTTCACGGCTATGCCCAGCGCACAAGTAATGAATGGCCCGGCGTTGGCATGAGCGTTCCTGCCTGGCTCTCCGATTATTCTAACGACCTTGAGGTGAAGAGCGGCGGCAACGTTGTGCGCTGGATGCACGTCACCCCCTGGAAGCAGGATGTTGAAAGTTGCGACCGTGTCGGACTGATTCAGGCGATGCCCGCCGGCGATGCAGAGAAAGATGCCGAGGGCCGACACTGGGAACAACGTGTCGAACTGATGCGAGATGCCATCATCTACATGCGCAACAACCCGAGTGTTATCTTCTACGAGTGCGGCAACCAGCGTATAACGCGCGAGCACATGATCGAGATGAAGCATATCCGAGACATTTTCGACCCCTGTGGCGGTCGCGCCATCGGCTGCCGCGAGATGCTCGACGTGAACGAGGCTGAATATGGAGGTGAGATGCTATACATCAACAAGAGCAAGACAAAACCCATGTGGATGATGGAGTACTGCCGCGATGAAGGGCTGCGTTGGTACTGGAACTCATGGAGCTATCCTTTCCATAAGGAAGGCGACGGTCCACTCTACCGCAACGCTCCTGCCGTGGCATACAACCACAATAGCGATGAGTTTGTTGCCGAGCTCGTGCGACGATGGTATGAATATTGGGAGAACCGCCCCGGCACTGCCACCCGTGTTAACAGCGGTGGCGTAAAGATAGTGTTCAGCGACACTCAGACCCACGGACGCTCTGCCGACAACTATCGTGTCAGCGGCATCGTTGACCCCATGCGTGTCCCCAAAGATGCCTTCTATGCTCATCAGACAATGTGGGACGGCTGGGTTGACGACCTGAAGCCACATACATACATCTGTGGTCACTGGAACTACAAACAAGGCGAAATTATCCCCGTAATATATGTCATCTCAACAAGTGATAAGGTGGTGCTGAAACAAGGCAGCGAAACCATTGAGGAAAGCGGTCGCGAGGCACATTTCAACCATATATTCAAGAATGTGAAATACACGTCCGACAAACTCATAGCCATCAGCTACGACCATAACGGCCGTGAAGAAAGCCGCTATGAGCTGCAAACAGCAGGCGCCCCTGACCATCTGAAACTGACCACCATCGAGAATCCCACCGGTTGGAAGGCCGACGGCAACGATGTAGCTTTGGTTCAGATAGAAGTAGTTGATGCTCAGGACCGTCGCTGTCCTCTTGACAATCGCCTCATCAAATGGAGCGTAAAGGGACCTGCCGAATGGCGCGGCGGTGTTGCCAAGGGCAAGAACAACCACGCGCTCTGCGACACTCTTCCTGTTGAGTGCGGCATCAACCGCGTCATGCTCCGCTCGCTTACCAAAGCAGGCACCGTCACCGTTACCGCAAAGGCTGAAGGCATGAAAGATGCCGTAGTAACAATGAAGACCAATGCCATAAAAGTAGAGAACGGACTTACCAGATACATGCCATCCGACGGTCTGAAACCGGTGCTCGATCGCGGCGAGACGCCAGCCACACCCTCCTTTCACCAGAGTTTCGTCGAAGTACCTATCATGGGCGCCCAAGCAGGCAGCGGCGACAATGTATTCGCCAGCTACGACGGCAATGAGAACTCGTCATGGGACAGCTCCAAGAATAAGGATGATGCGTGGGTCACCTATATTCTCGCCGAAGAATCGCCTATCGAAGACATCTGTGTAAAGATGAAAGGATTCCGCACCACCACCTACCCCATTGAGATTCTTGCCGACGGGAAGAAGGTATGGGAGGGATGGACTCCGAAGACTCTCGGCTACACCCACATCCGTCTTGACCGTCCGGTGAGCGCACGTCAGTTCACTCTCCGCATGACGGGTTCAAGCACCATGCGCGATGCTTTCGGAGCAGTGAAGGAACTTGACAGTCGCAACAACGACAAAGTGGAAAAAGGAAGTGCTTCACTGAAGATTATCGAAATAGAATTCTTGAAAAAAGCATTCTGAAGCCGCAGTTTAATATATGAACTTACCGTCAGGAGTTATTCCCGAAGCGGAAATCTTTATACGAGTATCCTTGCTGTTGTTGAAGAAGGTTGCATTGAAGCGACCTTCTTCATCTGTAACGGCATTGGGGTTCCAGTAGAGCGTGCGCCGATAGTCGGTCGGTTCAGTGGGCGTACTGCTGCTATAGTCAGGTTTGTAGAACTCTGCAGGCAGATGGAAGCCGCTGATAAAGATATGCCTGTCACGAAACGTCACCTGTTCGCCTTCATCGGGTATGGGAAGCATCTCAATTGTAACATCGGCAGAAGTGCTACTGTGAAACATCAGCGAGTCTTCGTTGCGAGGCTCGAAATCGGTGAATACACGGATATCCTTCAGTCGTTTCAGACGTATGTTGTTGTATATGTACTGTGGAGTCTTAGGCGCAATAATCTGCGCCGATGCCTCAGCCTCGGCTCCTGCTCCTCCGATAAGATTACTATAGTTGCGATAATAAACGTATTTCTCAAAGCGTCCGTCGATGTTTGATGTCTGGTGCCTGTTCAGGTTGCCGAATAGAAACCTCGTAATCTGAATCGGGAATTGTCGCATATCGTAGATACCAAACGACAATCCATAGTCGGTGATATTATTGTACATATCATAGGCATCGAGCACGAAGGCAGGTTTGTTCCAGTCAATACTACGCTTACCACGTCGTTTTCCCTTGACATTGACATTGCCTAACTGGTGCACATCGTTCTCCATAGAGAAGTCGCTGAGTGTATCTATCAGTTCCTCATAGTTCACCTCGGGCTGATGGTCCTGATAATATCCGTAGGGCGAGGTGAATATGGGATAGAACAAATCGCGCTTGACATAATAGTCGGGATATTCATCCTCGCGCAACACTTTGGTATCCTTGCGCGACTCCATGCTCTTCGTCAACGAGTCTTTCTCATTGTATGCCTTCATGTTAAGATACGTACTGCCATAGAACGGAGGTATCTCGAATATGAAATGTCCGCGGTTGTTAGTTTTCTGCACTCCTCCTACGAAAGCATCACCCATGAACACTTCTGCCTCGACAAGCACTTCACGTCGCAGCTTGCCATGATCCACTCCTACATTATCATTTGTGCTGTTCATATTTCCATATTCTATCGACGAGAAGTCAGCGACCGTCTCTGCAACTTCTCCCCCCTCGTCATCAGCACTTTCGGCAAGCAGGTCTTCCGACTCAGACATCGAACGTCCGACAAGCCCTACTCCTTCTCGCCACGAAGAAATCTCTTCGGGCTCCACGGGGTTTATGTTAAGCATTTTATAGACGTTGCCTTCAACGGTGAGCGTGGTCTCAGACTTATAACGCGGTTTCCATGTCGTGTCGGCAAGTTGTTGCCAACTATACTTGCGCCAACCCTGCACCTGCATGAGCAGGTCGAGCCGCTGTCTGTGGACAGCATCATTGCTCTCGAAATAATATGCCGGGTGTGCCACAAAGCCTTTGAGTTCTGACGACAGCAGAAGTTCTGTCAGGATGTTTCCGTCGTCATATGTAGGCTCGTCGGTACGAGTGTCGCGCACGGCAACAGAGAAAACGGTAGGACTTTCTATCCCGTCGAGCTTCATGTCGAGCGAAATCTTCTCGTATGGGTCGTAGGTCAGCTTGCTACCACTTTCTATCTTCAGCTGTGATGACGGCGCATTACCGTTGTTGACGAAAAACAATCTGCTGGCGAGTATCTGCCCTTCATCGTCGAAGATGGTTGCCTCGCATACCCCGTCAGGAAGACTGTCGGTCGGCACGGCTACCGTTGCGACAGTATTAAGACTGACAGGCATGAACGCCTTCAGTACTCCCCGCGAAATAAACGACACAGCATACTGACGAGAATCGGTCAGTCCCCTTGGTGTGATTACAATCTTACCATCGTCAAGACGCATTGCCACTCCGCTCTTCTCTACTTTCGGCAGCTGGAACGAATAGTTCTTCCCATGCCAAGTAAACATTGCCTTCTGACGTGCCGACGACGGTGTTACGGTAAATGTGCCACGACCCATATAGTCAGTCTTGATGTCTTTTTCCACGCCATCGACAACGAGTTTTCCCGAGATATCCACAGCCGCTCCCAACTGGTCAACGAGTTCAAAGGCGACGTTGTTCTCAACTCCTTCTATGAGATGACCTCCTTCAGGAAAGAATCTTGCAATGAGATTTTCCTTTTTTACCGGGCGCACACGCTGTGTAGGTCGTTTAGCAATGCGCTTATATGTGAAGTCGCCGGCAGCTTCCGGCTTGCTATATACCGGTATTACGCGGCTATACAGCCCATCCCAGACGCGGAAATAGTCTTTTGCCATCTGATTGTTATAGAATGCCCATGCATCCCATTTCTCATACATGTGTTCACGCACGTTGAAATTGAGCTGCCAGCGTGTATATGCCCTCAACTCGTAATAACCGCTGTAGAGAGAGTCGCGCAATGTAAAATTACCGTTGGTATATCCTTTGTTACTTATGATAAGTGTCTGCCGCTCAACAAGCAGTCCGTCGGGAGTAAGCAGTTCGACATACAGCAGTCGGCTCATATCTGTGAACCTATTATTGTCGGAACGTACCACGTATGCCTTGTACCACAATGTATCACCAACGAAATAACATGTGTTGTCGGTATGTATATAAACTTTCTCCTGCACCTGAGATACCGACGATTTCTCCAGTGCCTCACGAATCATGTTAATGTCGCCGGCGTTAGCACTTAACGACAACAAGCTAACAACTGTAAGCAATAAAAATCTATTCATAGCATATAAAAAAACGGATTCCCGTCATGTTTATTACATTTGACGTAAATCCGTTTTATGAGTTTAACCGTCTGCAGCTATTTATTTGCGTTTCAACTTGAATGACCCCTCGATACTGCGCATCTCATCAGCAAACGATTGATCCACATGCAGCCGCTGCTCAATGGTCTTGCAGCTATGCACCACCGTACTGTGGTCACGGTTGCCTATAAGCTGCCCGATGCGCGATGCCGGCATGTTAGTATATTTCTGAGCGAGATACATAGACACCTGGCGAACAAGCACATAGTCGTGCTTACGACTCTTACTGGCAAGCTGCTGCTGGGTTACGTTGTAGTGCCGGCATACTGTTCCGGTGATCTCCTCAACGGTGAGTGGCTTGTCGTCGATTTTCACGGCACGCTTGAGCACGCGCTCTGCAAGACGCATATCAATCTTGCTATTATACACAATACTATATGCCATCAGCGAATTGACAACACCCTCAAGGTCACGCACACTGCCATTCGCTGTCTCAGCAATAAACTGTATCACATCGGCCGGGATGTTCAGACCGTCGCGACGACACTTGTTCGTCAGAATATCGATACACAGCTGCACGTTCGGTTTCTCAAGCTCGGCAATAAGACCGCATGAGAATCGCGTCAGCAGACGGTCTTTCATCCCCTGCAAATCTACGGGAGGACGGTCGCTGGCAAGGATAATCTGCCTGCCATTGCGAAACAGATGATTGAAGATATGAAAGAACGTGTCGAGTGTTTTCGGTGAGTTGGACCATTCTTGTATGTCATCGACGATAAGCACATCGATAGTCTGGTAGAAGTTAATGAAGTCGTTGACAGTATTCTGGCGCACAGCGTCAGTATATTGCACTTGAAAGAGTCTTGCACTTACATACAACACCCGTAGTTGCGGATAGAGTTCCTTGCTGCGCACGCCGATGGCATTGATGAGATGGGTTTTTCCACAACCTGAAGGTCCATAGATAAAGAATGGATTGAATGTCGATCGTCCCGGGTGCTCTGCCACCGACAGCCCGACCGTCCGCGGCAGCTTGTTTGAATCTCCCTCGATAAAGCTGTTGAAAGTCTTACGTGGATCGAGCTGTGGATTGAGTTGCTTCACGCTGTCGGTGACACGCGGTCCCTTGTTGCCGACGGCTGTTTCCTCAGGCATGTCGATAGTCGGTGGCTCGTCGCCAACCACCGTTGTAGAAAGGTTATGCTCCTTGTCGGTTACAATGCGGTATGTCAGTACCACATTCTCCCCAAAGCATCTTTGCAGCACCTTGCTCAGCAGTCCCACGTAGTATTGTTCCAAATACTCATACACATATTGACTTGGAACCTGAACCAGCAACGTATGACTGTCTTCAGAATACTTCTCGAAGACAATCGGCAGGAACCATGTTTTATATTGCTGCTCTGTGACGTTCTCCCTTATCAATTTTAGGCAGTTGTCCCATAGCACCTTATGATTGTTTTGCATTTGGCGTTCGTTATATGTTAATTAAGGGTGTGTTTACACTCTTGTTGATTTTCGAATGCAAAGGTCGCATTTTTTTTTGAAACTGCCAAATCGCATATTTATTTACAATAATTAATTTCTGATGTAACTTTCTTATTCTTCGCACGTTATGGAATATTCCAATTTTCTTCGAGCATTGTATCATTTGTTTTTTTCGATGTTTTTGTCTTTCAAACATTTACGTCGCATTATGCAAAAAAAAGCCACATATCCACCTACGACGTGTGACATTCGTCGAACATTGTTTAAATCAGCATGTTTTATCAGAAAAGGGATGTCGTGAAACACCCCTCCACTTATTTAGACAAATTAAAAATTATGGTAAAATTTATTTATTGCTCTTTCTTCCAAAGACAGAGAAATGCACATAGCGTTTCGGATTAGCCTTTAGGTCGGTTACGAGCGAATCGGCATGTGCCATAGTACTTGTAAGATTGTCGTAAAGTGTCCTGTCATGCATCAGCAGTCCTAAGGTGCCCTCCGTGCCATTAAGTGCCTTTGTCGCCTGTTCCACGTTGGCAAGCGTTGCATTCACTTTTGCCATCGTATATGCCACGTCGATGTTGCTGAGTTTCTTTGTCACCGCTTGAGTATTCGACAAAGTGGAATCGGCTTTTGCCATCATTTCCGGAAAGCGTGAGTTAAGCACTTGCATTGTCGAGTTGAGCTGTGCTGTGGTCTGCGTCAGGTTGCTGGTGATCGTCTCTACGTTATTCAGCGAGTTCTGCAGTGCCGCACTGTGCAGAAGCATATTGATTGCGCTCATGATAGAGTCGAGCTTCGGCATTATCTGCTGTACCTGTGGTATGATGTTCCCTGCCTCGCCCAGCACTCCTGTCGCCAGACCTCCTTTGATAGTATCACCTGCGCTGAGGTTGGCTATCGGGTTGGCTCCGAGAATCAGGTTCAGTTTGACATTGCCGAGCAAGTCGCTTTCAATTTCCGCACGTGAGCCCTTCGGTACATTCATTTCAGGTGCAAGTCCCACAACGGCAACAATCGTCGAGGCATCTTTGTAGTTGTAGAGAATGTCGTTGACCGTACCTACACGGAAGCCGTTGGCATATATTGGGCTCGACTTCGACAGTCCGCTAACATCGCTGAATGTGACGTAAAACGTTTTTTCATTGCTCATCAGTGAATGGCCTTTCAGAAACTGTAGTCCGAAAAACAGCACTACAATACCGGCTATACCGGCAAGTGCTATCTGTACCTCTTTGTTGAACTTCATATCGCTAATTATTGTTTGTATCTTTTCTATTTGCCTTGAACTCACGTATTGCTTCGTTGATGTCCATTCTCACCCCGTTTTTGAAAGCGACGATGAATGCCTGAGGGAATTTAACCATGAGTTTTTTCCTCTGTCGGTATATCTCATTATAGTCGGCCGAAGCTCCGATGGTATATTTATATATACCTCCCTCCACATAGCTGTCAACATTACTTTCGCCCTTAAACTGCTTGTCGCCGGCACTTAGCTTGCGACCGCTCGTAACAATCTGAACCTTAAAAACCGGAGCAATTGTTGGCACCTCGCTGTTCGTCTCTGCCGGCACTTCGGCTTTCTGTGTGCCGGCCGGTGTAGCTGTATCACTATGGGTCGGCATTTCCTCCTCTGAGCTTTTTTCTTCTGCTATCGGTTCGTTCGTTTCCTTTCCGGGTTCATAAGGCACATTGATGCCACCATGATACTTTCGCTTGTAGTCAAGAAAAGCGCGGTATATTCCGCGTCCCATGGCGTCAATGCCTGTATTGCTGTTCAGGAAACGCTCTTCGTCGGGTGTTGTGATGAATCCCAATTCGATGAGACAGCTCGGCATCGAGGTTTCCCGAAGCACGAGGAATCCTGCCTGCTTCACGCCCTTGTCCTGACGGTTTGCAAGGGCACAGGTTCGTTGTTGTACAAAACGGGCAAGGTCAACGCTCTTAGCCATGTTCTTATCCTGCATGAACTCAAACATGATATAGCTCTCGCTTGAACGTGGGTCGAAGCCCTCATAGCGCTGCCGATAGTCTTTCTCTACGAGTATCACCGAATTCTCGCGCTTTGCCACGTCAAGATTGTCGGCCGCACGGTGCATACCGAGCGTGTATGTCTCCATACCACGCGAAATTCTGCCTTTGGGCAGAGCGTTAGTATGTATGCTGACAAACAAGTCTGCATGGTTCTTGTTGGCAATATCGGCACGAACGTGAAGGGGTACGAAAACATCGGTCTTGCGCGTATATACCACTTTCACATCCTTGCAGTCGCGCTCCACATAGCGCCCGAAGGCAAGAGCAACGTTTAGGTTGATGTTTTTCTCGTATGAGAACGACCCTTTTGCTCCTGCATCATGCCCACCGTGACCCGCATCAATGACGAGGACAAACTGCTTTGCGGCAGCCGCATCAACCGCTATATAGAAACACAGCAATATGAAGAGAAAAACAATCTTCTTTCCCATAGACATTCCACACTTAGCTTGCAAAGGTAGTGATTTTCCGTGAAACAGCGACATTATTGCCGTGCTTTTATTGATTTTTCACAGTAATCTCAACTCCAGCACCGTCGCAGTCGGCTCCCATAGGGGGATTTACCTTCATCAGCCTCAGCCACAGCGACATGATTTCAGGAAATCTGCGCAAGAGAGATTCTACAATCCTTCCTGCCACATTCTCCAACAGATTCGATGGAACGGCCATCTCCCGCCTTACCACATCATATACATCTGCATAACTGAGAGTGTCGGCAATATCGTCGCTCTGCATAGCGCGGCTGAAGTCGTAGCCAATTTTCAGGGAAACGACGAAATCGCCTCCTACCACTCGCTCCTGCCCCATCACACCGTGACAGGCATGAATCCTCACATTATCTAATATAATATAACTCTTGCCCACGTTTGTCCATTAGAGATTTGCGTCAGCTTCGTGCTCGCGCAAAGCACTTACCCACAGCGGCTGGCGCCACAGTTCTTGCAAATAAGACATCCCTCCTGATATACAAGAGTCTCCTGTCCGCAGTTCGGGCAACGCTGTCCTGCTGCAACAGTACCGTCAATCACATATTTCTTCAGCGCACGTTCCACACCGTTCTTCCACGTGTTGATGCTTTCGCTTTTCAGCTGCAGCGATCCCACGAGTTTTATCACGTGATCGATAGGCATACGGTAGCGCAGCACACCGGAAATCAGCTTGGCATAGTTCCAGTATTCGGGGTTGAACTTCTCCGACAGTCCCTCCACGGTGGTCTTGTAGCCGCGTTTGTTCTCAAACTGGAAATCGTAGCGGTGGGTGCCGTCGTCGTTGGTGTTCTTGATAATCTTGCCTTTGGTGACAGTCTTGGGCAACACTATTCCTTCCTCGTCGTCCTGCAAACCAGTGAATATCTCGTATGGATAGCCGTTAAGCAGCCCTACGAACGCCACCCATTTTTCCTTATTGTTTTGGAAGCGCACCACGTCGCACTCCAATTCCTTCGGACGCACCTCGGTCACTTGCGGATGGCAATGACAGTCTGTAGTTTTCTTGCTGTCGTCACCGGGCTGTATATCCACTTCATGCAGTTTACCGTCGGCGGACTTAGTCTCTTCTTTCTTTTCCTTTTTGACGGCAATCATGACACCTGCCCGCGAGCCGTCACGATAGATAGTGCAGCCCTTGCATCCCGAGCGCCATGCTTCAACATACAGGCGATTGACAAGGTCTTCGTCAACATCATTTGGAAGATTGACTGTGACACTGATTGAATGGTCAACCCACTTCTGGATTGCACCTTGCATTCTCACTTTCATAAGCCAGTCAACATCATTAGCAGTAGCCTTGTAATAAGGCGACTTTTCCACTATCGCGTCAATCTCCTCCTGAGTATAGTGCTTGGTAGTATCCAACCCGTTAACCTTCATCCATTCCATGAATTTCGGATGATATACGACGTATTCCTCGAAAGAGTCGCCCACCTCATCTACGAAATCCACATGCACTTCCTCGTCGTTTGGGTTCACCTTGCGACGGCGTTTATACACGGGCATGAAAACGGGTTCTATTCCGCTCGTTGTCTGAGTCAAGAGCGAAGTTGTTCCCGTGGGGGCAATGGTAAGGCAGGCAATGTTGCGACGTCCGTAGCTGACCATGTCTTCATACAGTTTAGCATCATGCTGACGGAGGCGGTTGATAAATGGATTCTTCTCCTCGCGACTGGCATCATATATCTCGAAGGCGCCACGCTCACGGGCCATCTCAACGCTCGAACGGTAGGCTGAGAGCGCAAGCGTCTTATGTACCTCGACACTGAAATCAGTGGCAAACTGTGTGCCATAGCACAGCCCCATGGCAGCTATCATGTCGCCTTCGGCGGTGATGCCCACTCCCGTGCGGCGGCCTTTCGAACTCTTGGCCTTGATTTTCTCCCACAGGTGATATTCGGCTCCTTTCACCTCCATCGATTGTGGGTCGCTCTCCACTTTTGCCATAATCTGGTCTATCTTCTCCAGTTCCAGATCGACGATGTCGTCCATGATACGCTGTGCCGCAGCCACATGCTTGCGGAACAAATCGTAGTCGAAATAGGCATCCTTTGTGAATGGATTTACCACATAGGAGTACAGATTGATGCTCAGCAGACGGCAGGAATCGTAGGGACAGAGAGGTATCTCACCACACGGATTGGTGCTCACCGTGCGGAATCCCAAGTCGGCATAGCAGTCGGGAATGCTCTCGCGCAGGATAGTGTCCCAGAACAGCACGCCGGGTTCTGCACTCTTCCATGCATTGTGTACAATCTTCTCCCAAAGAATCCTTGCATGGATTTCCTTTCTCACCATCGGTTCGCCGTCGCCGTCGATGGGGAACTGCTGCATGTATGTTTTGTCGTCGATAGCGGCACGCATGAACTCATCGTCGATTTTCACACTCACGTTGGCTCCGGTCACCTTTCCTTCGGTCATTTTGGCATCTATAAACGCTTCTGAGTCGGGGTGCTTGATGCTGACAGAAAGCATCAGGGCACCACGGCGCCCATCCTGTGCCACTTCGCGCGTACTGTTACTATATCGCTCCATAAACGGCACGAGGCCGGTCGATGTAAGTGCGGAATTCGCCACTGGAGTACCTTTCGGGCGGATATGGCTAAGGTCGTGTCCCACTCCGCCACGACGTTTCATCAACTGAACCTGCTCCTCGTCGATGCGCATAATAGCACCATACGAGTCGGCGTCGCCGTCAAGACCAATGACAAAACAGTTACTCAGCGAGGCTACCTGATGGTTGTTGCCGATGCCTGTCATAGGACTGCCTGCGGGAATGATATACTTGAAATGATCGAGCAACGAGAAAATCTCATCTGCGCTCATCGGGTTTGGATATTTCTGCTCGATACGTGCAATCTCTGCGGCAATGCGATGGTGCATTTCTTCCGGCGTCTTCTCGTATATATTGCCGAAACTGTCCTTCATTGCATACTTGTTTACCCACACTCTCGCAGCGAGTTCATCGCCACCGAAATATTCCAACGAGGCTGCAAATGCCTCATCATAGCTGTATGTCTTATTATGTCCCATTGGTTGTTAGATAGAAATCTGCTGCAAAGTTACGACTTTTCCGGGAAATGGCAAAAGAAAACCGGGATTATTCTCTACAGTCTTGATTATATAATCTCTTAGTACTAACGGATTATTTTGCAAATAAAAAAAATAATCCCTTGGCCTTAAGGGATTATTTTGTTCGGAACTTTTATAATCCCTTAATACTAAGGGATTATATTTTATCAGCATAAGACCAAAAAAATTCTCAGAAGAATGCATTATTCGAAAAAATGTGGTATATTTGCAAACTAAAAGCTATATAACGGAAATGAAAAACTTAGATACGCGGCGTACAATCCGCAAATATTCAGACAGAGAAGTGAGCAGCGAACTGCTAAACCGTCTTATGCACGAGGCATCGCGAACGCAGACAATGGGCAACCTGCAACTGTACAGCGTCGTCGTCACGCGCTCGGCAGAAATGAAAGAGCGTCTGGCACCAGCCCATTTCAACCAGCCAATGATAAAAGAGGCCCCCGTGGTGCTCACAATATGTGCCGACTTCAACCGCACAAGTACATGGGCACGTTGCCGCAAGGCAGAACCTGGCTACAACAACTTTCTATCTTTCGTCAATGCATCCATCGACGCCCTGCTCTACACGCAGACGCTCTGCAATCTCTTCGACGAAGAAGGGCTTGGCTACTGCTACCTCGGCACCACCGTTTATATGCCACAGATGATTATCGAAACACTGCAGCTGCCGAAACTGGTGATGCCCGTAGCAACGCTCACCGTAGGATGGCCCGACGAAGAACCTGCACAGAGCGACCGACTGCCGTTGCAGTCGTTCGTGCACGAGGAGACCTATCGAGACTATACAGCCCAAGACATCGACACATACTATAAATATAAGGAAAGTATTGAAGAGAACCGCCGGTTCTGCGAAATAAACAACAAGGAGACACTGGCGCAGATTTTCACCGACATACGCTATACCAAGAAAGACAACGAAGCAATGTCGGAATCACTCATGGAGGTCCTGCGGAAACAGGCATTTATATAGAACGGAATTCAAGGACACAATGTATATTGTAGTAGCAGGAAACATCGGAAGCGGCAAAACCACACTCACCCGACTGTTGGCGAAGCACTATGGCTGGGAACCTCGGATAGAACCCGTGGAATTCAACCCCTATATGGACGATTATTACCGTGATATACAGCGGTGGTCGTTCAACATGGAAGTGTTCTTCCTGAAGGAGCGGTTCCACGACCTGCTTGAGATAGAGCGGTCGGAGAAGACCATCATCCAAGACCGTTCAATCTACGAGGGAGTCTATGTATTTGCGGCCACCAACAAAGCCATGGGAAACATGAGCGACCGCGACTACGACACATACATGGAGTTGTTCGGCAGCATGATGATGATAGCACGACAACCCGACCTCATTATCTATCTGAGAGCATCGGTGGCTCATCTGGTAGAGAACATACAAAAGCGCGGGCGCGACTATGAGCAGACGATACAGCTCGACTATCTAAAGCAGCTAAACAACCGATACGAGGACTTTATCTTCAACCAATATAATGGGCGGCGGCTCGTTGTAGAGAAAGACGGCATCGACTTTGCCAACAACCGTCACGACCTGGCAACGATTATCGACCACATAGACGCGGAACTCTTCGGTCTATTCTCAAACTAAATATAATATGCACATAGCAATTGCAGGAAACATCGGAAGCGGCAAGACCACACTGACACAGATGCTTGCCAAGCGATACGGCTGGACACCAAGGTTCGAGCCTGTTGACAACAACCCATATTTAGAGGACTTCTATGCCGACATGAAACGCTGGTCGTTCAATCTTCAGGTGTATTTCCTCAACAAACGCTTCAAGGAGGTTGTGGAAATCTCTCAGTCGAAAGACACCATCATCCAGGACCGCACCATCTTCGAGGATGCACGCATATTCGCTCCCAACCTGCACGACAGCGGCATGATGAGCGAACGCGACTTCCAGAACTACAGCGACCTGTTCGACCTGATGATGTCGCTGGTAAAACTGCCCGACCTCATGATATATATCCGCACCACCATCCCGAATATCGTGGCTCAGATAGAGAAGCGCGGGCGCGAATACGAGCAGTCGATACGCATCGACTATCTTGCAGGCCTGCAGCAACGCTATGAGGAATGGATAGACACATACAAGGGGCACCTGATTATCATCGACGGCGACAAAGTGAAATTCGGCAACAATCCCGACGATTTCAAGATTGTCACCGACCTCATCGATGCAAAACTCTACGGTCTATTCCCGTTAGACTAAACAAAAATAAAAGCTCCTTGTTCAGGAGCCTTTATTTTTGTTTACTATTCATATTACTCTGGAATAATCGGAGAATACTTCGGTACGAGAGCCTTCATGATGCACCAGCCGATGAGGTATGCAACGGCACAGATACAGAATACAACCATATAGGCAGCAGGCTTGCCGTCGAATCCGAAGAAAGAGAACGCCTCACCCTGGGCTGATGCCCAGTCGAAGAACACACCCGAACCCATGTTGATAGCCATTGAACCGAATCCACCTGCCATTGTTCCGAGACCGACAATGGTTCCGATAGTTGACTTCGGGAACATGTCACCAATAGTAGAGAAGAGGTTAGCCGACCAAGCCTGATGCCCGGCACCGAGCAGGCCGATGAGAATTGCCGGCCACCATGCGCTGTAAGCACCTAAAGGCTGCGCAAACAGACCGAGTACAGGGAAGCAGGCGAAGATGAGCATGGCGCGCATACGCCCGAGATACGGGTTCATACCCTTGTTCTCAACGAAATACTTCGGCAGATAGCCGCCTCCGATAGAGAGCACCGTTACGATGAAATATAGAGTGAAGATGAGCAGAATACCCATCGTGGAGTCGGATGTATAGCCGTACTGGTCAGAGAAGTATGCCGGTGCCCAGAAGAGGAAGAACCACCATACACCGTCGGTCATGAACTTGCCGACAAGGAACGACCAAGTCTGCTTGTAGGCAAAGCACTTGAAGAACGGTATTGCCTTCTCATCCTTTGCTGCATCACGATTCTGAACCTCTGCCAGGTCGTTGTCCTGCTCAATGTAGTTGAGCTCAGCCTGATTTACGAACTTGTTCTTGCGAGGCTTCTCGTAGAGCCAAATCCAAAGACCCATCCATACATAGCCGAGGACACCGATGATGATGAATGCCATCTCCCAGCCCCATGCACGTGCAAGCAAAGGTATGGTGGCGGGAGCTGCGAGCGCACCCACAGAAGCTCCGCTGTTGAATATTGACGTAGAGAACGCACGGTCTTTCTTCGGGAAGTACTCCGCCGTTGCCTTGATGGCGGCAGGGAAGTTGCCGGCCTCGCCGACGGCGAGGATAAGACGGCAAGAGAGGAAGAGCCATACGGAGATGGTGGCGATAGCAACGGCAGCGTCAGAACCTGCCTGCACAAGACGGAGAGCCTCGATAGATTCGTAACCCTCGATGGTCATGGCAGCCCATCCGCAACCGGCATGGAGAACGGCACCCGTTGACCATACGAAGATTGCAATGAGGTAGCCTTTCTTCGTTCCCATCCAGTCAATGAATTTACCTGCAAAGAGGTTTGCAATAGCATAGAAGAGAGAGAACATACCGGTAATGGTACCATAGTCAGCATCAGTCCAGTGGAATTCAGGAGCGATGAAGTCTTTCCATGTCAGGGAGAGTACCTGACGGTCCATGTAGTTGACTGTTGTTGCAAGGAACAACAGTGCGCAAATCACCCAACGGAAGTTGGACATCTTGGTTGTTTGAACTAGTGTCATAGTTATTTAATATCTGATACTTTGATTACGTCCTTATCATTATAGTCAAGGTTCTCGCCTGCCATGCCCCAGATGAAGGTGTAGTAATAGGTGGCAGAGGCAGCATGTATGCTCCACTCCGGCGACATGATGGCCTGCTCGTTGTGCAACCATACCACGCGGCTCTCCTGCGGCTCACCCATGATGTGCGAGATGGTCTGTCCGTCGGGCAGATTGAAATAATAGTAGGCCTCGATGCGGCGGCCGTGAGTGTGGGGCGGCATGGTGTTCCACACGCTTCCCTCCTGGAGCTGGGTGAGCCCCATCTGCAGCTGACACGGACCCTCCTCGAGCGCTGTGTTGACGATGAGCTGGTAGATAGTGCGCTGGTTGGATTCTGCGAGTGTGCCAAGTGGCTTCTCTTTCGTTCCTATAATCGTTGCCTTCAGCGAGCCCTTACGTCCGTCGAGGGTTATCCACTGCGTCTTGAAGTGTTTGTGGGCTGTGGCTGAGTTCAGGTAGAACTTGGCAGGTTTCGAAGCATCGAGCGACTTGAACGTCACGTTCTGGTTCGACTCTATCTGGTTGCCTTTCTTGTCCTTGCCGAGATTGCCACGGCCTACGTAAAGAGCTTCTTTCGGACCGAGCTTATATTCCTGTCCATCTACGGTAACGATTCCCTCTCCTTGTCCGCAGTTGATGATTCCAAGCTCGCGGTTGTGAAGAAAATAGGGAGCACGCAGTTCGGGAAAAGCCTCAAGCTTGAGTTCCTTGCTGACAGGCATGGCTCCGCCATAGATAAAACGGTCGTACATACTATAGGTGAGGTTAATTTCATCGGGAGACATAACTTTCTCCATCACGAAACGCTCACGCAGAGTCTTGGTGTCGTAGTGCTTTACATCCTCAGGATGACAAGCCGTCTGGAAACTGACATTCTGCTGAGCATTGCTAACCATTGCCAGCATTGCCAGCATTGCTGATACAAAAATTTTCTTCATATATTGTATATTAAAATTGATTATTTTGACCATAACTTAACATAAAACAGTGAACACGATTTACTTCTTCTCGTCAGCGATTATGCGCTTGCGATTCCACAAAATCATGCAAATGGAAATAAGCGTCAATATTCCCATTCCAATCCACTTCAGATAGTTCACACAAGCATAGATGACCCATCCGAAGAGAGAAGATGCGAAATCCAGTGCACCGGCCTGGAATCCTTCGGGAACCTTTGCTGCAGGATCCTGAGTCTGCTCATATACCGTTTGGGCTGCCATAGAGAATGCCGGAGCCATGTCGGTAACAAAGTAAAGACCGATGGCTACAGCAACGAGACCGACAATGAGAGTCTTCACCACATTTCCTTTGGTGTAGGGAAGCACCATTACGAACACATAGAACATTCCTGCGAGCGATGCAAGTGGAAGGAACTGGTTGCCGGGGAGCACAACGGCCAAAACAAGCGTCAACGGAATAAGTATCAGCGATGCAACGAGAGTTGTGGGATGACCGATGACAAGAGCCGGCGACATTCCGATATATACCTTCTTGCCTTTCCATTTCTTCTGAACCACCTCCTGAGTCTTCTCCGCTATTGGTTTCAGACCGTCGATGAACAGCTTGGTTATTCGTGGGATAAGCTCCATCACGGCTCCCATGGTGACACCGAGGAAGAGTACCTTCTTTATGTCGAGCTGAGCTACAGCGCCGATAAGAGCACCGACAATGACACCAAGAACGATTGGCTCGCCGAGAACGCCGAACTTCTTCTTCAATCCCTCAGCATCTATATCAAGCTTCGAGAAACCAGGAATCTTGTCGAGCAACCAGTTGATGGCGATGGCAAAAGCAGTGAAACTCTGGCAGAACGGCTGGGGAATGGATATTCCTTCCATGTCGTCATAATATCCCTGAAACTTCTCGGCAGTGAGGTCGGCCATTACAAGAGTAATGACGTAGCACACAATGGCAGCGAAGTATCCCCAGGCGAGACTCTGGTCCATAACGAAGTAAGCCACGGCTCCGATGAAAGCGAAATGCCAGTAGTTCCAAAGGTCGATGTTCACCGTACGAGTGCATTTTGTGATGAGAAGCAGAAGGTTAACACCAAGACAGATAGGGATAATCAGTGCTCCTACGGCAGTATTGTAAGCGACTGCTGCTGCAGCAGGCCATCCCATGTCGAACACTCCGAGCTGGAGATTGTAGAGTTCGGAGATTTCACTCAGCGGATTACCGAAATTGTTAGTGAGAAGTGCGGTAACGATACCCAGTCCCACGAAACCGACTCCCACGTAGAGACCCGATTTAAGTGCTTTTCCGAACTTCATGCCTATGCATAGTCCGATAATGGTAAACAGGATAGGCATCATCACCGATGCACCAAGGCTGATAATGTAACTGAAAACTTGTTCCATAAGTTGTTTTATTGTGTTTAGTAGATTGTTATTTTCATAAAACGATGCAAAGTTAAAAAAAAATTTTGAAACTCTGCATCATTTTAATGTTAATCTTGATAATAAATTCGTTTTACGCGGTTGGAAATGCCGGTAAGCACCTCGTATGGGATAGTATCAAGGATGTCGGACAGCACAGTGACTGGCAGATTGTCGCCGAAAATCTCAACAGTATCGCCCTCGCGGCATGGGATGTCTGTCACATCAACCATCGCTACATCCATACAGATATTTCCAACATATGGGGCCTTCTGTCCGTTGACGAGACAGTAGCCGGCTCCGCGTCCGAGCTTGCGGTTCAGGCCATCGGCATAGCCGATAGGGATGGCGGCAATAACGCTGTCGCGGCTTAGAATGCCTTTACGCGAATAACCCACCGTCTCTTCCTTAGGAACATGGCGCAATTGAAGAATGGTGGTTTTCAGCGTGCTCACGTTATGCAAGATGTGATTGTCGCGAGGATCAATGCCATAGAGTCCCAGCCCAAGACGACACATGTCGAGATGACGTTCGGGGAAGTGTTCTATACCTGCCGAATTGCATATATGACGCAATATCTTATGGTCGAAGGCAGCCTGCAGACGGCTGCTCGCACGGTCGAAGCGCTCAAACTGCATCTTGGAAAAATTGTCGAAGTCGTCGCTATCGCTACCCACGAAATGCGAGAACACCGAACGAGCGATAATGGCATTCTGATTCTTCAAACGGCGTATCACCTCATCAATTTCATCCATGGTTGTCTCACCACCATCAGAGAAACCGGTGGAAGATGCATTGAACCCCAAACGGTGCATACCTGTGTCGAGCTTTATGTGAACGGGATAGCCGGTGATGCCTTCCTTCTCGGCTGCACGTATCAGAGCATCCATAAGACGGAAGTTATATACTTCGGGTTCAAGTTCATAGTCGAACATCGTCTTGAAAGCAGTCATCTCGGGATTCATAATCATAATGTTCGTAGTGATGCCGTTCTTACGCAAAGTGACGCCCTCGTCGGCGACAGCAACGGCCAGATAGTCAACCCGATGATCCTGCAAAGTCTTTGCCACCTCGACGGCTCCGGCACCGTAGGCATCAGCCTTTACCATGCACACGAGCTTGGTCTCAGGACGCATATACGAACGGTAATGGTTGAAGTTATCCACAACGGCATTGAGGTTGACTTCGAGTATCGTCTCGTGCACTTTCTGTTCAAGCAGTTCTGTTATGTAGTCGAAGCCGAAGCTGCGGGCACCTTTTATCAGTACCACCTCGTCGCGCAGAGAGGTGAACACATCGCTGGCAACAAACTGTTGAACATTATCGAAGAAATGCTTGTTCTGAAGTGGTATGTACTGTGAGTTCGCCTTCAACTCCTCACCTATGCCGATGAACTTCTCCACCTTGCGCTCGACGACGAGCTTTCCAATCTCACCATACAAGTCGGCAGCACTGCGCCCACTCTGGTAGATGTCGCTGAGAATGAGCGTATGGTGGCGTCCGTTATGGTCGGGACGCCGATTCATAAAGTCAAGAGCGATGTCAAGGCTTGTCACGTCGCTGTTATAGGAATCGTTGATTATCGTACATCCATGCTGTCCCTCTTTCACCTCCAAACGCATTGCCACAGGTTCAAGGTGTGCCATACGTTCGGCCAGGCAATCACGCGACAGCCCTAATCGCAAAGAAACTATAGCACAAGCGAACGAGCATTCGAGCGAAGCCTCGTCGATGAAAGGCAACACATACTCATCTTCCTGTCCATTATATATATAATGTACACGAGTGGATCGTCCGTCTTGTTCTGTCTTGCGGATATAAAACGGTGTCAGCTCATTCACACTGCTCCACCCTATCTTTTCGCCTTTATAACCGGAGCGACGTATGCAGCGGCTGATGATGTCGTCGTCAGCATTATATACTATGGTCTTGGCACCGTGGAACAGTTTCAGTTTCTCATTGCACTTTTCATCCATAGAACGAAAATTTTCCTGATGAGCGGCACCAAGACTCGTAAGAACGCCAATTGTGGGCTGGATAATGTCGCGCAGAGCTTCCATCTCGTCAGGCTCACTGATGCCTGCCTCGAAAAGACCTACCTGCGTATTCTGGTCGAGAAGCCATACTGAGAGAGGAACGCCGATCTGCGAATTATAACTCTTGGGACTGCGAGTGACGGCACAGTCTGGTGAGAGAATCTGATAGAGCCATTCTTTCACCATCGTCTTGCCATTGCTTCCTGTAATTCCCACGATGGGGATATCAAACTCGTCGCGATGACGCTCGGCAAGACGCTGAAGAGCGGCAAGCGGAGACGGGACCTGGAGGAAATTGGCATCCGGAAAAAGCGAAGCATCAACAGCAAACTGTGATTGGTTTCCATTTTCCACGACAAAACTTCTGACCCCTCGCTTATACAAATCAGGGATGTACTTATGACCATCGTTACGGTTGCTGCGCAATGCAAAGAAAAGCGTCTCTTCAGGGAAACAGAGCGAGCGGCTGTCTGTCAGCAGCCAGCCTATCGTGGTCTGTTCTCCTCCGATTCGCCGTGCACCTATCAGCGTTGTAATTTGCTCAATAGTGTATTTTTTCATTTAGTATAATTATATTTTCTTATTAAATGCTGCAAAATTAGGATATTTCTTCGACAACTCCATCACTTTTAACATTGTTTTATCCATAAAGGCACGATATTCGCCACTTTCGGGGTTGAAAGGCTTGTGGGCAAGTGCCTCTTTAAGAGGTTTCCATTCTTTAAGAAACTCCCTCGCACGTTCGCTGAAGCAACATTCCACCAACCGTTCCCACAGATATTCCACCGCCTGTTCAGACGGATGAATCATGTCTGGCTTATAAAAACGATAGTCGCGAAGCTCGTCATCAATAATCTCGTAGGCGGGAAAGTAAGGCAATTGCAACCTCGATACGGCCAGAAGGAGTGTTGCCTTGGAAATCCGACTTTCATGAAATCCGTATTTTCTGTAACGGACGGGACTTACAGTAAGAACGACACATATCCCAGGGTTTCGCTCTCTCAGTAGTTCAGAGGCTTTCGTCAAAGTATCACAACATTCATCCACAGTAAGTTTTTCCTCATGAAAGAGGGCTTGCGGGCGTTTTCGACAGTTGTCAACTATCTCGCCCGTGGCTATCTCGCGATACACGTGGTTGGTGCCAAGCGTGAAAAATGCCACTTTAGGAGAAAATCCTACATATTTTTCATCTGTGAGCATGTGCTCCACAGTATGTAATATGCTCACAGGGTTATACATCACTCCGTATGGATTGGTCACAACGCGGAACTTCTCTTCCCTAAACCTCGCACCTATATTATCGGCAAAACAACTGCCTATAAACAGCAATTCATCGCATGGTTCCAACTCAAACGGCAGTTTTTCTATATCTACAACGGTTCTGAATTCCATATCAGCTGCGACTTATCTGAAGCCCCTGCTTACTTAAGCTCATTTCAACGAAACGAGCATTGGCATTACAGCGGTTCTCATTTATTATCTTTTGTATGCGTGCAGCTGCCTCCGGGTCTTTTGCCACCATATACAAATATCCGCCACCGCCGGCTCCGGGCAACTTATAACCAAGACAGAGATCGTCAACGAGGTTGGTTATACGCTGTACGTCAGCCGGATTGGTACCGCTGTCGAGTGCCTGATTCTGAAGCCAGTTCCTACGCAGGGCGAGTCCCATCTGCCGGAAATTATTGCGCTGGATAGCCTCATACATGTCGAGCGCATGACTCTTCATATCGCGCAGCAGTGTCAATTGTGAGTTCTCGTTAAGGAACATGTGACACACTATCTCGGCAAGTATTTTCTTTGCCGTCCGAGTGATACCCGTATAATAGAGAAGATGGCACTGCCGGTATTCGGGCTGTGTAAACACGTCGTCGGGAATCCACCTCACTGTGGGCGTCTGCTCAAATCCCTTCGTTGTCTGCAAGAGTTTCACTCCGCCGAGAACGCCGCCATACTGATCCTGCCATCCGCCGCCGGTAGTGAGCATCTGTTCGAGCACCAGCGTGCGCTTACATATCTCGTGTTTATCCCACGACAATGAGCAGAAGTCGCTGACAGCCCCGAGCAAAGTGGCGGCAAGAATACTGCTCGTACCAAGACCGCTGCCGGCCGGTATTGCCGAAAGCAACGTCAGTTCGATGCCACAGCCGAAAGCCTCAAGTTGTGTACGCAACGAGTCGAAATGCTCATCGGAAAACCTTGGCAGGAAACCGGCAAGCGACAGTGCCGCTTTGGGGATGGAGAACGGGCTGCCCACTTTTTTATAGTCGGCAAGCTGCTCGTATGTCTCTACCACTTCACATGCACCAAGATCGATGCTACGCAACAGCACATGGTATTCCTTGCAGGGCTTTACGAACGCCTGTATGGGCTGCTGACCATTCAGTTCGATTGCAATGTTCACCACGTTACCGCCTTCCATCAGACAGAACGGAGGAGTGTCAGTCCAACCTCCGCTGATGTCGATACGCACTGGCGAGCGTCCCCACACTATCTGGTCGTCGTAGATATCCTTGTGTGGATGCTGTTTTTCAGAAAGCGCCGTAACCGTAAGCCCATGCCTCAACAGACCGAAAGCTGTGTCGCTGTCACCACGAAACATAGCATCCTGCATACGAGTGATGAGCGGAGCATCGGAATCTACAGGCTCAGGCATCGCCACACCAAGACGGTCGGAAAGCGTCCGGGTATGGTTCAAGTCCAACTGATAGAACACGCTGTGCCTCCAGTTACGCGCCATCTGCTGCAGGTTCTTTTTGAGATATACATCCCTCTGCCCGGCAATACGCATCAGGTTTGCCTGGTTGCTAATGTCCTCGGCGGACAAAAGACACGAATCGACGGGCGACATTTCGGAAGTAACAACGGGAAACTGCTTTCTCTGCTGCTCTTCTCCGGCGAACTTGTCATCTATATTATAACGTCGAACGCAATAGTTGCTGTCGCCGACAGGCACGAAATCGATACACTGCCCCGGCTCAAGGCGAATGCCAAGACCAACAGGCGGCACACCAGTGACTATATTGTCATGGGTGAAAGTCCATCCCTCGTCGATATAGCTATTCTCTATCCAGATATTCTGATTTTCATCAGTGAATCCAACATTCAAATCGGAATTCTGCACGAATATCGACGGATGGGGTTTGCGGTCACGGTGCATAATCTCACGCTGGTCGTTGACGAGGTTCTGTATTGACATCATCGACGTAATCATCTCACGCGACGTTCCAAAATGATAAAACTCACCTCCAGGCAGCGGCATCACTGCAACATTAAGACTTCCGATTTCTTCGTCAGCAATGGTCGGGTCGGTACCGAGAGCACATCCGAACTCCGAATAGAGGTCATACTCTTTTAATTCGCAATTGGCATTTGGCATTTTACATTTGTCACCAGCCATACTGCGCCTGGCCAATAATTCTACAGCACGGTCACTCAATAGCCACACGCCAATGTCAGTGAGATAATAATGATTGTCGAGCAGCGAGTTAAGGGTTTCCACTGTGGGTTTCTGAAGCATCTGTTTCAATACGCCGGGAGTCTTCCGGTCGCTTACGAACACGCCATGGTCTTTGGCAATCGATGAGTCAAGCCAAAGGCCGTAGCATACAACGTCGGCATCTGGAACAGGCTGCAAAGGCTGCGTCGCACGTATCAGGACATCACCACTTGCTATCATCGTATGGATATTGGCTGGTGCCATCGACATGATTTTCTCGTATAGCGGCAACTGCTGCGACAGCAGCGTCTGCGTGAGCTGCTGGCCGCGTTCCCAACGGAATACCGGCAGAGGCATCAACATCTTTCCTGAAGGGGCGTATGCTGGAAGCCGCCTACTCTGACCGCCGCCATGTAGAATGATGCGACGTTCCTGCGAAAGCCATTCGCCGAATGGAACCTCACTATTTTCGCAACGCCGGCATTCCTGTAAGACCCATGTCGTACCGCCGCCGCTGCCCAGTTTATGACCGACGGGATCGCACGTACAGAAATACTCATCACGGCCAAGCCCAGTAACTCTATGGAAACATTCCACCAAATTTGGCGGCAAAGAAAGCAACTTTTTCATCGTTTTAATCTATTTTGAATGCAAAGTTATATTTTTTTGGGCAAAAAAGGAAGAATTATAATTTATTTATTGTACTTTTGCATCAATTATCTACTAATTAGACATAAAATGGACAGAAATAACAAAGACGGCGTATTAACTAAGAACGGGGTCAGCCTGCTCATTCCGTTCCTCATGATAACTTTATGCTTTGCGCTGTGGGGTTTTGCCAACGACGTTACCAGTCCTATGGTAAAAGCATTCTCAAAAATTTTCCGAATGAGTGTCACCGAGGGAGCATTAGTTCAGGTGGCGTTCTATCTAGGATATTTCTGCATGGCATTCCCCGCTGCTATGTTCATACAGAAATATTCATTCAAGGCCGGTGTCTTAGTGGGGCTTTCGCTCTTTGCCATCGGCTCGCTGATGTTCTTTCCGGCAAAAATGCTCGGCTTTTATTATCCGTTTCTCCTTGCTTATTTCATTCTTACCTGCGGACTGTCGTTTCTTGAGACGAGCTGCAACCCATTCATATATTGTATGGGAAGCGAAGAGACAGCAACTCAACGACTGAATCTCGCCCAAGCTTTCAATCCTATCGGCAACCTTACAGGTATGTTTGTCGCCATGCAATTCATCCAAGCCAAGATGAGTCCGCTGTCAACGTCTGCACGTCATCATCTTCCACAAGAGCAATTCAATCTGATAAAAGACCACGACCTCGGCGTGCTCATACAACCTTATCTTGTCATTGGAGTGCTCTCGATTCTTCTGCTGGTACTAATACGCCTATACAACATGCCCAAGGACGGCGATACAAAATCGAAGAAGACAATGGTAAAGGCACTTCGTGAACTCATTCACATACGCAACTACCGCGAAGGAGTGATAGCCCAGTTCTTCTATATCGGTGCTCAAGTAACATGTTGGACGTTTATTATCCAGTACGGCACGCGTGTATTCATGGCTGAAGGCATGGACGAGAGGGCAGCTGAGATTATGTCGCAGAAATACAACATCATAGCCATGGTGTTCTTCACCGTCAGCCGCTTCATCTGCACATGGTTCCTAAAGTATATCCAACCGGGACGCTTGTTAGCTATCCTTGCCATTATCGGCGGTGTCTTCGTCGCGGGAACAATATTATTCACAGACCGCAACGGTCTCTATTGCCTTGTTGCAGTGAGCGCATGTATGTCGCTGATGTTCCCCACCATCTATGGTATTGCGTTGCGTGGTGTCGGCGACAATGTAAAGTTTGCCGGTGCCGGACTTATCATGTCAATCCTTGGAGGCTCGTTCTTCCCGCCAATTCAGGCAATCGTCATCGACATGAACTGGAACTTCCTCGGACTTCCCGCCACAAACATTTCATTCATCATCCCGTTCATCTGTTTCGTTGTCATTGCTCTCTACGGCCATCGTGCATACATTCGTAACAACATTAACAGAAACTACTACAGGTAACTTAGGCTACAACACCGTCACCATCCTTGGATTATTTCCCGTTAATACTCTCTAAGAATGCCTTCGTGACATGGAATGACTTGTCGGCTATCTCGTCCCAAAAATTAAAGTACTGCGAGGCGTTTGTGTCTTTCAGCGGTATATCGCTGATGATGCGGAAACTGATGAATCGTACTTTGTGCAGATAGCACACATGGGCTATGGCACACGACTCCATATCCACTGCCATTGCTTCTGGGAAATGGCTCAGGATGTCACGCATTTTCTCGCGACTGTCAACGAACCAATCGCCGGTAACGATAAGACCCTTGTGAACCGGCACGCCGGCATCAACCGCAAGTGCTTCCGAAAGCAAAGTATCGTCTGAATCGTAGCGTGCTGGAAAGCCCACAATCTGGCCGTATTCCACTCCACTGCCGCAATACATATCGTGATATACGCACTGGGTGCTCGCTACGACCTCCTGAACATTCAACTCTACGGATGCTCCACCAGCCACACCCGACGAGACGATGACATCTGGATGGTAATGGCAAATCATTTCTGCTGTTCCTGCCGCGGCATTTACCTTTCCGATACCACTCGAAAGCATCACAATTTCGTTGTCACCCATCGTTCCGACAACGAATGTTCTGCCGTCGTTTACCTCCTCACCGCCGTGGCTCAGAAGAGCCTTAATGCGCATGAACTCCTTGTCCATCGCGATAATTACACCTATTTTCATATAACTTTGCTGATTTTTCCGTTGCAAAATTATAAAAAAAATCGGTTTTTTGAGTCAGATAGGGCATAAAAAAAACAAAAAGACAAGATAGGGTCAAGATATACTAATAAAACCTTTGGCTACGTGATGAAAATTTTGTAATTTTGCAGGCGATGCGCAGGGCAGAAGCAGTCTGCTTCAGGTAGTTTACCCTCACAAAACGAACATAAAGATTTTATAGCATGGAAAAAATGAAGAAATGGATACCCGACGTGCTGGTGGTATTACTGTTTGTCATCATCTCGTTTGCCTACTTCTTCCCCGCAGATACCGAGGGAAGGATTCTCTACCGTCACGATGCCTCGGCAGGACGCGGTGCAGGACAGGAGGCCTCAGAATATCATGACCGTACTGGCAATGTGACACGATGGACGAACGCGCTGTTCAGCGGTATGCCCACCTATCAGACAGCCCCTTCATACTCAAGCAACAAACCACTGGCTGTAATAGAGAAGGCATACCATCTGTGGTTGCCTGACTACGTATGGTATCTGTTTGCATACCTGTTGGGCTTCTACATCCTGCTGCGTGCCTTCGACTTTAAGCAACACTTGGCAGCCTTGGGCTCCATCATATGGGCTTTCAGCAGTTATTTCCTGATTATCATCGCAGCAGGACATATCTGGAAAGTAATGGCGCTTGCCTACCTTCCACCACTTATCGGAGGTATAGTTCTTGCCTTCCGAGGAAAGTATCTGTGGGGTCTCGTGGTGACAGCGATATTCTCTGCTCTCGAAGTGCTTGCCAACCATGTGCAGATGACATACTACTATCTGTTCGTAATCTTCTTCCTTGTGATAGCATTTGCATACGAGAGCATACGCGCTAAACGATACACCCATCTTGGTAAGGCAATAGCTGCCTGTGCAGCAGGCGGCATTATCGGCATCTGCATAAACCTCTCTAACCTGTATCACACATGGGAATACTCGCAGGAGACAATGCGCGGCAAGAGTGAATTGGTGAAGACGAATGCCGCCAACCAGACCAGTAGCGGACTTGACCGCGACTATATAACGCAGTGGAGCTATGGCATTGATGAGACATGGACACTGCTCATTCCCAACGCCAAGGGCGGAGCCCACCAGATACAGTTGAGAAACAATCCAAAAGCAATGGAGAAATGTGCCCCTCAGCTGGCACAATACATCGGACAATGGTATCAGTACTGGGGTGAACAGCCATTCACTGCCGGTCCTGTATATGTCGGGGCATTTGTTATGATGCTCTTCATCCTGTCACTGTTCATTGTAACAGGACCAGTGAAATGGGGACTGCTTGCTGCAACGATACTATCAATATTGTTGTCATGGGGAAGGAACTTCATGCCGTTCACCGATCTGTTCATCGACTATATGCCTATGTATGCGAAATTCCGCACTGTATCGTCGATTCTCGTGATTGCCGAATTCACTATTCCTCTGTTGGCAATGCTCGCATTGAAGAAGATTTGTGACAATCCGGACATTTTAAACAAGAAATTGAAATTCGTAATTCTCAGTTTCGCCCTCACAGCCGGCATCAGCACAATATTTGCACTCATGCCTTCAGCATTCTTCGAATTCATATCATCAGCTGACCGTATGCAGCTCTCACAGTATGTCCCCACCGACATGATGGGACAGTTCTTAGACAATATAACAAAGGTACGCGAAGCTGTATTCACAGCCGATTGTTGGCGAACGGTGATTATCATCAGCATCGGTACGCTCTGCCTGCTTCTCTTCAAAGCAAAGAAGCTACGCTCAGAATACATGATTGGAGCTGTCATTGTACTGTGCCTGATAGATATGTGGCAGGTTGACAAGCGCTATCTTTACGACGAGATGTTCGTTGACGGCAGCATCAAGGAGCAACCCATCCGTAAGACTCCTGCGATAGAGCAGATACTACGCGACAAGAACCTTGACTTCCGCACGCTGAACCTTGCCGGCGACACGTTCAACGAAAACGAGACGAGCTTCTACCTGAAGAGCATCGGAGGCTATCATGCCGCCAAGCTGCGCCGCTATCAAGAGATTATCGACCGTCACATCTCGCCTGAGATACAAAAGGCAATTGCTGCGATTTCGCAGAACGCGGGCGACATGACTTTAGTGAACGGCGACTCCATCTATCCTGTTCTGAACATGCTCAACACGAAGTATTTCATCATTCCGCTGCAAAGCGGCCAGTCAGTTCCCTTAGAGAATCCATACACCTACGGCAACGCATGGTTGGTTGACAAGGTGAACTATGTTGACAATGCCAATGATGAAATTGATGCGTTGGCGACAACTCCGCTGCGCCATGAGGCAGTTGCCGACAAAAAATTCAAGGAGATACTCGGAGAAAGCGTCACACAAGACACCCTCAGCATCGTCAGAATCACATCGTATGAGCCCAACCAGCTGAAATACGATGTACAGTCGGACAAGGGTGGTGTAATAGTATTCTCCGAGATATACTATCCCGGCTGGACAGCCACTATCGACGGAGCAGAGGCAGAGCTTGGCCGCGTTGACTATGTTCTCCGTGCGCTCAAAGTCAACCCTGGGCATCATAAAGTTGTTCTCTCATTCTTCCCAAAGAGCATCGACCGTACCGAAACCATTGCATACGTTGCCTACGGTCTGCTACTGCTCGCAATCGCAGCAGCAGCATTCCATAGCTGGAAGAGAAAAGAACAATAGAACATATTAACCACGGAATGAAGAAGCCGCCCATCTAGGCGGCTTCTTCATTCCTTATTTGCTTTCTTTCTTTCGTTATGGTCGAGTATGATTTTTCGCATACGCATTGACTTAGGGGTCACCTCCACCAGCTCGTCTTCCTTGATATATTCAAGACACTCTTCAAGACTCATCACCGTCTTTGGGATGATACGAGCCTTGTCGTCGCTTCCAGAAGCACGCACGTTCGTAAGCTGTTTTGCCTTGCAGACATTGATGACGAGGTCTTTCTCATGAATATGTTCACCTACGACTTCACCCATATACACATCCTCACCCGGGTCGATGAAGAACTTGCCGCGGTCCTGCAGTTTGTCGATAGCATATGCATACGACTGTCCTGTCTCCATAGCAATGAGCGAGCCGTTGGAACGACGGTCAATGTCTCCCTTATACGGCTGATATTCCTTATAGCGGTGAGCCATTATGGCTTCTCCCTGTGAAGCTGTAAGCACATTTGTTCGCAGTCCGATGATGCCGCGCGAGGGGATATCAAACTCTATATTCACCCTGTCGCCCTGGCTCTCCATTGACGTCATTTCTCCTTTTCGCCGTGTCACCATATCAATCATCTTCGACGCGAATTCCTCAGGAACATTGATGGTGAGTTCCTCTACTGGTTCGCACTTGACGCCGTCAATATCCTTATATATTACCTGCGGCTGTCCTACGGCAAGTTCATATCCCTCGCGCCGCATAGTTTCGACAAGCACGCTCAAATGGAGCACGCCACGACCACTAACCACCCACTTATCGGTAGAATCTTCGAACTGTTCAACGCGAAGTGCAAGATTTTTCTCCAGTTCTTTCTCCAGACGGTCGTTGATATGCCGTGAAGTGACAAACTTTCCTTCCTTGCCGAAGAACGGCGAGTCGTTAATCTGGAAGAGCATTGACATAGTGGGTTCGTCAATAGCAATCGGTGGCAGAGCATCGGGATTCTCGAAATCGCAGAGAGTGTCGCCAATCTCGAATTTCTCCAATCCTATTACTGCACATATATCTCCGCAATCTACTATGTCGGTGCGCTGATGACCCATACCATCAAATGTATGAAGTTCCTTTATCTTGGTTTTTTCGATGCTGCCGTCGCGATGGCAAATTGTCACCTGCTGTCCGTCTCGGAACGTTCCCCTATGCACCCTGCCCACGGCAATTCGTCCCGTATAACTTGAATAGTCAAGACTGGTGATAAGCATCTGCGGCGTACCCTCAATCTGCTTCGGTGCAGGAATCACCTCGACGATTTTGTCAAGCAGGTAAGTGATATTGTCGGTTGGCTTGTTATAGTCTTCGCTCATCCATCCGTTCTTGGCAGAACCATAAACGACAGGAAAGTCGAGTTGGTCTTCAGTAGCATTAAGCGAAAACATAAGGTCGAATACCATCTCATACACCTCTTCCGGGCGGCAGTTTGGTTTATCCACCTTGTTTACAACTACTATTGGTTTCAGCCCTATCTGCAATGCCTTCTGCAGCACGAATCGTGTCTGTGGCATTGGCCCCTCGAAAGCATCCACAAGTAGCAGACAACCGTCGGCCATATTCAGCACACGTTCCACTTCGCCTCCAAAGTCAGAGTGTCCCGGAGTGTCGATGATATTAATTTTCGTTCCTTTCCAGTTGATGGAAACATTCTTCGAGAGGATAGTTATTCCGCGCTCGCGTTCCAAATCGTTGCTATCCAACACCTGGCTGCTCAGGTTCTGTCCCTCACGGAAAAGATTACCTGCCAGCATCATCTTATCGACCAATGTTGTCTTTCCATGATCGACGTGAGCTATAATTGCAATGTTTCTGATGTCTTGCATTTTCCTTTTACCTTAAAAACGGGTGCAAAGGTACAACTTTTTTCGGAAATTCTTGCTATATTCAGAAAAAAAGTGTACCTTTGCAGCCGCAATTCGGAAAATCCGAAACATTCGAAGTTGTGAACCGCCAGTGATTAGGCAGGAAAAGCAATCGAAGGATGTTATTGCACTAATTATTAATCACGTTTAAAAATGTATTTAAACAAAGAAAAGAAGACTGAGATTTTCTCTCAGTATGGCAAGGATGCCAAGGACACAGGCTCAGTAGAAAGCCAGGTAGCGCTGCTTACCTATCGTATCACTCATTTGACAGACCACCTGAAGCAGAACCACAAGGATCATGTTACGGCTCGCAGCCTGACCATGCTCGTTGGTCGCCGTCGCAAGCTGTTGAAGTATCTCTATAACAGAGACATCAACCGCTATCGTGAACTTATCAAGGCTCTTGGTCTCCGCCACTAATCAGCGAGAGAAAACGAAAATATTAAAGGCTGCACCGAGGTGCAGCCTTTAATATTTTTTTCAGTCCTTGTCTTCTTACATCTTTCCGATGGTGACGCTGACGTTTTGCTTCTTTATATCCTTACAGTTGTTGAAGTAAGCGTCTTTTTCGGCAATAATGTCGATGTTCTTCAATGTAATGCCGTCGATAGGCATTTCTGGCAGTCCGTTGAACTCCATTGCCCTTCCTGCTCCTGCACATATAATATCCTGAATATGTATGTTGCGGAAGATAGGTGTGGTCTCATCAACAGGCTTTAGATCATTGGCAACGGCTGCCGTGCCGTCTTCATTGTTCTCCACTACCGACTTTCCATTGTAATACATATTAAATGTGATTGCATCGGCTTTAATCTGCATCATCGAGATACCCTTGATATATATGTTCTCGACAATACCGCCGCGCCCACGCTGGCTCTTGAAGCGCAGTCCTACGTCGGTACCAAGGAACTGGCAGTTCTGCACGCTGATGTTCCTCACGCCTCCACTCATCTCTGAACCTACGACAAAACCTCCATGCCCGGCAAACACCGTACATCCATCCACAACAACATTCTCGCACGGACGAGCACGTCTGCGTCCGTCGGCATCCTTTCCGCTCTTTATACAGATACCATCGTCGCCGGCATCGAAGCGTGAATTGATGATAAGAGCATTCTTGCACGACTCAAGGTCGAGGGCATCGCCGTTTTGTGCGTATGACGGATTGCGCACAAGCACGTCTTTGATAATCACGTTCTCGCACATCAGCGGATGGATGTTCCACGCTGGTGAGTTCTGGAAGATACACCCTTCGAGCTTTACATTCTTACACTCGATGAAACTTACCATCACCGGGCGCAGGAAACGGCGTATGCTGTTCCACTCTGCGTCGCTCTTGATGTTCTGCGGCACATTCATCTGTGCCAATGCCTCACCCTTGGCATATCCTTCAGACGGCACCCAGTATGCTTTCTTCTTGTCAACTATACCTCCGCTGCTGGTGAAGTTGCTCCACTGCGAGTCGGTCACCTTAGCCTTCTTTACGGGTCGCCAGTACTGACCGTTTCCATCGATTACACCCTGCCCGGTAATTGCCACGTTGGTTGCATTGCGGGCATTGATAGGCGACTGGCACCGCTTGGTGTCAAGTCCCTCAAACACTGTCTCTACAATAGGGTACAGGCTTTCATCGGGCACAAAAGTTATAACAGCGCCGCTCATAACATGCAGGTTGATATTGCTCTTGAGCGTAATCGGACCGGTAAGCCACACGCCCTTCGGAACGACGAGCTTGCCGCCGCCCTTTTTCGTCAAGGCATCAATAGCCTTGGCAAAAGCCTCGGTACATAGCTTCGAGCCATTACCGACAGCTCCGAAATCCGTCAGGTTAACCTCATTATTTGGAAAAACAGGGTCAGAAACTTCTGCCATCTTGAATGGCAAGTTCTGGGTGTACTGCTTGTACGGGTTGTCGGCATAAACAGCAATTGCCGCACATGCTACCACCAACAGAGAAAAAAATTGTTTGTTCATTTTGAGTAGATTTAGTTATTTTGGCACAAAGTTAGCAAATAAATCTGACAACGACTAATTTTTCGGCAAAAAAATCTCTCTCAGTGGGATATTAACAAATTCACGTTGATTAATCAGCGGGTGTGGTATGACAAGATCTGGAGTGTCAAGCGATATATCATCATATAATAATATGTCGATGTCGATAATCCTGTCATGATATACCGGCTTTCCGCTCCCGTCGCGCGACGATTTCTGCCGTCGTCCCATCTCAATTTCAATTTTCTGCGTTATGTCAAGCACTTCGTGAGGCGAAAGCGACGTGGAACAGCAGACTACGGCATTGACAAAGCTGTTGTCGGATTGGAATCCCCAAGGCTCGGAGAAATAAAGAGCCGATTGGCGCATTACTGCGCCCACCAGCTCTCTGATTCTCTTTACAGCTTCACGTATGTTCGCCTCCTTGTCGCCGAGGTTGGTTCCCAGGCCCAGATAGACAACATGCGCAGCTCCCATTATCTATTTTTCCGTTACCGATTATCCATTAGCGAAGCGCTCAGTCGTCGAGGATAAGCATACAGTCGCCGTAGCACCCGAACTTATACCCGTTCTTGACCGCTTGGTTATAGGCTTCATATACAAGGTCATAGCCTCCGAAAGCAGCCGTTGACATCATCATCGGCGACTCAGGATGATAGAAGTTTGCCATCATTGCAGTGGCAAGCCCGAACTCGTATGGCGGGAAGATAAACTTGTTGGTCCATCCGTCATATTCTTTCAGCAATCCGTCGGTACCTACAGCCGTTTCTGTGGCACGCATGGTGCTGGTGCCTACGATACACACGTTCTTACCATCGGCTTTTGCCCGGTTTACGAGATTGCAAGCCTCCTGAGAAACCACCATCTGCTCTGAACTCATCTTATGCTTTGTCAGGTCTTCCACCTCTATAGGATCAAAATTGCCAAGACCGCAGTGCAAGGTGACGAACGCCGGACTGATGCCGCGTATCTCCATCATCTTCATCATCTCGCGGCTAAAATGCAACCCCGTTGCGGGTGCCGTCACAGCACCTTCGTTTCTCGCAAAGATGGTCTGGAAATTTTCGATATCATCGGAAGTATATGGACGATTGTCAACGATATAGCGTGGCAGCGGCGACTCCCCGAGAGCAAAGAGCTCACGCTTGAACTCGTCGTGCGGACAGTCGTAAAGGAATCGCAGCGTACGCCCACGGCTCGTGGTATTGTCGATAACCTCGGCAACCATAGGTCCGTCGTCCTCAAAGAACAGCTTGTTACCGATACGAATCTTGCGCGCCGGTTCTACAAGCACATCCCACAGCCGCAACTCTTCGTTAAGCTCACGCAGCAGGAACACCTCGATCTTAGCATCCGTCTTCTCCTTCGTACCGTACAACCTCGCCGGAAACACCTTCGTGTCGTTGAAGACAAAGACATCGCCCTCGCCAAAATATTTCAAGCTGTCGCGGAAAGTGAGGAAATGCTCCGTGTCGTTCCCTTTAGCATCTTTCTGGAACATTTCTATCCGCTCACTCTTTCGGTGTACGAGCATCAGCCGGCATTCATCGCGATGATAGATTTTATCTACTGTACCATCCTCATTCTTAAAGACGCGGCACGACGGCTCAAGAGCCACCAGCTCTTCCGGCAGTCTGAATTTAAACTGTGATAGTTTCATGTGTATCCTTCTTTCTTGATTCTTTCCTATGCGGCGCATGGAAGCACCGCCTGCTAATTCTCAATTTTCTCTAACCAGTCTGGAATATCATCCATCTTGATGCAGTCTTCCAACCGCACATTACCTACACGAGTGCGACACAACGCCGTAAGGTAGGCACCGCTTCCGAGAGCTTTGCCGATATCTCGAGCCAGCGAACGTATGTACGTACCCTTTCCGCATACCACACGGATGCTCATCCGCATCGTCACAGGATTGAAATCCGTCAGCTCAATCTCTTCAATATGTACAGGCTTTGCCACCAGCTGTACGTCTTGACCACTGCGTTTCAGTTTATATGCTCTGTCGCCTCCTATCTTGCAAGCTGAATAGGCCGGCGGCACCTGCATTATATCGCCCACGAAGCCGCCAATGGTTTTCCGTATCAGCTCTTCGCTGATATGCGCTGTAGGATATGTCTTATCGACGTCGTGTTCCATGTCGAAACTCGCTGTCGTGGCTCCGAGCTGAAGGGTGGCGATGTATTCTTTTTCGTGCAGCTGCAGCGACTCTATCTCCTTGGTCTTCTTTCCTGTACATAGTATCAGCACGCCTGTGGCAAGCGGGTCAAGTGTTCCGGCATGTCCGGTTTTCACTCGCTTCACACCGGCCTTCATAGAGATGAGATAGCGCACCCGTGCGAGCGCACCGAAACTCGACATCCTATATGGCTTGTCCAAGTATATGTATTCTCCTTCTACGAAATTCATTTAATCTACCATTGCCAACGACTGACCGGATATGAGCAGTGCCAAAATGATGCCACCCACAATGATTCGATACCACCCAAACGCCTTGAAACCGTATTTCGACACAAAGTCAACAAACCATTTCATGGCAAGCAATGCCACAATGAACGACACCACGCATCCCACAATGAGCATAGTGATATTATGCGTCGTTGCCCATGTCCCACCCTCTTTCATCAGGTCGAGCAGGTCGAGTAGCGTTGCTCCTGCCATTGTAGGCACGGCAAGAAAGAACGAGAACTCGGCGGCAGCCCTGCGTGTAAGTCCTTGTGCCATGCCGCCCACGATGGTAGCCATCGAACGCGACACTCCCGGAATGACCGAGATGCACTGGAATAGTCCCACGTTGAACGCCCGCTTCTCGTTCATCTTGTTGGCCTCGCTGCCTTTATTGAAAATACGGTCGCAGTAGAGCATGAACACACCTCCCACGACAAGCATGACAGCCACCACCCAAACCGAGTCGAGCAGCCAGTCGAGCAGTCCCGACTTCTTTGCAACCAGGCCGATGACCACAGCCGGTATCACTCCGACGATAAGCAGCCAGTAGAAATAAAACCTGTGCTTCAGTTTCTGCAATGTGCTGCTTCCCTCCGGTGCTGGAGTGTTGTCGAAGATGAAAAAGCGTTTCCAGTATAGGCACACCACCGAGAGGATGGCGCCAAACTGTATGATAAACGTGAACGCATGCACAAACTCATCGCCTTGTGGCACACCAAGCAGGTTCTGCGTTATAATCATGTGTCCTGTAGATGACACAGGAAGGAACTCAGTCAGTCCCTCAACAATACTGATAATAATTGTCTGCCAAAGATCCATTTACTACTTCACTCCTTTTCTTCTTTAGTCCCTTTCGGTTTCTTAACAATAGCGTAGATAATCGACAAGAAGCCCAGAAGACATACCACCGGGGCTACCTTTACTCTCCGTGCACTGAAGATGTCGGGATTGTACGCCTCATCGGTAGAGCCCGGACCGCTCATCAACAGGAATCCGATGATTACGACCACCATGCCTATAGCCAGCAACATGTAGTTGGTGCGGTCGAATGCCAAGTTTTTTCTATCCATAGATATATTTTTATTTCTTAATTATTAACTTCTAAATCTTATACAAATCCCCCGCCCTCATTCTCAGGAATTTCCCTACCGAAAGATACGAGCTGAGCGTTGTGATTACGATGCCAAAGACAAACACTGCCACGCCTACGATTGCGAGTTCAACCCACGATACGAGTGTAAGTATTCCGGGGTTCTGCACATACAGCCCATAGAATCCCACAGAAAGAAAGCAACATGCCAGGAAGGCTGCCACCACTCCTACTATTAGGGCTCTTCTGACAAACGGCCATCTGATGAATCCCCACGAAGCCCCCACAAGTTTCATCGTATGTATGAGGAAGCGGCGCGAATAGATGCCCAACCTCACGGTATTGTTAATCAGCGCAAACGAAATAAACGTCAGTAGAAGTGCCAGCACAAGCAGTATGAGGCTGAACTTTCGCAGGTTGCTGTTCACCTTGTCCATCAGGTCAACCTGATAGTCAACATCAGTAATGGCGGGATTCGCCTTCAATTCCTTCGAAATCCACTTCAGTGAATCCTTGTTGGCATAGTCGGCTTTCAGCTGCATTTCGATAGTGGCGGGAAAGGGATTAAACCCTATGAACTCCGACGGGTCGCTGCCCAAAGCCTTGCTTTGCTCACGGTTTGCCTGTTCCTTGCTGATATAGTCTATCTGCTTAGCATACGGACGGTGGTATATGTCGCGCACAAGCAGATGACCATCATTGACTGTGAGAGTGTCGTTGACTACTGCTGTAACCATAAAGTTCTCCCTAAAGTATTTCGAGAGGTTGTGTGCCGTCAGTACAGAGAACACCACCAACCCCAGTAGCACGAGCACCATCGATGTACTTATACACAACGTAACAACCTGCAAACCACGATGTCCACTGGCATTTCTTGACTTTCTTCTCATTCGCTCTTGTGTCTTTTAAGCCGAAATTGCTGCAAAATTAGCAATTTTTCCATTAACAATCAAGGAATTAATATTAATTAACCTGCATTCTCTAAAATATTATGTACCTTTGCATCTGAAATTTAAAATTTATCAAATAGTAAATTGTATATATGACAGTAATATATCCATCGCCCATCTTCGGGCCCGTACATAGCCGTCGCTTAGGCGTTTCTTTGGGCATCAATCTTCTCCCTTCCGACGGAAAGGTATGCACGTTCGACTGTATCTACTGCGAATGTGGCTACAACGACCAGCGCCGGCCTAAGGCAAAGATGCCTACACGCGAAGAGGTAGCAGCGGCACTTGAGGCAAAGCTGAAAGACATGCAGGCCAACGGTCCGCACCCCGACGTGCTTACATTTGCCGGCAATGGCGAGCCGACAGCCAATCCTCACTTCCCGGAAATTATCGACGACGTAATCCGACTGCGCGATAAGTATTTCCCCAATGCTAAGGTCAGCGTTCTTTCAAATGCCACACTCTCCTATCGTCAGCAAATTCACGCAGCTCTGATGAAGGTTGACAACAACATACAGAAACTCGACACCGTCAGTCCTGCATATATAAATAAGGTGGACCGACCTGTGGGCGACGGCTATAATGTAGATGCCGTCATCGACAGTCTGAAGCGCTTCCGGGGGCACTGCATCATCCAGACGATGTTCATGAAGGGCGAGTTTGAGGGCGAAAGCGTTGACAATACTACCGAAGAATACGTAAATCCGTGGCTTAAAGCGGTAACGGAAATAAAACCACAGGAAGTAATGGTATATACCATCGACCGCGAGACTCCCGCCCATCATCTTCAGAAAGCCACACACGAGGAACTTGACAGCATTCGCGAACGCGTTGTTGCTGCCGGCATCCCTTGCCAGGCCAGTTACTGACGACAGCATTTCCATGATTTCGGAATTCCTATCGTTCGGAATGACAGCATTTCCATGATTTCGGAATTAGCGTCGCTCCGAACGACAGCATTTCCACAATTCAGGAATTCCCGTCGTTCGGAATGACAGCTTTTCCGCAATCTCAGAATTCACGATGTTCAGAACGACAGTATTTTCTGCGGCCAGACATACTTTAAAACAAAACAGACGGGAAATTCTCGCCTGTTTTATCTTAATTTAATTAATCTTTTCTTACTTAATCACGACCTTCTTTCCATTAACGATGTAGAGACCCTTCACTGGAGCAGCTACACGCTGGCCGTTGAGGTTGAAGATTTCATTAGCAGCAGAAACTACGTCAGCCTTTGCCGCGATGGTGTTGATGGCTGAAGGAACTGTGCCCTTCGTCTGCCATACTTTCACGTTGCTGACAACCTTACCGGCTGATATCTCGAAGCCAACCATTCCGTCAGCATCAACGAGATAAACATGGTGTCCATCCTCTTCAATCCATGGCGTCTTCTCTGCACCGTCGTCCTCACCGTCGTTCTGAGTGAAGAAGTTCGTGCCGCTGTTATGAGTAAACTCGACAATCTGTCCTGCCTTAACGTCGCAGATGGCAGCACAACGGCCGGCACCCGAACCCAAAGCCAGACCTTCGTCGGTCATAGACCAGCCCTTATTACTTGAAAGAACAGCCTGGATTGCAATGCTTGTCAGGCCCTCGTTTGTACAACGAAATACAGCATTATTCACAGAGTTGACCTTATTCCAGATATTGCCTATTGACTCAGACTCTATTGTAATGTCAGCGGCACCGTAAGAAGCAAAATCATACTCAGCAGCCACTTCGTAATTGTCGCTGTTGAACGCTTTCTTGACAACGATGTTCGCAGTGTCTCTGTATTCCGGTTGACTGTCATCGGCCTTCCAGCTGAACACGATCTCTGTCGCTCCCTCTGCAACTCCTGTGACTACGCCAGCTTCATCGACGGTTGCTACGCTCTCGTCCAAGCTCTTCCATGCGCCGTTGAATGTACCGCCCTTGAACTCTCCGGTAAATGCCTGAGGATTGCCAATTTCAACGACCTTCTTTGCAGGAGTAATAACTGTGGACAACGGTGTGTCTGAAGTAGCCTCTGTGTATTCGATAGTCCACGTGGCATTTATCTGATTACCGCTAGAATTTGTGTTGTCAAAATAGAATGCAATAGAGGTCTTTGCCTCAATACCTGAGATATAGACATGACCAGAAGTGCTTTCACCCTTTGCCGGGAATCCCACATGTTCGTATGCACTGGCATCCAACTCGACACCGTCAACCTCAACCTTAGTCACGGAAATGCACGGCTCAGTGGCATTATCCTTCAATACATAGTTAGAGATTCCGTCAAGGCTGAATGCATTGATAACGTAACCGGCATTAACGTTGAATACGGCACGGGCACCGTCGCTACCTGTACGCAGCTTTAAGCCTTTGCCTAACATATCGCCGGCCTGTGTGCTTCCTCCACCTGCGATGTATGTTCCAGGCAGTGTATAGCTTATGCCTTTGAGGTCAGTGTCTTTTGCACCTCCACTCTTGAGCTGTTCTGTAAGCGCGAAAGTCGAACTGGCGGCAAATACCGTCAATGCGAATAAAGTAAATAGTTTCTTCATAATGTGTTAGTTTTTGAGTGTTAGTAATAGTGGGCGAGGAAGCATATTGTTCCTCGCCCAGGTTTTTTAAAGAATAAAATTATTTCAGGATTACCTTCTTGCCATTAACAATGTAGAGACCTTTCACTGGAGCAGCTACACGCTGGCCGTTGAGGTTGAATACCTCATTCTTAACAGCATTCTCGCTCTTAGCAGCGACAGATGTGATACCGGTTGCGACTCCTGCTGTCTTCTTGATATACAGCCAGTCGATGGCATTGGTCTTTGAACCACCGGCAAGGAGCTTAACCGTTACTGTTGACTTAACTTCGAACTCTGCCGTTGAAAGTTCATTGTGATAACCATTGGATGTCGATGTGAGAGTAAATGTCTCTTCACCTACAGAGAACTTTGACGAACCCATTGCAGAAGTCGGTGTAAAGAGGTCGGCTGTGAGAATATACTTTCCTGGCTCAAGAGTGGTGATTTCAACATCTTCTGCATCGGCAAATCCAACTGCTCCACCGAAGCTGCGGATATCTGCATAGTTGGAATTTGAAGCAGTAGCACCATCAAGAGCCTCACCCTCTGAATAGAATACGATCGAACCAATATCCGACTTCGTGTAGGTCACGGTCTCCTCAGTGTCAGGATCTTCCAAGACGAAGCTTATACCATACCATGGATTAGAACCCTGTTTGGGGCAATTGTATAGAGAATCATCCACTAAGACGAAGTGAGGATAGTATGCCACAACTGTCTCACCTAAGAAATCCTCACCCTCGACAATTGTTGTTCCAAGATTGCTCTTTACGCTATAATTATACTTGGGTGCCTCGCTGAAAACAAGCGTGATAACATTATTGGCCGGTTCCTTTACCAGAGTGATTGTCTTATTGCCGCTTTCATAGATGTACTTCTTGTCGTTCACCTTAAATGCTGCCATATCTTCAGCTGAAGCTGTAGCGGTCTCGCCAATGGTGCCGTCATAAACGACAGGATCCTTGATGGCAGCAGTTCCGTCGGTGAATTCAACGGTATATGTTGTCTGGCTTGAAGCGTCGGCTGTTGTAATCACAAGTGCAGGAGCCTTTTCTGCGGAACCTTTTCCATAGAGGTCAGCACCGCCGGCATTTCCCGTCCACTGGAAAATAATATAGCTCTGACCTTGGCCTGCAATATCCTTAACGGCATCGGTAACGTCAAATGTCAGAGGACCACGGTCGCCAGTACCACCGGTAGGAGCTGATGCAACAGCCTTGCCCGAACGATCAGATGTATAACGCAAATCTTTTCCTGTCTGACCTGCAAACGTATCATAATCGATAGTGAAGTCCTTCTTCATGTAATAGATAATATCATTACGGCTTGCACGTCCACCCTGATTTACATAATACGTAAGTTCAGCCTTTGTTACCGAATGGCCCTCCGGAATTTGATAAGAGAACTGAGCGTATGCACATCCTGCCCAAGAACCTGCAGCATCATTATTGTAATGTTCTTTTTCAGCATCAACTGTTGAAGCACCGGTGTTGCTGCCCCATTGTGCACCTGCCGTATGATCGAGAGTTGCATTAATCTCGTCGGCAACAGCATAATTTGTACCTGCAACGAATGCTACAACTACAAATAATGATTTAAGTAAATTTTTCCTCATAACGATAGATTTTTTTTTGTTAGCTAATGATAGTTATTTAAAACGAGTCAAAGGTAAGTATTTTTATTTATTCCCGTTCACAAAATGACGTTATGATATGATTATTTAACTTTTTTTATACCGTTCCCTGACTGTTTATATTCTAAAGTTTTGAGATGATTCCCTGTTTGGTACCCTTGATGAACTCTATTATCTTCCGAATCTCGGGACTGTCGGGCACCTGTTCCTCTATCTGCAGCACGGCATCGAAGACGCTCGTCTGTCCATGGAACACAAGGCGGTAGGCATTGGCGATATGCTTTAGCACCTTGTCGTCGATGCCGTAAGCCGAACACATAGTGGTATTGACGCCTCCGTAGGTATTCTTATTGGTTGCCACGATATATGGCGGCACATCCTTCGAGAAGGTTGTTCCTGCCTGGATCATCGCACCCTCGCCCACACGGGTGTTAGGATTTTCAATGACGCTCGACGAGAAAATCACGCCGTTGCTTATCTGGCAGTCACCGGCAATCTTAGTGCCGTAGCCAAAGACGCAGTGGTTGCCCACCTTAGTGTCATGGCTGATATGCGCACCTTCCATCAGGAAGTTGTCGTCGCCGATTACGGTCTTGCCACCGGTATGCGTGGCACGGTTGATTACAACATTCTCGCGGATGATGTTGTTGTTGCCAATGATACACTCCGACTTCTCGCCCCGGAAGTTGAAATCCTGTGGCAAGGCTCCGACTACGGCTCCCTGGTGCACCTTGTTGTTCTTGCCCATACGCGTACCATTTAATATACTTACGAACGGGAAAATGATACATTCGTCGCCAATCTCTACATCGCCCTCAATATAGACGAAGGGGAATATCTTACAGTTGTTGCCGATTTTCGCTCTTGGGTCAATCTCGGCCTTGTTGCTTATTTCGCTTGCCATAATTATCAATTTTTAATTTTCAGTTATCAATCATTTCCCTCCTCCTCCAAGAGCCTGGTATAGACTTACTACAGCCTGCATCTTATTGAAGTCGTCGGCAGCCTTCGAAAGCTGAGAAGCGAGGAGCTGCGTCTCGGCAGTGAGAACTTCGAGATAAGAGGCTCCGCTGCTCTTGTAGAGAGCCTTTGTGTCTTCTACGTTCTGGCGAAGTACGGCAGTGCGCTGTTCCTCGACACGGCTGTTGGCATCATAGCTGTTGTAGTTAACGAGAGCATTGCTCACCTCGGTACCGGCCTTCAGCACCGCGTTCTGCCACGTGTTAAACGCTTGTTCATACTGGATTTTACTCACTTTCAGTTTAGCAATAAGCGCCCCGCGCTGGAACACCGGCTGCGTGAGGTTGGCGAAAAGATTACCGAACCACTTGCCGGGATTCACTGTGCCACCCTGGTTGCCAAACGATATAGAGGCACCTATACTGATGTTAGGATAGAACTGCGAGCGTGCTGTCTGCACATCGTGGAAGCACGAGGCGAGCTTCATCTCGGCAGCATGAACATCAGGACGGTTCTGAAGCAACTGGCCGCCCACGCCGGTTGCGAACTGCTGCGGCAGATGCTGTGCGTCAAGAGTGGAACGCGGGATTTGCTGCCCGGCCTGTCCGATGAGCACGCAGAGAGCATTCTCGGCGGCACGTATCTGACGGCGGAACTCTGTGGCCTGTGTCTGAGTCGAGAGATATTGTGCCTCGGCACTCTGAACACTTGTCGAGCGCATACGTCCAAGCTGATACTGCAGTTTCATCATCTCCCATGTCTCTTTTGCCATCTGCCCCATCTCCTCGGTCAGTGCCAGCTGGCGGTCGAGCATCAACAGAGTGTAATAGCTGTTGGCAATACCGCTGATGAGACTGGCACGCACTGCCATCTGGTTGTCCTTCATGGCAAGAAGCGTCATCTGAGTGGAACGCTTCTGCGAAAGGATATTGCCGAAGAGGTCGAGCGTCCAGCTTGCAGATGCCGGGAAGCTGTATGAGTTGGTAGCTGTGGCGCCATCGGCAAACATCTTGCTCGTGGAAGCCATCTGTCCGTTCTGTTGCCCGATGTTGACTGCAGGCAGAAAGGCGAGTTTGGCTGCCTTGAGCATCGACTCATATATCTGAACGTTGAGCGCAGCGTTGAGCAGATCGGTATTCTTCTGCAAACCCTGTTCGATGAGCGACTGCAATTGTGGGTCGGTAAAGATCTCACGCCAAGGCAGGTTGCCGAAGTTGGCAGTGTCGGCCTGAGCTACAAGCGTATCGGCATCGTTGTGGGCATCGCGGATAAGGCCCGCAACATTTACATCCGGACGCTCATACTTGTTATACAATCCACAGCTGGAGAGTAGCGCAGCAAAAGCCACGAAATTTAAAACTTTAAGAATCTTATTATGTTTCATAACACTTCTACTTTACTCCTTATATTACTTTACTTATTTACTACTCCTCAACAGTGTATTCCTTCACCGGACCGTGGGCATACTGCTGCAACTCGGTTGCCACATCGCCGGAAAGTTCCTCGTCGTCGAACTTCATCGGACGTAGTTTCTCCTGCAGACTCTGGAAAATCACGAATAGCACAGGAACCACAAACAACTGGCAGATGGTACCTATCAACATACCTCCCACAGCTGCGGTTCCAAGCGTCTGGTTTCCATTCTTGCCGACACCGGATGCGAACATCATCGGCAAAAGACCGATAACCATGGCAAGCGAAGTCATTAGGATAGGACGCAGACGCGCTGTAGAACCAAGGATGGCAGACCATGAGATTGCCATACCAGTTTCGCGGCGCTCAAGGGCGAACTGCACGATAAGGATGGCATTCTTGGCAAGCAGACCAATAAGCATGATGAGTGAAATCTGCATGTAGATATCGTTGGAATGGCCGAACAACTGCGTAAAGAGGAAACAGCCTGCCAGTCCGAACGGAACAGAGAGCACCACCGCGAGCGGCAGGATATAACTCTCATACTGTGCCGACAGGATGAGGTAGATGAACATAAAACAGAGCAGGAAGATGATTGCCGTAGAGTTGCTGGCATTGGCTTCCTCACGCGTAAGGCCGCTGTACTCGTATGCATATCCCTGGGGCAGCATCTGTGCTGCCGTCTCCTCAACAGCCTTGATTGCCTCGCCAGTGGAATAGCCGTCGGCAACAGTTGCCGTCACGTTGATGGAGGTAAAGAGGTTGAAGCGGTTGATGTTCGACGGACCATATACACGCTTGAGGTTGCAGAACTCGTTCACCGGCGACATGCCATTTGGAGTGCGCACATAGATGCTGTTCAGGCTCGACTCGGTCATACGGGTCTCGGGCAAACCTTGAATCATTACGCGGTAGAGCTTTCCATAAGCATTAAAGTTTGAGGCATAAAGACCGCCGTAATAGCCTTGAAGCGTAGTGAGCACAGTTGCCGGCGAAATGCCTGCCTGCTTACATTTTGCGACATTTACATCCACCATATACTGAGGATAGTTGGGGTTGTAGGACGTCATGGCCATCTGTATCTCCGGACGCTTATTAAGCTCGGCAAGATAGTCTTTCACAACAGCGAAGAAGTCGTTGAGCGAACCGCCGGTCTTGTCCTGCATCACAAGCGACACACCGCTGTTTGCTGAGAATCCGGGAATCATTGGTGGGGCGAAAGCGAGTATCTGCGCATCCTTGATGTTGGCCGTCTTGATATATATCTGTGCCAACACACCGTTGGCGGTGTTCGGATCGATGAAGAAACGGTATATACCATCGCCCTGCCACAGACCAGACAGCTTCCACCAGAATCCTTTCTGACGTTCGGAGAAAGGTTTAAGCTTGATGATGAATGTGGCCTGGTCGCTACCAGAACCAGCAATAAAATTGTAGCCCTGAATCTGCTCGCGGCTTAGAATGGCGGGGTCGGCTCCGAGGATGGAATCAACTTGGCTTATAATCTGCTTGGTGCGTGCAACAGACGTGGCAGGAGGCATAGAAATGGTACAGAAGATAGTACCGGTGTCCTCGTCAGGCACAAGACCGGTCTTCGTAGTTGACATAGAGCCGACGAGACCGACGATTCCAACAACGACAAGAAGTATCGTCAACAACGGCTTGTGCACGAGTTTCTCTACCGAACCTTTGTATTTCTCGGTCGTAGCATTGAATGCCGTATTGAACGAAGCATGGAATCGGTCGATAACCGACATCTTCTTCTCATGACCTTCTTTGTCGTGAGGCTTAAGGAAGATGGCACAGAGAGCCGGCGACAGCGTGAGGGCGTTGAGCGCCGAGATGAAAATCGACACGGCCATCGTCACACCGAACTCACGGTAGAACGTACCCGACGTTCCTCCCATGAACGACACGGGAATGAACACAGATGCCATCACAAGAGTAATGGAGATGATGGCTCCTGAAATTTCGTTCATGGCATCTATACTTGCCGTCAGGGCACTCTTGTAGCCCAAATCGAGCTTGGCGTGTACCGCCTCGACCACCACAATGGCATCATCGACAACAATTGCGATGGCAAGCAGCAATGCCGAGAGAACAAGCAGATTAATCGAGAATCCGAACAGTTCAAGGAAGAAGAACGTTCCGACAAGCGATACCGGCACGGCTATCAGAGGAATCATCGTAGAACGCCAGTCCTGAAGGAACACATAGACCACGAGGAACACGAGCACAAGTGTCATCACAAGGGTGAACACAACCTCTTCGATGGCAGCATAGAGGAACTCCGTTACATCGTAGTTAATCTTATATATCACTCCCGGTGGGAAGCTCTTAGCCTGTTTCTCAAGCTCAGCCTTCACATCCTTGGCAATCTGGTTGGCGTTTGAGCCTGCAATCTGCTGAACCATACCCATCACAGACGGAAGGTTGTTGTTCTTCATCGACACGGTATATTGCTGTCCACCGAGTTCTATCTTTGCAACGTCCTTCAGTTTCAGCGTCTGTCCGTTGACATCACTCTGAATAATGATGTTACCGAATTCCTCAGGGGTTTTCAGACGTCCAGTATAGCGGAGCGCATACTCGTAGGCTACCTCCGACTGCTCGCCGAAGGTTCCGGGGGCAGCTTCGATGTTCTGCTCGGCAAGAACACCAGCAATGTCGGAAGGCATCAGGTTGTATTGCTTCATCACGTCGGGCTTCAGCCAGATACGCATCGAATAGGTCTTAAGACCAGGACTCTGAACGTCGCCGACACCCTGAATACGCTTCAGTGCTGGGATGATGTTAATGTTGGCATAGTTGGTAAGGAACTCGTCGTCGTACTGCCCGTCGGTTGAAGTCAGCGAATACATAATTACCTGCGACGTCTGACGCTTCATCACGGTAACGCCCATCTGCGTTACCTCGGCGGGCAGCAATGCCTGTGCCTGGCTGACGCGATTCTGCACATTGACGGCACACATATCGGCATTAGTACCCTGGCGGAAGTATATCTGTATCTGCGCCGAACCAGTGGCTGCCGTTGAAGTCATGTAAGTCATGTTCTCCACACCGTTGATACTCTCTTCGAGCGGCGTAATTACAGAGTTCTTCACTGTCTCGGCATCGGCTCCGGGATAATTGGTCCATACAACTACTGTAGGAGGTGCTATATCAGGATACTGCTCAATAGGCAGCGTTACCAGTCCTATGAAGCCCAGAATTACGATGAGCACTGAAATCACCGTAGAGAGCACCGGGCGCTTGATAAATGCTGTAAAAGTCATGGGTATTTAATAAATTTGACAATTTACTATTTAACAATTTACTTCTTCATCGCACCAACGATGTCGCCGGCTGTCATAGCCTTGGCCGACTCGCTGATTTTCTTCTGATACTCAGCCGGACTGATGGGCTTTATCTCCATGCCGTCACTAAGCTTGGTGATGCCATTGGTGACATATTTATCACCTACCTTCAGACCGCTGGTCACTACATAGTTGTTGCCGTCGTTCTGGGGAGAAACGGTAATCTCGGTATATTTGACCTTATTGTCCTTATCCAAGGTATATACGAACTTCTTGTTCTGAACCTCAGTGACAACACTTTGTGGGATTACGATTGCAGAAGAATTAGACGACGGTATAACCACCGTTCCTGCACCGCCGCTCTTGAGCAGACGCTCAGGGTTAGGGAAGAGAGCTATTACCTGAACGCTGCCTGTGGCGGCATCAATCACGCCGCTCATCTTCGTCACCTTTCCTTCGTAGCTATATTCGGTGCCATCAGCAAGACGGAGCTTCACGGCAGGCAACGACGACACGCCACTGCCATTGCGCTGCATCTCAAGTGCCGACTTCTCTGTCAGAGAGAAATACACCTCCATCGAACTGTTGTTGGAAACAGTGGTCAGAGCGTCGGCAGCACTCACAAGGGCTCCCTTCTTGAAAGGAAGAGTACCCACAACGCCAGATGCAGGACTCTTGACATAGCAGAAGCTAAGGGCTTCCTTGGCCGACATCAGGACGGCCTGAGCCTGAGCCAGCTGCGCCTTGGCACTCTCGTAGTTGTTTTCGGCAGACTGAAGTTCGAAATCGCCAATAACCTTGTTAGCATGAAGCTGCTTAGAATTCTCATAGGTCAGCTTCACAGTGTTGCACTGAGCCTGGGCTGTGTTCACAGCAGCCTGAGCCTGACGCACCTGAGCCTGATATGTAATGTCGTCAATGGCAAAAAGCACCTGTCCGGCAGTTACCGTCTGACCTTCCTTGACATTTATCTGAGTGATAAATCCTGACACCTTCGGACGTATCTCCACATCCTGCACTCCCTTAATCGTTGCTGGATATGTCGCCTCAGAGGCTGCACTCTGCGCACCGACTGTCACTACCGGGTACTCATCGTCACCGAAATTCGGACGCTCCTGCTTACCGCCACATGCCGACAACATCATGCCGGCAGCAACAAACAAAAATAAATGCTTAATCTTCATATCGTCTATCTATTTAATTAATGTATTAATCCAATTTGGCGTGCAAAGGTACTTAAAATCACAAATATTCGCGTCTCATCTAACATTATTTAATTATTATTTTAACATTTTTCGCACATTATTTTGTACCTTTGCAGCATGAAAATGTATTCCGACGACGAACTTGCCGACATTCTCGACAAAAAAATTTTCCATCAGATAAGCGATGTTGCTGACAGCCTTGGCGTAGAGTGTTATGTCGTAGGCGGATACGTACGCGATATTTTCTTAGAACGCCCCGGCAACGACATCGATGTCGTGGTAGTAGGCAGCGGCATCAAAGTAGCAAAAGAACTGAAACGGCGGTTAGACAGAAATGCCCACCTCTCGGTATTCAAAAACTTCGGTACTGCACAGGTGAAATTCGGCGAAGAAGAAGTAGAATTCGTGGGAGCACGGAAAGAAAGCTACAGTCACGACTCGCGCAAGCCAATTGTCGAAGACGGAACACTGGAGGACGACCAGAACCGCCGAGACTTCACCATCAATGCAATGGCTATATGCCTGAACAAACAACGGTTCGGAGAACTTGTAGATCCATTCTACGGTCTTTACGACCTTGAAGACGGAATTATACGCACCCCACTCGACCCCGAAATAACATTCAGCGACGACCCACTGCGCATGATGCGCTGCATACGATTTGCAACACAGCTGAACTTCTGTATCGACGACGAAACCTTCAATGCCCTCGAACGAATGGCAGAACGCATAAAGATTGTGAGTGGCGAGCGGATCAAGGACGAACTGAACAAGATTTTAATGAGTCAGGCACCAAGCAAGGGTTTCGTTGACCTGCAACGCTGCGGATTGCTTGACATCATACTGCCCGAACTGTCAGCACTCGACATCGTGGAGACACGAAACGGAAAGGCTCACAAAAACAATTTCTACCACACGCTCGAAGTGTTAGACAACGTGGCAAAAGCAGGAGGCGGATTATGGCTAAGATGGGCAGCACTGCTTCACGACGTGGGAAAAACAAAATCAAAGCGATGGAACAATCAGGCAGGATGGACTTTCCACAACCACAACTTGGTTGGAGCTAAAATGGTGGCACCAATCTTCCGCCGACTTGCTCTCCCACTCGACATGAAAATGAAATACGTGCAGAAACTCGTTGACCTGCACATGCGACCCATTGTGATTGCCGACGAGGAAGTGACCGACTCCGCCGTTCGACGTCTGATGAACGATGCCGGCGACGACATCGACGACCTCATGACATTGTGTGAAGCCGACATCACAAGCAAAAACGAAGTAAGAAAAAAAATGTTCCGCGAAAACTTCCGCATGGTGCGCGAAAAACTTACCGTTCTGAAGGAGAAAGACTACAAACGACTATTGCAGCCTGTCATCGACGGCAACGAAATTATGGAGCTCTTCCATCTTACTCCAAGCCGTGAAGTGGGAGAGCTGAAGAAAATACTGAAAGATGCAGTTCTCGACAACCGCGTGCCAAATGAACGCGAACCGCTGATGAAGCTATTGAACGAAGCAGTGCAAGAAATGGGCATCGGAAAATAAATTTTTGTTTTTTTTCGCATTATATTTGGCGTTTTAAATATATTTTCATACCTTTGCAACACGGAGAAAACAATCAAACCTTAAATTATATGAAAAAATTTAAACTTCTTGCAATTGCTTTATTGATGACAATAACAGCCAACGCAACAGTAAACCTCACACCGGGAACCAACTACTCCAATGATAACCCTATTGAACTGGAAGGCGTAGAACTCGAACCGGTGCTGAAGCCAGAACTCGTTGCTGAAGCAAACAAAAGACACGACATCACAGAACTCATGAATCCCAAACCCGAAACGGAATCTTGGATTAAGCTTGCACAACGAGATGGCATCAAAGAGCATAAATTCCTTGAAGATATGACATGGGTAGGAATTCCTATCTTCGTGGCAGGTATCATTGCAAAGAGCGAGAAACATGCGTTCAGACAAGACTATAAGAATAAACACGCAAACACCCGACTGCTGACCGACTTCAAAACCGGTATCGACGATTATCTACAGTTCTTCGGACCTGCATTCACACTCGGACTGAAACTGGGCGGCGTAGAAGGACGCTCCGATTGGCCACGTCTGTTCGCATCCGCAGGATTAGGATACGCGTCGATGGCCATTATCGTGAACTCTATCAAATACTCGGCAAGCGAAATGCGTCCCGACGGCTCGACTGCCAACTCATGGCCTTCAGGACACACTGCCACAGCGTTCGTCGGTGCAACAATTCTGCACAAGGAATACGGTCTGACACGCTCACCATGGTATTCGATAGCAGGCTACGGTCTCGCCACTGCAACTGGTGTTATGAGAGTTCTCAACAACCGTCACTGGGTGAGCGATGTACTCTCTGGAGCCGGTATCGGTATTCTTACAGGCGAGCTCGGATATGCCATTGCTGACGTACTCTTCAAGAAAAAAGGACTGTTGCGCAATAACTTGCCAGACAACTTCGGCGAAGCAAAACATCCGTCGTTTTTCAGCATCGGAATGGGTCTGGGGCTCGGAAGCAACGACCTTGACTTCGGACTCAGCGATGAGGGTATCGACATGAATCTGAAATTCGGAATCTCAACGGTTGTAACGGCCGAAGGTGCATACTTCTTTAACAAATACGTCGGAATCGGAGGACGCTTATCCGTAAAGAGTTCGCCTATCAAGGGATGGAACAACTTCCTCGACATGGCAAAGTTCAGTATAGGAACGTATTCTGATTATTTAGGAATTGAAGAAAGCCAGGCACTCTCTTCAGCATTTACCGTAAACAACCTGAACATCGAAAGCGATCACATGACAGAATTTATCGCAAGCGTGGGTGTATATGGAAACATTCCTCTTTCTAAACGATTCTCAATCGGTGTCAAAGGACTTATTGGTCGCAGTTTCATGCAAGACCTGAACATCTCAAGCACCACTGCGGGAAACGTTGTTAATATGGACTATGAGTTTAAATACAACAGCCAGAATCAGAACACACATCTGTATCTGAACACAAATACCATCACCGACAAAATAATTGAAATGGGATATAATCCTGACATCGATGACTACTATCCGATTAACAAAGGACTGGACGAATCGGACATGAACACAACGGACAACTACATCTACCTGAAAGGCTTTGAAAAAACTGACAAGACATACGCCGCAGAGTGGGACTACCTGAACGTACATGGTGAAAGTTCTACTTCTTGGGGAACAGGAGTTTCATTAGCATACGCGTACAAACAGAAATTCACATGGAAGGTATTCTGCGACATTGACTTCACGAGAAAAAACTATACACTCTCTTATAAACCATTAGGCATGTTGGAGCAAGCAGTTCCGAAGTTTGCAGAAATATATCCGCTTCTATATGACGACATGGAATACTCTGTCAAGATAAAGAAACACATGACATCATGGGTTCTCGGAGCATCGTTCGCCATAGCATTCTAAAGCTGTGAGAAGGCTCGTGAAATATATTACTTCAATCTTGGTTGCCGCTATCGTGCTTTGTGCATGTGGCGGCAACAAGTATGACAAAGAGGCCGCAGGTATCATCAAGATGGCACAAAAGGAATTTGAGGCCAAGCACTACAATCGCGCTATTTTGCTCATAGATTCGATGAGAACACATTTTCCGCAAGCTATTGAAACAAGAAAACTCGCACTCGAACTGTACAATAATGTTTCATTAGCAAAAGCACAGACTAATCTGGCTCATACCGATTCTGCACTACACATGGTAACACTGCGTTATGAAACCATGAAGACATACGTCGACTCAATGAAAGAATCATTCAACATTACCGAAGAACAAATAAGGGAACTAAACACGACAAAAGCACAGTTGGACTCGCTGAAAGTGCAGTTTGACATGGAGTGCAAGAAGATAAAATACATCCACAAACGGATGAAAACGAAAAACTAAGTGTGAAATTTGGTTTTTTCTTCGTTTATTCGTAACTTTGCACTCGAAATGACGAAACAAGAAGAAAAGACAGAGAAAGAATTTGAACAGGTGATGCGTGAATGCCGCTCGCTGTTTGAGAAAAAGCTACACGATTACAAAGCATCATGGCGCATTCTGCGCCCGTCATCGCTAACTGACCAACTCTTCATAAAAGCAAAGCGCATACGCTCGTTAGAAATAAAGAAAGAGTCGCTCGTGGGCGAAGGCATACGTCCGGAATTCATTGCGCTCATCAACTACGGCATAGTAGGGCTGATACAGCTCGAACGAGGTTTCTGCGACAACGTGGATATCAGCAACGACGAGGCAATGACGCTTTATGATCGATATGCCAACGAAACCCTCGAACTGATGAAACGCAAAAACCATGACTATGACGAGGCGTGGCGCTCAATGCGCGTAAGCAGTTATACAGACTTCATTCTTACAAAGATTGAACGAATAAAAGAAATAGAGAATCTCAGCGGAGAGACCCTTGTATCCGAAGGTATAGATGCCAATTATATGGATATCATCAACTATGCAGTCTTCGGTGCAATAAAGACGAAATAAAAAGGGCTAAAGGAGTTAAGGTGTGGAGAAATTACGTAAGATACTGGTTAATATATGCAGGGTAGTACTATCAGTAACCTTTATCTTCTCTGGCTTCGTAAAAGCCGTTGATCCACTTGGGACGCAATACAAGATTGCCGACTATGCAATAGCATTGCATATAAACCACTGGCTGCCCGACTTCATCACACTGTTCGCTTCAGTTGTACTCTCGGCAGTGGAGTTCACACTCGGAATCTGTCTGCTCTTTGCCATACAGAGACGGCTGACAACAAGATTCATACTTGCGATAATGGTCGTGCTAACCCCATTCACACTATGGATAGCAACAGCCAATCCAGTGAGCGACTGTGGATGTTTCGGCGATGCAGTGACGCTTACCAACTGGCAAACATTCTGGAAAAACGTGTTCTTACTCGCGGCGGCGATAACAACGGCACTTTTTCCAAAAGATATGATGAGATTCATCAGCAAGACAAACCAATGGATAGTTACAAACTACACCATACTGTTCATTCTCGCCACAAGCGGATGGTCGCTATACGATCTACCTGTGTTCGATTTCCGCCCATACCATATAGGCTCTGATTTGAAAGATGGATGGACAAAGATGATAAACGGCGAGGATTCGCCATATACAGACTTGTTCATAGAAAGTCAGGAAAACGGCGACATGACAGAGGAAATCCTTACCAGTAAGGGCTATACATTCCTGCTGGTGGCTCACCACATTGAAGTCGCCGACGACTCTCAGCTCGACAAAATAAACGAGCTATATGAATATGCGCAGGAAGAGAGAATTCCCTTCTACTGTCTGACGGCAAGCAGCAAAAAACACATCGACAGGTGGATAGAGACCACCGGAGCAGAATATCCCTTTGCCTTCACCGACGACATAGTCCTAAAAACGATGATTAGAAGCAACCCGGGGCTGCTACTCGTCAAAGACGGCAAAATCATTGGGAAGTGGAGCCATAACAATCTGCCTGAACTGACAGAGAATCCGCAACCGCTGAATAAAACAAAAGAAGGATCTATGCCTGACGATAATGTAGCAAAGAAAATGCTCATCATAGCATTATGGTATATCTTGCCGCTGCTTCTACTCACCATTGCCGACCGCATATGGGCATGGACGAGGAAAATCAAGAAATAGAAGCCGATGCTTCCTATATCGGATGATTGAAGAAACTTAGAAAGAAATATTTTTAAACAATTTTAAACAACAAAAAGAAATGAGAAAGAAAATTGTAGCAGGAAACTGGAAAATGAACATGAACCTGCAGGACGGTATCGCTCTTGCCAAAGAACTCAACGAAACACTGAAAGCCGACAAGCCCAACTGCGGTGTTGTTATCTGTACGCCATTCATCCATCTGGCAAGCATCGCGCAGTTCCTCAACCAGGAAATCATCGGTCTGGGAGCAGAGAACTGTGCAGACAAGGAAAAGGGAGCCTTTACCGGCGAAGTTTCAGCAGAGATGGTGAAAAGCACAGGTGCACAGTACGTAATCCTCGGCCACTCTGAGCGACGTGAATATTACAAAGAGACACCCGAGATACTTAAAGAGAAAGTGCTGTTGGCACAGAAAAACGGTCTGAAAGTTATTTTCTGCATAGGTGAGAGCCTGGAAGAGCGTGAGGCAAACAGACAGAACGAAGTTGTGAAGGCAGAACTCGAAGGCAGTGTATTCAATCTTCCAGAGGAAGACTTCCGCAAGATTATCATTGCTTATGAGCCGATCTGGGCTATTGGCACCGGCAAAACCGCTACAGCCGAACAGGCAGAGGAAATCCACGCTTATATACGCTCTATCATTGCTGAGAAATACGGCAACGAAGTAGCAGAGGATACGACCATTCTTTATGGTGGCAGCTGCAAGGCAAGCAACGCGCCTGAACTCTTCGCGAAGCCAGACATCGACGGTGGACTCATCGGTGGTGCTTCACTGAAATGCGCAGATTTCAAGGGCATCATCGACGCATGGAAAAAATAAAATTGTTGAACTATTGAATTAAGGTGAAGGCATTCATCATCATAACAACGCTGTGTATCGGCTGTCCCTCAACCGCCGATGCACAGACGTTTACCCAACGCTTGCAAAAGAAAAGCAATAATGCGAAGGGTACGGTGACTATCCATCAAAGCACAGCCATTGACAAGCTTGTAAACAACACCGACGGACAAACAGTAATATCTTACGAGTCCGCCACTGCCGTCAAGCCCTCCACTGCAACAACAGCAAACAAGTCAAACACAGTTACTACCACACAAGAGAAACCTGCAACAACTACAACGACACCAAGTACTAGTGCTACTCTCGAAGAAACGCCGACAGAAGTGGACACACGCAAAAAAATGCCAAAGAACTTCTATAAAGTAATTGGTTATCGGGTACAGGTATTTGCAGGAGGTAACTCAAGGCAAGACAAGCTGAAAGCCGAAAGGATAGGCAATGAAATAAAGCAGAACTTCCCCAATGCGCCAACATACGTACATTTCTATTCACCTCGATGGATTTGCCGTGTGGGCAACTACCGCACCTATGAGGAAGCCCACCAGATGTTACTTGACATAAAGAAATTGGGATATAGTCAAGCCACTATCGTTAAAGGGAGGATCACCGTTAGCTATTAATTATCGACAAATGGAACCGGAATACAGAAAAGGGCTTGACGAACTGGCCCAACACTATAAACGAATCCTTTCGCTCCTCGGCGAAGATGCAGGACGAGAAGGATTGCAAAAGACCCCTATGCGCGTGGCAAAAGCCATGCAAGTACTCACTTGTGGATATGAGATGGATGCACATCAGGTACTGCGCGATGCCCTGTTCAAGGAAGACTACAGCCAGATGGTCATAGTCAAAGACATCGACTTCTTCTCGCTTTGCGAACATCACATGTTACCTTTCTATGGAAAAGCCCATGTAGCGTATATTCCTAACGGATATATCACAGGTCTGAGCAAGATAGCACGCGTAGTTGACATTTACAGCCACCGCCTTCAAGTACAAGAAAGGATGACGTTACAAATTAAGGAATGTATCGAGCAGACACTGCATCCACTCGGAGTCATGGTAGTAGTCGAGGCACGTCACATGTGTATGCAAATGCGCGGAGTAGAGAAACAGAATTCCATTACTACAACCAGCGACTTCTCCGGAGCCTTCAAACAGGCTAAGACACGTCAAGAATTTATGAATCTAATACATAATTAGCGATGGCGAACTTAGACAACAATTCTTATCGTACTAAAGAAACGTTATCAAGCACTTTCTTCCACAGTTGCTTAGGCAAGATTGTAATTTTGGCTGTTTTTGCTTTACTCATGTTCTTTGCAGCAAGCAACAGTATTCCCTCTGAAGAAACCATGCGCAACGAGACAAACGATGCCATAAAGGAATGTATTGCTGACACCAAACATATCGATAAGCTCGACGAATGGGTCAGGAATTTCACAGCAATCTTCACATCTGCCGACACAACAGAGATGGTGAGAGAAATGATGAAGGATTTCGAGAAATACAACAACGTGGAAGTTTATCAACACACTTTCTACTCTACCGCATACATACACAACGCCTTTAAGCCAGAAGGCATCAGGGTGGCATGGGGAATCTTCGGCATTGTGATTCCTACAATTTATTATCAAGACATGCTGCTAAGGGTTGGACCGGCACCAAAGGAATACAACAAACCGCTTATTGACCCACTTGATACCGGGAGCTCAGAAGATGACGGTACATTTGTAGATATGGATTTTGGAAATAGCCACGATTCCTACGATACGGAGGATTAAGATATGCATCATTCTTCCGTAAACTCCACATATTCGCCCTCGTCATCAGAAAATATCTGCTGTTTCTCGTAACGACCACGCTGGTCGATAACCGACTCATCGTTTTCCATCTTGTGGGTTTTTGATGTATTTTCCGCCCACCTTTCACGACGGCTCTCGTCATAGGCATATTGTTGAGACCTGCGGCCGGTGAAATTGCCGCTACGACGTGAGTCGTTTAGAAATTCCTCTTGCTGTTTCATCGCCTCACGAAAATTGCGGAAAATGCGCATTATAAAATTATAAGCAAGCATGAAGCCTACAAGTGCAAAAAACAAAATGATGCCAATAAGTATCAGTAGTATTTTCATAAATCGAAAAGGGTTTTATTTATTGTCAACAACAACAGAGAGGAACACATACCATGCTATCACAGCAGCAATACCAGTCCATCCAAGAAAAAGTACAAGAGGTATAGACGTGAGTACGAAAACATACTTTATCTCATTGCCTTTCCATCCCCAATGTTTGAACTTTAGTGCGAACATGGGAATCTCAGCCACGAGCAGCCACGAACTGACAACAACCATGATGACAATAAAATACTCTACATAATCAATTTCCATTAACCATTCCCCACATCCTACGAGAAATGCTCCCCAAAATAGAGCATTGGCAGGTGTTGGCAAACCGATGAAACCCAGTGCCTGACGTTCATCAAGATTGAACTTTGCCAATCTTAAAGCAGAGAATGCAGCCATTACGAACGCCGCATAAGGTAAATAGTCGGTCAACGGCGACGACTTCATCGTCATTATAGTCACAAGAAATGAAAAAATTATTGCCGACGGTGCGAATCCGAATGTGATGTCGTCGGCCAGCGAGTCGAGTTCCTTTCCTATTGGCGAAGACACGCCGAGGAGTCGTGCCGACATCCCGTCGAAAAAATCGAACACAGCACCGATTATAATAAATATGAGTGCAAGTTCTAGGTTGCCCATAAACGCTGCGTATGTTGCTATGCATCCCGAGACAAGGTTGCAACACGTAATAGTATTAGGTATGTGGTTCTTTATCATTTTCTCAGTCTTGCTATAACTGTCTGGTCGCCTGTTGTCAACTGCCCCATCTTTACACATACTTCAGAGTCTATAGGCAAAAACACGTCAACGCGCGAACCGAGCTTGATAAATCCCAGATGCTCGTCGATGTAGCATTCCTCATTATCCTTGGCGTAAGTAACGATGCGGCGAGCCATTGCACCCGCTATCTGGCGGCACAGCACTTCCTTTCCATCAGGGGTCTCAATCATGATATCGGCATGTTCATTCTCCTCACTTGCCTTCGGAAGCCATGCCTTATGGTAATTTCCGTTCTGATGATGTACGAACTTAACTTTCCCATCAACGGGAAACCAGTTGGCATGAACATTAAACGGACTCATAAAGATAGAAATCATCAACCGCTTGTCATGAAAATATTCGTTTTCTACAACCTCTTCAATAACGACAATATGACCGTCGGCAGGTGCCACGACAATACCTTCTGTTTCGCCGTTAAAATATCGGATAGGACACCGATAGAAATTAAGTACTACCAACCATAAAAACGCTAAAAGACCTCCAGTTAAGCCCAAAAGAATTTGTGAACCTGTAAGATAATAAACAAGGAACGTAATTGCAAAAATAGCGATTGCACTATACCATAGTGTTGTTGTTCCTTCTCTGTGTATTCTGATTTTTTTTATTTTCTTAAGTTTATCTATCTTCGCTCCCATGAAGTTTTATATCTTGATTTCGAAATCAAGTGCAAAGATACATTAAATTTACTTAACAGCAAAGTATTTTTGTTTTTTTATCTCTTTTAAAACAGTTTTTTGGGAATTATTAATTACCTTTGCTGAACATTTTCTAAAAAAGCAATAAATAATGGAAGATTTCGTTCATCTTCACGTACATACATATTATTCAATCCTCGATGGGCAGTCGAGCATAAAAAGGCTCGTAGATAAGGCTGTAGGCAATGGCATGCGTGGCATGGCGATTACCGATCACGGCGATATGTTCGGCATCAAGGAATTTCACGACTACTGTATAGGAGTCAACAAGAAACGCAAAGAAAAAGGTGAAGTCCCTTTCAAGCCTATCTTCGGCTGCGAAATGTACGTTGCCCGTCACGGCGACAAGGAAAAGAAAGACGGCAAGGAGGATATGAGCGGCTACCACTTAATAGTGCTTGCGAAAAACTATCACGGATATAAAAACTTGATAAAACTTGTCAGCCATTCATGGGTAGATGGCTACTACATGCGTCCACGCACAGACCGCAAGGAACTGGAGAAATATCACGAAGATCTTATCGTCTGTTCTGCCTGTATTGCTGGCGAAGTACCGGCAAAAATTCTACAGGGCGATATAGCCGGCGCACGCGAAGCTGTAGAGTGGTATCATCGTGTTTTCGGTGACGACTATTATCTGGAACTGCAGCGCCACGAGGTGAAAGACCCGTCGATACGTGCCAACCGCGAAACATTTCCTCTTCAGCAGAAGGCAAACAAAGTGCTCATAGAACTGGCGCATGAATACGGCATCAAACTTATCTGCAGCAACGATTCCCACTTTGTTGATCAGGAGAATGCCGAAGCTCACGACCATCTGCTGTGCCTCTCAACTGGAAAAGATCTTGACGATCCTACACGCATGCTCTATTCCAAACAAGAGTGGTTCAAGACCCGCGAGGAAATGAACGATGTCTTCAGCGACATTCCCGAGGCATTGGTCAACACCACCGAGATTGCCGACAAGGTTGAAATCTACAGCATCGACCACGACCCTATCATGCCTTTCTTCCCCATTCCCGAGGAATTCGGAACCGAAGATGAATGGAAAAAAAAATTCACCAAGGAACAGCTCGTCGATGAATTCACCTGCGATGAGAACGGAGAGAATAAGTTGCCATCCGAAGAGGGCGCGAAAAAAATAAAGAAGCTCATTGGTAATGACTACGACAAACTATACCGCATAAAGTTTGAGGCTGATTACCTTGCAAAACTAGCATACGAGGGAGCCATAAGACGCTATGGCGACCCCATTCCTAAAGAAGTTGACGACCGCGTACGCTTCGAGCTGCATATCATGAAGACAATGGGATTCCCCGGCTACTTCCTCATCGTTCAGGACTTCATCAACTCCGCACGAGACAAGTTAGGAGTGATGGTAGGTCCGGGACGTGGCTCAGCAGCAGGAAGCGTGGTGGCTTATTGTTTGGGAATCACAAAAATCGACCCACTGAAATACGACCTTCTTTTCGAACGATTCCTGAATCCCGACCGTATCTCTCTTCCAGATATCGACACCGACTTCGACGACGACGGCCGCGGCAAAGTGCTGAAATGGGTTGAAGACAAATACGGACATGAGAACTGTGCACATATCATCACCTATGCCACGATGGCAACGAAAAACTCCATCAAAGATGTGGCGCGCGTGGAGAAAGTGCCTCTACAGATTTCCAATGCCATCTGCAAGGCAATTCCCGATCGTCTAAAAGACCCTGGCACCGGCGAAGACCTAAAGATGAACTTGCCCAATGCTATTAAATGCACACCAGAGCTGCGCGATGCCGAGACATCATCCGACATTGCGTTGCGCAATACCATCAAATACGCAAAGATGCTTGAGGGAACAGTGCGAGGCACCGGCATCCACGCCTGCGGATTCATCATCTGCCGCGACCCCATCTCCGACTGGGTTCCTGTAAGCACCGCCGATGACCCTGACTTCAAGGATACCAAGACTAACTGTACACAGTACGACGGCCATGTGATTGAATCAACAGGCCTCATCAAAATGGACTTCCTCGGTCTGAAAACACTCTCAGAGCTGAAGGAGGCATGTAGCAACATTCGACGCACGCGCGGTATTGATATCGACCTCGACACCATACCCATTGATGATCCGAAGACCTACGAGCTTTACCAGCAAGGGCGCACCGTCGGAACATTCCAGTTTGAGTCAGCAGGTATGCAGAAATACCTGCGCGAGTTAAAACCCACTGTGTTCGAAGACCTCATAGCCATGAACGCCCTTTATCGTCCTGGACCGATGGACTATATTCCACAGTTCATTCGCCGCAAAAACGGCTCCGAACCAGTCACCTACCCTATTCCTTGCATGGAGAAATACTTGAAGGACACCTACGGAATCACCGTCTATCAGGAGCAGGTGATGCTTCTTTCTCGCCAGCTTGCCGACTTCACCCGAGGCCAGAGCGACGCTCTGCGTAAGGCGATGGGCAAGAAAAAGAAAGACATCGTAGATCAGATGAAGCCGATGTTCATCGAGGGAGGCAAGAAAAACGGCCACGACCCACAGATTTTGGAAAAAATATGGACCGACTGGGAGAAATTTGCGAGCTATGCCTTCAACAAGTCGCATGCTGCATGTTATTCATGGGTAGCTTATCAGACAGCCTACCTGAAGGCAAACTACCCGGCAGAGTTCATGGCCGCAATCATGACACGTCGTCGCGATCAGATAAGTGAAATCACGAAACTCATGGACGAGTGCAAGTCAATGGGCATAGCCACTCTGGGCCCTGATGTCAACGAGAGCTACGAGAAGTTCGGAGTCAACAGCAAGGGAGAGATTCGCTTCGGTCTTGCCGCCATCAAGGGATTAGGCGACAATGTAGCAATGGCGATTATCAACGAACGCGAGAAGAATGGCCCTTATCGTAATGTGTTCGATTTCGTACAGCGCATCAACTTCTCCGCCGTCAACCGCAAGGCACTGGAAAGTCTTGCCCTCAGTGGAGGTTTCGACAGTTTTGACTCAATACGCCGTGAAGATTTCTTCGCCAAGAACAATAAGGGTGAGACGTTCCTCGACACACTCATGCGTTACGGACAGCTCTACCAGGCAGAGAAGCAGCAGATGCAAAATTCTCTCTTTGGAGGCGAAAACGAAATAGAAATAGCCACACCGCCGATACCTCAAGGCGAATTGTGGAGCGACATTGAGCGGCTGAACAAGGAGCGCGAACTGGTTGGCATCTATCTCTCTGCCCATCCTCTCGACGAGTTCAAGATAGTAATCGACAACCTGTGCAATACCCACTGTCCTGAACTTGCCGACATCAGCGCACTCAAGAACCGCGAGACCATCACCATCGGAGGCATCGTCACGGCCATCAGGACTCGCTTCGACAAACAGGGCAAGCCGTTCGGTATTGTCACCATCGAGGATTTCGAAGGTCCCGGCGAACTTGCGCTTTTCGGAGAAGAATGGGGCAACAACAGCGGGATGTTCACCGAGGGAGCATCGGTGTTCGTAACAGCAAAATGCATACCACGTTTCCGCGACAGCAATATTATGTCGCTCCGAGTGTCTCAGGTTGAATACCTTCAGACGGTAAAGGAGCGAGCCATCGACCACATCACAATCTCAGTAACTACCGACATGGTTGACGAGAAAACAGTTGTTGAGCTCAACGAACTCATAGCTGAACATCCCGGCAAGACAAAGATTTTCATACAGCTACACGACTCCAGTGGCAAGCATCATGTACTTCTTAGAAGCCGCAACCACGAAATAGATGTCAAGCATTCGCTCCTGCACTTCATTGAGGAGCAGGCGGGGCTTTCATATAAAATAAATTAAGAGTTAAAAGTTTAGAATTAAAAGTTTAGAATTATGGAAGTAAAAATCACAGAAGAGAATTTCGAGAGTATGAAGAATGGCTCACTGCCATTAGTAGTTGATTTCTGGGCAACATGGTGCGGTCCTTGCCGTATGGTAGGTCCCATCATCTCAAAGCTTGCCGAGAAATACGATGGTAAGATTGCCGTGGGCAAGTGCGACGTTGAGGAGAACGAAGAACTGGCAGTTGAGTTTGGTATCCGCAACATCCCCACTATTCTGTTTTTCAAGGACGGTAAGGTCGTTGACAAAGTGGTAGGCGCCGTAGCTGAGTCACAGATCGACGCAAAGTTCCAGTCATTGCTATAAATCAACAACCATGGCAGACATAGACGAGGAGTTGCGCTTGGACGCTATTGAAGATGAGAAGGAGATGCAATATATCCGTCAACATCTTCCTGCCGACACCCATGACCTGTTGGAAGCCTCCGACATCTACGACATGATGGATGCTATTGTGGAATACTACTATGAGAGCGGCGTGCTTGAGGCCGAAGGAGAATATGTTGACATCGACCTTCAGGCAGTTGCCGACTATGTATGTAACCGTCTTGAACAGGACAAATGCCGGAAATACCATCCCGACGATGTTTATGCAGTTGTAGAGGCCGATTTCGACTATAACGATGAGAGGGAAGACTAAATCTTTCCTCTCTCTTTTATAATTCAACAATCCTCTTTCCGTCGTCGGCGACGCTGATGGTAACACAGAGTGCATCGTCCGGTAACAGAGGCTCGATAAGTTCCGGCCATTCGATAAAGCAGTAGGCTCCGCTATAGAAATATTCTTCATAGCCCATGTCGTAGGCCTCTTCAATACGTTTGATACGGTAGAAGTCGAAATGATACACAGGATTTCCCACCTCGTCCTGATATTCATTGACGATAGCGAAAGTTGGGCTGGTTATTACATCCCTGACGCCAAGCTGTTCACACACCGACTTGATGAAGGTGGTCTTGCCCGCTCCCATCTTCCCATAGAATGCTATCACGCGTCGACTGCCAAGGGCTGCAACAAATTCACGTGCAGCCTCTCCAATATTACTTAAATCACTAATCTTGATTTCCATTTCCTATTACATTATCTTATATCAACCCCTTCTCTTACCACGCATTCTTACCAATGGTATGAGCATCTCCTCCATCGAAATACCTCCATGCTGGAAAGTGTTTTTATAGTAAGACACATAGTAGTTGTAATTGTTCGGATATGCAAAGAAGCTGTCGCCGGTAGCAAACACGTAGCTTGTGCTGATATTTGGTGACGGAAGCAGTGCTTTCTGTGGCTCCTTGATGATAAAAAGATCCTTATTGTCGTAAGCGAGGTTCTTGCCGAGTTTGTAGCGCAGGTTTGTGTTGGTATTTCGGTCGCCAACGATTTTCACCGGCCGGTTGGTACGAATACTGCCATGGTCGGTAGTAACCACAACAGTGCAGTCTGTCTGTGCCAGCAGACGGAAGAAATCGGCAACTACCGAATGGCGTAACCATGAAAGCGTGATGCTGCGGTAGGCACTCTCGTCATTGGCAAGCTCACGCACCATTTTCGACTCGGTGCGGGCATGCGACAGCATATCAATGAAGTTAAATACAACGACGTTGAGCGAGTTTTTCATCATGTTGCCAACCTGCTGCATCAATTTGTCGGCACCCGCAGAATCGTTAACCTTATGGTATGAGAAAGTGTCGTGACGGCGGTAGCGGTCGAGCTGCGTCTTAATAAGTGGACCTTCATTCAGGTTTTTCCCCTCCTCTTCGTCTTCGTCAACCCACAGGTCAGGAAACATCTCGGCAATCTTATTTGGCATGAGACCGCTGAATATAGCGTTACGGGCATATTGTGTAGCGGTAGGCAGAATGCTGCAGTAGAGGTTTTCATCGATTTCAAACAGGTCTCCAAGCTCACGTTCCAAGGTTTTCCACTGGTCGTATCGGAAATTGTCAAACACTATCATGAACACTTTCTCACCAGCATTAAGCAATGGGAAAATAGCGGTTTTAAATATCTCTGGACTCATCAGCGGATGCTCGCCCGTACTCGTAGGTGAAAGGGCAGCCACCCAGTCCATATAGTTGCGCTTCACGAATTTGGCAAATCCAATGTTTGCCTCTTCTTTCTGCATGGCCAGCATGTCGCTCATATTGCTATCTGCCGAACTGAGTTCCAGCTCCCATCTTACAAGACGCTTATACAATTCCGTCCAGTCACTGAACGTATGACAATCCTGTATCTGCATTGAAATCTGGCCAAACTCCTGCTGATAGCCGCTCTGAGTTACTTCGGCCACAATCTCCTTGCGGTGAATGTTCTTCTTCAACGTTAGAAGTATCTGGTTAGGATTGACGGGCTTTATCAGATAGTCGGCAATCTTCTTGCCGATGGCCTGATCCATGATATTCTCCTCTTCGCTCTTCGTAACCATTACCACAGGAACCGACGGTTGTATCTCTTTGATGATTTGCAGCGTTTCGAGGCCGCTCAGTCCCGGCATCATCTCGTCAAGCAGCACCAAATCAAAAGTATTTCTGCGGCATTCCTCAATGGCATCAGTGCCGTTGCTTACGGTAATCACCTCATAACCCTTCTTCTCCAAAAACATCAGATGTGCTTTCAGCAGCTCTATTTCATCATCAGCCCATAGCAATAGTCCATTCGTCATTATACGTTATACATTATCCATTATACATGAGCTAATTACCTGACGGCAATTAGCGATAAAAGTCTTCGTCGAAGTCGAATCCGCCAGGATCGGCATTACCATTATCATTGTTGTCCGACGGCATAAATCCGTCGTCATCGTCGCTTTCCTCTTCCTGTTCAGGCGCCTCCGGCTCCGGTTCGGTCACTATGGTCTCTGGCTTTGTGAGCAACTGTTCAGGACTCACCTCCATAGGTGCAAGCATACGGTCGAAGAATTCCTCATACTCACGATAGCTCACACGTGTTCCCAACAACGGCAGGTTCTTCTCACTGATTATAATCCTATGACAAGGCTTAAGCATCTCTGCCATAGCAGGGTTGGCATACAGCTGACGAGCATATTGCAGAGCCTCGTCGTAGTTGAGGAAACCACTCACCATCATACGACTGATTCCGTTGTCGTTGTCGATCTCAATGTCGAAGCGTCGCACTAAGAAATTTGTAAAATTGTATTTTGCCAACTCGTAGAGCATCTGGTTCTGATTCACCGAGTCTGGCATGTAGGCCAGCATAAATATGAAATTGGTGTTGCGCTCTACCACAAGCGTGTCGGCAGACGTAGAGTCCTGGCCGGCAGCACTGATGTCGCGGCGCGACCAGATGTCGCTAAGGTCGAATGTGCCTCCGTATAGCCTTCTGCCCTGTTGCACGCCACGTATAATCATTCCTGCAAGCTCTGCCACTTCGCTCGTCGGATAGTCGCTTACCACTTGCTGCAGGCTGGACACACAACCATCGGCGTCACCGTCGTTGAGCAGACTAAGGCCTTCGATGAAGATAAACTTGGCACGGTTTGCCCCAAGTTTAAAGCGCGTCGAAGATACTGCAGCGTTTGCTTTTACCTCGTCGTGGCGTCCTGCCTTAAATGCTTCATATGTGGCAGCATATAGCGAGTCTTCTATATGCACTCCGAACTTGGCGTTCTCAACGAAATACGGGTCGTTGAGCAGTATGGAATATTCGCTTTCAGGGTATCGCTCAGAAAGAGCAGCCAGACAACTGTCGGCACGTTCACTCCGCTGTTGTCGTGAGTACAGCAGATAGAGGTGATAGTATGCCATGTCGTTTTTCTCATAATCGGGATATTGCGTTGTAAGGCGTACAAGAGCCTTTTCCGAGAGCGATAGGTTTTCAAGCTTGTCCTTGAATATTACTCCCGAGTTGTACAATCCGTCCATAATTATTGCATCGCTGGCCGCCTTTGCCTCTTCTGTAAATGGAATCTGTGCCAAATAGTATTCACGATTATGCGGGTCGTTGGCAAGAGAGTCATTTATGGCAGAGTCAGTTGCTGTAGTATCAGCAATGGCTTCTCCGTTTTCTGTCAGCAGCCCAGCACCAATGCTATCGGCATCTATACTGTCTGATAACTCTTCAGAACTGCTGTCAGGCAGGTCTAACGATGCCACTACAGTCTGGTTGATGCGCTGCCAGTTGTCGGCATTCTCGCGTTTTCCCCACTGCCGTTGGAAAGCAGCCTTACCCTGGCTCACGGCCTGAGGATTATAGAAATACCATTGTCCATTGCCTTGCGTAACTGTTCCCAGTGCCGCTGACTGCTGGCGGTTTCCGACCGCCGCCTGCTTCTGTTGCATCTGTTCCGACTCGGCAATGGCTGCCGCACGCTTCTCTTCCTTCTCTTTCTTCTTTAATGCATCTATCACGCGGTCGATGGCAGCAAGCCGCTCTGCCTCTGGCATGACTGCAAGTTCCTGAAGCGAGTCTTGCAGATAGACGGCATCGGTGAATGGCACCAATTCGTCGAGAATCCTCGAACGGCGCGACAGCTGCTCATAGTCGTCGCGGTCTTTGTCGAGCAGTCCTATCGCCTCGCCGTAGCAACGCTGGGCATCATTATATTTCTCCTTAGTCCAATATATGTCGCCAAGCTTCAACAACAGCACGCCCTTCTCTATCCCGTTGCGTGTTGACTCCTTATTGCCTTTCTCGTATGCAGCAATAGCATTTGCGGTATCGCGTTCGGCAAGATAGATATTACCGATGGCATAATATACCTGATCGAGATATTCCTTGTTGTTGTCGTTATGGGTCATACGACGCAGACGGCGAATCATCTTTTTCGACTGTCCGGCAGCCATCACTTCAGTTTGGGCGATGCGCGAGTTGAACTTCAGCTCGTAAGGTGGCGACAGCCTCATTACGTGTGAATATGCATTGAAAGCCTCACGCTTGTTGCCCATTATGGTGTGCAACTGCCCCATAAGATACCACTCGCGGGCTTTCTGCTTGTGGCGCTTCTCGTGTTTGATTACTTTGCGCAGATAGTCAATTGCCTTCTGATAGTCCTTGGTGTGAAGATAATAGTTGCAGTAGGCATAGTCCCAATCGGTCACGGCTCGGTAGTGCATAGAGTCGCGTCCCATCTTCGTGATAACATCCTCAGCATCATATAGCCAGTCGAGTTCGGCATACGTCTTGGCAAGCCAGGCACGTGCAATGCCGTTGATGGCGGGCTGAGTGGCATAAAGTCGCGACATATATGAGAACGTGGCGGCAGCCTCCTCGAGCTCACCTTTCTGAAACTGCGACTTTCCCATAAGCAACCACGCCTTCCATATGAACGGATTGTATTCGCGGCGGTTGAGCCATTCCAGGTCTTTTGGAGTCTTGCGGCTATTGCCGTGCCATTTCGGCCGTGCCTTAATACTGTGTATTTTGATTACTTTCTGCGATTTCTCGATAGCCCGGTCGAAATTACTTGCCCCAAGCTGACGGCTCTGCTTGTTGCCGATGGTATATAGCGGCAACAGTTCGGTGAAGTTGTCTTTATTGCCGTTCTCTTTTGCCTCGGCACCATCGATGAATGCCAGCGAACCGTTATAATATGTGTTATAACGGGAATTAAACGAGTGCCAGAATCGGGAGCCTGCTGTGTTAGTGCGCGTAGAACAGCCTGCCAGTAATGCGATTACCGTCAGCACACATATTACTATATAAGCACTTTTCCTCAACTCTTAATTCTTAACTCTTAATTCTTAACTCTTAATTCTCAACTTTATTGCCTTCAGCACAGCATAAAAAACAATCGACACAAATATAATCGTCGCACCCGAAGGCACGTTGAGCCAATAGGAAAGCATAAGCCCACAGAAACAATCAGCGATACCGAACACAACGCTCAGCCATGCCATTCTCCGAAAGGAATATGTAAACAGATTGGCGGTCAGCTGAGGTATGGTGAGCAGACTTATCACGAGCACAATGCCTACCATGCGTAACGTTGCAACTATAGCCATTGCCGTAAGTATCATCATCATATACTCAATGGCGACAACCGGAAGCCCTTGCGAACGTGCAAACACAGGGTCGAACGCTATACTGACAATGGTGCGCATCAGCACACAGAACACCACACTCACCACGGCAGCAAGTATAGCCAGCAGCCACAGGTCGGCGGTGCTGATGGTGAGGATATTTCCAAAGAGATAGGCACTTAGATCTGTCATAAAACCAGGTGTGAGAAAACAGCAGATTATTCCGACACTCATACCGAAGGTCCAGAACAGTGCTATTGCCGAATCCTCGCGCACATCGTTTCGGTGGCTCATCCACTGTACGCCACATGCCGAGAGAACCGCGAACAGCATTGCCGAAAGAATTGGGTTGATGCCAAAGAACACTCCCAGTCCGATGCCGCCAAACGACGCATGAGTGATGCCACCGCTGATAAATACCAGGCGGCGAGTTACGATATAAGTACCTATCAGGCCGCACACGATGCTGGCAAGAACAGAACCGGCAATGGCATTCTGAAAAAAAACGTATTCAAATATACTCATTCGGAAAGAAGCATTAACAATTCGTCGCGCACCTGATCGGGAATATTAACCTGACGCAATATCAGACTGCGATTCCACAGCTTCACCTCGTCGGGCTTCATCGTATATAGAACCTCGCGGAACTCCTCTGCCTCAGTGTCGCTGTATTCGGAACCGTCGCGACCACGGAATCGGTCGAGACTCTCATCGTCGAAATACTCGATGTCCTTGGTGGCTGCCTCCATCATACATTCCTGTTCGCACTTCGCATTAATGCCGTTGCAACTGCCGCAATCGGATTTGACAACAACAACCTCACCGTCAACCCCCGACAGGAAATGTCCCATGAGCGCCGTCGCAATACCCAGGACCACTATTGCCATCAACAATATCCACATGCTACAACGTCAATTGTTTAAGGTTAACACGCCGAAGCCGGCCTTATTCAAATGCTCCCAAAAAGCTGGATACGATTTCGTCACAACCTGCGGATTATTTATACGTATGCGTGGCAGACGGAACGCTGCCGGAGCGAAGGCGAGAGCCATGCGATGGTCTTCGTAAGTATCGATGGCGTCTGGCGACGGATTGCAACGCTCGCCGTCCCACGACAGCTCGCAAGCACCATTGTCGTGAAGCACAAAGCCAAGCTTGCGCATCTCTGTCTTCAGCGCCTCAATACGGTCGGTTTCTTTTATCTTCAATGTGGAAAGACCGCTGAAGCGGAAAGGCACATTAAGCATGGCACATGTGACCACGAAGGTCTGTGCAAGGTCGGGACAATTGACAAAATCGAACTCCAGGCGCGGCACGCAATGACCGCTCTTGTGCAATATTACTGTTGTGGGTACGCCCTGTTCGCGGCTCACGAACTCCGTTTTCACGCCAAGCAGACTAAAGAGATAACGCACTATCGAATCGCCCTGTCGGGAACCGTCGGTAAGTCCGGTCAGACGCACCTCTGCAGCACAGTCGTGACAGAGGGCGACCATCTCGTACCAATAGCTTGCAGCACTCCAGTCATTCTCGATAACATAACTGTTTTCCCTACGATAAGGCCGTGGCTTCACATCTATCGTATCTCCGCCGCTCCACTCAGCATCGGCACCGTATTCGCGCATTGTCCAGAGTGTGAGGTCAATATACGGCCTTGAGATGACAGCATCGGTGAGGTGTAGCTGAAGTCCTTCGGTGAGCACTGGACCTATTATCAGCAGAGCTGAGATAAACTGCGAACTGATATTTCCGGGAATCTCAAGATATCCACCGTCGAGCTTCCTGCCACGTATGCGCAACGGGGGGAAACCCTCTTCGCCTACATATTCTATATCAGCCCCCAATGAGCGCAGGGCATTCACCAGGACATGAATCGGACGATGACGCATACGTTGTGTGCCTGTCAGCACATGCTCGCCCTCTGTCACCGAGAGGTAGGCCGTCATGAAACGCATGGCGGTGCCTGCTGCCATGATATCTATCTCGTATGGATTATCGCGTAAAGCACGTAGTATCACCTCAGTGTCGTCGCAGTCGGACAGATTGTCGGGCATCTTTGTCAATCCCGACAACGCATGTATCACCAGGGCACGATTAGATATGCTCTTTGAAGCAGGCAAGTCGATAGTGGCATTCAGCGATATTGGGGCTGTTATTTCGTGTATCATACCTTTATATAATCTAAAAAAAGCATACAAAGATAGCCTTTTTTATCTAAACATCCAAAAAACATCGCAAAAAATTTGTTTATTCCAATAAAAAGCAGTAATTTTGCACCGCAAAAAACAAATGTTCGGGATTTAGCGCAGTTGGTAGCGCACACGTCTGGGGGGCGCGAGGTCGCTGGTTCGAGTCCAGTAATCCCGACAGAAAATATGGAGTTGAAAGCCACACGGCTACAACTCCTTTTTTCGTTTACAAAAGAAAAAATTTATATATGCAAATGAAAAAAATCTTTTTAATCATGCTCGCAACCCTGACAACAGCGGTTGCCACAAATGCACAGGAGATAATCAACAGCTATAAGCTCACTCCGATGCTCATTCACAACGCCAACAACTACAACCGGCAAAAACAGATGAAAAGAGCCAAAGGCACGCCCATGATGCCACATGCCACGATGGCATTGGTAAAGCTTGCTCCGGGCGAAAGCGACGGACTGCTGAAAGAGCAGGGATGCACAGTGCTCAAGAGAATCAACGACATAAGAGTGGCCATCGTGCCCGACAACAAGATTGCAAGCCTCTCGATAGACAACAGGGTGCTGCGCATGGAGGCAAACCCACTGCCCGAGATACTTACCGACAGCACCGCATCGGTGATAAATGCCAATGCAGCCTACAATGGCACACAGCTGCCGCAGGCTTTCACCGGCAAAGGTGTTGTGGTGGGAATTGACGACGTAGGATTCGATTTCACACACCCGATGTTCCTTAATGCCGACGGCACATCGCGCATAAAAGAGGCTTGGGACATATATACCGGCAAGGGCAACGGTTTCCTGTCAATCGGTTCGAAATATATCACAAGCGACGACATACTTGCTGCCGGTGGCACATGCGACAGCCTGCAGCACACCCACGGCACCCACGTCATGGGAATAGCAGCTGGGAGCCCCGTGCTTGACGGAAAATACAAGGGCATAGCCTACGAGAGCGACATCGTGGCAAGCCTGGCACATCTAAGCGGATATACAGATTCGCAATTACATACTCTTGCCCAAGACCTCTACAGGCTGATTGCAGAAAAAGACAGTGTATTCCCACCCTTATACAATACAATAGGTTTGTCGAACGCCATGCACGTACTGTCGATAATAAACGCCTTCGAGTATGCCGGGAAGCACAATCAGCCGTGCGTAATCAATCTGAGCTACGGGGCGCAGTTAATGTTTGGCAACGACTACAGCCTGACAGAAGAGACATTCAACAACCTCGTGGGCAAAGGCCGCATCATCGTATGTGCAGCAGGCAACAACAGCGACAGCGACATCTACCGTCATAAAAGCCGGAGTGAACGGTTTGACAAAACGATGTATCTGAAAAACCGCAACTGTATGCTCTCCTTCCGTTCACCAATAAGCGACTCGTTCATGTTGAAGATAATCGTTGACGGCAACAAGCCCGACACGCTGCGAATCAGCAGCGCCGCCCTTGACGCACTCGCCGGCAAGGAATACTCAGACAGTGCCAATGTGGGCGAGACAGAAGGTGTGATGCACCGGCTCTATATAACAGCAATAGCCACATCCAACGTTGAGCGCCAGACAAAAGAATATCTGCTTGCACTAAACTTCCCACAGATAGTGAGGGAGATTTATGAGCATACAAGCCTCAAGCTTATCGTAGAGGGAGAAGCCGACGTTGATATTCTCGGAAACGAAAACAAGCTCGCTTTCAACCAGTGGAGCAAGAGCACCGCCACGTCAAATGCGCCCTACACCATTTCACAACCATCGGCATTCAGCCGGATGATAAGTGTGGGGGCAACAAGCCACCGGCAGACAGTAGCGAATCTTAGCGGAAACGAAATAACAGCGGAGAGCAGCAATCTCAATCCCGAAGGAAAAATTGTGTCGTGGTCGGGAACAGGTCCTACGCTTTTCGAGACAATGAAGCCTGACATCTGTGCCCCCGGATTCAACGTCGTCTCTGCTGTCAACAGCTTTAATCCTAATGAATCTGTAAGTACAGCAAAGAACACAATTGCAGATATCAAGACTCACGACAAGACATATTTCATGCAGGCCGATTGCGGCACGTCGATGTCGGCACCTGTTGTTACCGGCGTCATAGCGCTATGGCTCCAGGCCGACTCAACCCTGACCCCCGAAGACATAAAGAACATAATGGCCGAGACTTCGACTCACCCCGACGAGACGTTGAACTACCCTAACTACATTTATGGCATGGGAGAAATCGATGCCTATCACGGACTGCTTAAGATTCTCAAGATAGATTCAAAAATTGAGGGTCTGCCGACATACCAGCCCACCGACAAGCATTTTGCAATACGCGACGGCGAACTGATAATAAGCGGTAACACCAATACCGCAGTAAGCATCTATAATATGAATGGACAGAAGGTTCTGACGGTTTCCAATGCTGCCAACGGCAGAGTAAGTCTTCGCGGCCTTCCCGGAGGCATCTACGTGGTGAAGTTCAACAACGGTTCCACACTAATCAGACTATAACGGAGTCACTCTCCGGCGCTCATGATGATATTCACGAGCGCCGTGAGATCGGTTCCGTTTACCGTGCCGTCGCCGTTGACATCAGCTGCATCGGTCGTTTCTCTATTGCCGAGGATTACGTTTGCCAATGCTGTCAGGTCGGTACCGTTCACAACGCCGTCACCAGTGACATCGCCCTCAATACTTGGAGATGCAGCCTCAAACTGGCCGTCGAAGTCAACGAGATATAGCTCATCGATAATCTCACCGTTCAGCACATCTGTACCGTAGATTCCTATTACATTATAATATTTGCCGTTATAGTTCTTGGGAATAGAGACATTCTTAACCTGGAACTTCTGCCATACTCGCAGCGACTTGTCGTTGCCCTCGGCCCATACGCCACCGTTCTTTACCAGTTTCACTGCCTTCAGTTTTACAAGGTCGCAATAGTCAGAATCTGCCAGTCTGTCGATATTTACGGCACGCGGCTGAACCGTTTCTCCGGCTGTAATTGTAAGGCCAGAGGCATCTGATGACATTCCGAGACTTACCGCCTGCACCAACCCGTTCTCGGATGCCACGCCTGCAAATAGTGTTCCACTGACAATATCGTTGCGCTTCAGTCCCAAGTCGATGTCCTTGAACATTATAGTGCTGCCTGAGCCGTCGCGGATATAAGAGTCGTTGTTATATACGTAGAGCACCCTGGCATCACGCAACTGAAGCAGAGCTTCCGTACCCACATCCTTTGTCTTGAATTCGGCTACTGAGATGGCGGCAATTGTATTCACCGTAACTGTACAGGATGCCGACAGGCCATTGTCGCTCGTCACGGTAATAACTGCGGTGCCTTCAGCAACTCCGGTCAACTTGCCCTCGTTGTCAACAGTGGCAACATCGGTATTACTGCTGCTCCATTCTAGTTTGTATGTAGCATAGCTCGGTGTGGGCACGGCATCCAACTGTATGGTCTGTCCCACTGCCACGTCGGCCGCATCAGGCAACGACAGCATCTTCAGTATATAGGTATTGCTGACATAGAATGATATATTACCGTTCACAAGCGTGATTTTGTCTAACCCCCACTGTGTTGACTTGCCGTTCCATGTCAGCAGGTTTGCTGGCTCGGTGACGTTGTTGAGTTCCTTCACATTAGCGGTTCCGGGAAAGGCATCTCCTGCACCGTCTATAGAATAGCCTCCCTGCACATGGTCGCCATTGGCACGTACCAACTTGAAATAATTGTGCGCCGGATTAGTATTTACGCTATTGCTCTGCCATACATCAGGGTCGGACTCATCAACACGGAACACGAGCATACCCACGCCGGGCAGGTATGCGTCCCACTTGAAGCTTTTCTGGCGGTTTTCAAGCAAGAAATATTCATCCTTGTTCGGCGAGTCGATGCGGTAGCTCTTTCCGTTTTTGCCAATCTGTTCTAATGAGAACGAGCCTTCGCCATCGATTTTAGTGGGAGCCTCGGCAAATCCGAGAAACGTGCGCTCGTATGCATTATAACCGGCAGGTGTACGGCTGTCGTTCAGATAGTTGCCGCCTGCCATAACGTCCCACGAACCGGGGTCGGCACTCCGACCGTCTTCCTCATAGTTGGCGTCGTAGTGGTCCATTAGTCCGAGCACATGCGAGAACTCATGACAGATAGTACCTATTCCGTCGAGGCTTGTTCCGCCACGGACTTCCGAGTCACTAATCTCGGTGCTGCAGGCAAAGCGTCCTATATATTTGCCATCGAAGCTCCACTTCATATACCGTGAATAACCGGTATAATTATTGGCATGAGGCCATAGATAGTTTTCGTCGTTTCCCGAGATGTTGCTGCCATATCCGGCATAGATGATATACACCATGTCTAAATATCCGTCGTTGTCGATATCATACTGCGACAAGTCTGTCTGAGCTTCTGCCTTACTGAGCACGTCGAGCATAATCTCGACCGACATAGAAGCCTGCTTCATGTCGGTACACTTGTAGTCGAGTTCAATAGGTCCGAGGATATCGAATGTAGGTTTGAAGATTCCGAACGAGTTGTCGCGGAAATAGTCGCTCACACTTCCCGTACAACTTACCCAACGCCTCGAGTTGTGGTCGGTATATCCCGTCCAGTCTTCCTTGCTCGTCATGTCCTTATAGAAGTCGAGCACGTCGTCGCGCATAAACTTACGGTCAGAGTATTCGGCAAGAATCACTAGTCCCTTGAATTTATTGTAGTCAATGAGTTTATGGGGACTCTCTGCACGCTGGCGGGCACTTTTGTGCATCTTTGAGCCTGATTCAGTCATTGCAGGAATGAGATAGCGCTGCTGTGAAGCAAGAAAAGCAGTTTCATCCGCACTGCGGTTTGCGGCATCATGAGCCACGATTTCCGATGCCGACAGCTGTCCATGGCTTACTCCTGTTGCGTATCGGTAGAAACCGTCGCTGCATTTAATTACTGTGAATCCGTCTTCAGTGGTATTGAAATTCAGATATTCATCGCCATGCAATCGAACTGTTACGTATGTACCGTCGGGTTGCTTCACCTTAACGCTGCCGGGATGGGCCGGAACAGCATGACTCAATGAGATATAGGAAACTGCTGTCAGTAGAAACAGGATGATTTTTTTCATATAATTTCTAATATTTTTTAATTTAACATCGTGAAGCACAATTATTTTGCAAAGTTAGCAATTTTAATGCTTATTTCCAAAACTTTCACACAAAATTTCCACAAAGATTCCTATTTACTCAAATTTTAGGAAAACCGCGCTCAAGCAAGTAGTAAATACTTAAAACAAAACTTACTAAAGAAATGAAAAGTAAATTCTGCTCCGAACAAAACTTACTAAAGAAATGAAAAGTAAATTCTGATTCGAAAAAAATTGCGACGGCATTTCCGTGATTCGGATAATGCCGTCGCAAATTATACAGGGTGTTCAG